>NZ_JAUYAN010000326.1 GCF_030693485.1 Bradyrhizobium sp. | reverse complement strand
CGATCCAGGGCTCGGATTAGAATCCTGCTCGACAGCTGTGGAAAACGGCCTTCGGGGCTTACGGGACATTGCGCATCGTACCCAACGCCTTCTCGATCGCGGTGCGTGCGGGTTCCACATCGAGATGAATGTATGCCCGAGCCGATTGGGCCGATACATGACCCAAAGCCTTGCTAATGATGGGTAAGGCTGCTCCGGACCTAGCCAGATGGGATCCGAGCGTTCGTCTAACGTCGTGAAGGGAGCAGTGCTCGGTAATCCTCGCCGCCTTCAAAAAATTACGCCACGGTTTCTCCGGATTTACAACGTGACCGGTCTCCGACTTTTCGGAGTGCCAGACCCAAGTAGAGGGGGCCGCTCCTGCACTGAAGCGATGCTGGAGTACCTTGACCGCCTGTGAAGTAAGCGGAACGGCCAGTTCACGTTTATTCTTTGACCAGATCGCCGGCACCGTCCACACCGCCGCCGTTAGGTCTAAATCTTGCCAACGCATCGCACACAGGGCCGCACGTCGCGCACCGGTTTCGACGAGAATTCGGAAGAAGTCAGACCAAAGAGAACCATTCTCCGCTTCGAGAGCTTCCCACAACCGGGTCAGCTCCTCAGGCGCCAGCCTCCGCGTCCGTACACGTTCTTCGAACCGCTCTACATCCCTGCCTGGATTGTCCGCCCAACGACCGGATTTCGCCATGATGGCCGAGATGAGAACGATCACCTTGTTAGCCGTTCGCCGTTGTCGCCTGCCGATTTCTGTCTTGAGCTTCTCGATGTCTTCCTGGGATACCTCGTTCACTGGTTTCCGCTTCAGGCTATTGGGCACATGTAGACGCCAAAGCGCCGCATAGTCCTGCCGGGTCGATGGGCGCCTATCCTTAAGTATTAAAAAGCGCTCGTACGCGTCCGCTAACGTTGTCGCCTTCAGCTTGGCGGCGGCCTTATCTTGCTTTCGCTGCGCTCCCACGTCCACGCCGCGGGCGAAGTCGCCCTGATAAGCGGCCGCCGCCTTCCGGGCACCATCCAGCGTGAGGCTACTTGTCTTGCCGAGCGTGAAACGTAGCAACTTGCCGTTACGCTTCTTTGTGAATACGTAACTCTTCGAGCCTGCTTTGGTCACGCGAACCGAGAGGCAGGGAGTTCGCGCGTCGTTAGCGTAAAAAGTAACCCCGCGAGACTTGAAATCGGTGACCCGCTGCTCGGTCAACGATATCTTGGCGGCCGGAGCGCGACGGTGTCTGGCCGCCCGAAGCGGAATGATGTTGCCGTTCAAGTAGGGATTCCCCGTTGATACCCGGTTGATACCCGGACCGCTGATTCAAGGTGCCGGGGGGTGATACACAGATAGGGAGATCAGTTTGAATTGCACTGATTTTTTCGTGAAACCTAGCATTCGAAAAGCTGGACACTCGGATTTGTAAACCGAAGGTCGGGAGTTCAATCCTCTCAACCGGCACCACGAAATCAAATAGTTACCGGACATCTCCCAAATCGCTGGCTCGGAACTGGCTCGCTCCGGGTACATGGCACGCCAGAACGCCTCGATGGCGGCCACGGCCTCTTTCTGAAACTCCGGATCAAACTCCGCGTATCGCTCAGTAACACCTCCGCCGTGCCCGAGCTGGCCTTGCACCTCCCACTTCTTAACGCCCCTCGCCCTCAACCAGCGGCCAAGGGTGTGGCGCCATGAGTAGAGGGTGACTGCCCCCTCCGCAGTGGGGATATGGAGCTTCGCCCGCTTGCGCGCTTGCCTCCATGCCGTCCTGACAGACTTGACCGCCTCCCCCTTGAAGCTGACGACCGGCCCCTCCCCGCGAAGCGGCAGGAGGATGGCCTTGAGGAAGGGAGGCATTTTAACGACCGGCCGCCGCTTCTTGTTCTGTTTCCGGCCCGGCTTGTTCAGGTAGATCAGGTCCGCCTCGAAATCCATTTGCGACCAGTCCATTTGCATGATGGCGCTTGGCCGGGCCAGCGTGCCGATCAGCAGGACGTTTAAGAGCCACACGTGGTCGCGGAGTTCGGAGAGCAGCCTATGGCCTTCCTCCAAACTCACGGGGCGTCCCATGGGGTCCTGGTCCCCCACTGGAAGGAGTGACAGCGGAGGCGCCGAAGGGATCTCCCCCTTCTTCCACGCCGCGCGGACGGCCGCCCGGCCCGTGGAGAGGATGTTGTTGACCGTTTGGGGACCGGCCCCCTGCTCATCCTGCAAAAAGGTTTTAAACCGCTCCTGTTCGGCAAAGGCCGTTGCTTCCGCCACGGACTTCTCGCCGAAGAAGTTGAGCCAGTAATTACAGTGGGTGTTGGTCGTGGACGGATGAGAGGTGAATTGCCCGCGCTCATTCCAATAGCGGGCAATCACTTCCGCGATCGTAACCTCAGCCGTTGGAGCTTCAGGCTTGGTTTGAAGGACGAACCAGTCCGTTAGCTTTTGCTTGGCGTCTTCAAAGTCCGTCGTGCCGAGGCTAACGCGCCTTGGGGCGTTACCTTCTCGCCAGCACCGATACCAGGCCGGGGAGCCGTCTCGCTGGGCGAGGTGGTATTGCCCGAGCCGGAAATCTCTTTTGACGTAACGTCCCATGGAATGGGCCTTCCCATGATAATATCGGCTATCTGAAAGCCGAAGTAGCGGATGCCCTTTCCGCCGGGTTCAACCACCGGGAATATCTTGCCAGCCATCCTCCATCGTTTCGGCGTGGAGGGGTCTTTGCCGATAAACATGGCAAGCTGCTCTTCCGTATAGGTCATATACGGCTCGATCTTGTAGGCCTCGCAGATCCCTTGTCGCATTTGCCATAGCTCCTCGCGAAACACCATCTCATGCTCCGCAGTCTTTGCCGAGCGAGAAGAGAATGCGTGACCACTCTGGAAGTATATAAGCGCCGAAAATAAGAAAGAGACTCACACCCCATATGCTGAGTCGTTTTGTCACAACTCCCCAGGCGAAGGCGACCATTCCGATGAGAACGATCCAGATTTGCAGGGGCTGAAACATCGCCCACAGCGGTTCTCGGAGCCCACAGTAAATCAGTGGCCGGGCGCCAAGATAAACCAGCGCGTAATTCAGCAGAAAGGCCAGCGTGACAACGCCAAGCACGATTGCGGATGGGGGAGCTTTGGGACGTACAGGGGTCATGTTAGACTCTGTCCCTCCCACCCTTGGGGTTCACTTTCTCGGACCGCGTGGGACGCCAAGATGTATGCCATTCCACGCGACCACCAAAAAATGTCGCAATGTGATCGACCTGGTTATCTTTTACACCATAGATTGAGCAGTCAGCGAGGTCGATCGCCAAAGCAACCGCATCCCTCCATTTCGTCGCTTCCCCCTCTTTGCCGAACTGCCGCTTCCACTCGTTGGAGATTCTCATGGAAGACGCGTAACCTTTGTCAGTCCCGTACCTCACGATGAACCGATCGAAAAACGGTGGTTCTTTATCGATCTTGGCATCTCGCTGTCTCGCAGAGATGAACGCCGCGATCACGATAAAAGCCAGTATGCTTATGAAGAGGGTTAACCCTTCCATTGAAACGGCCCCGCCCTTTTGAAAAGAACCCGCATGTCCGCGAGGTAGTAAGTCTCGGGCCTTCCCCGACTGTCCTCGATCTCCAGCGACCGATTCTTGAAGACGATGATCGGCTGAAGCTCGACACTCAGAAGGTATTGCTCCCACGTCCGCCAGTCCCTCCAACCTTGCAGGTCTTGCAGGTACCTTTTCTGGATAATGAAGGGGATCGTAAACATGTGCAGCTCGACATCCGTATGGATCAGGTCGAGGAAGCAGGCTTTGGCCTGCTCTTGAACGGACAGGTTCTCCCCCAAACGGGGCATATCCGCTTCCCGCCTCTCCATCATCAGCATGTGCGCTTCCGCAAAAGGAAGGGTCATCACGATGGTATTTAAACTGCTTGCTTGGTAGGCTTTCGGCTCGAACCCGGAAGTCCTTAAAACCTTTGTGGCGTAATCGTCATACATGCGCTTATTTGGCTATCTCATCCGCCTGATCGAATGGGCCGCCTTAACTGCGACCCACCTAACCGTCGCCGTTGTGATCGGCGCGGCGAAGTCCCTTTTCAAGGGATACAGCCCCTCCCCAAAGCCTCAGCTACCTGAAACTGTATCCGCGCCCCCCAAGCCCCAGCAAGGGGCATACGAGGGCAATCAGGTCATCAACGTCTATATGGCCCCCACTCAACCGGGGGCGTCCATGCTCCCGCCCTCGAAAATACCCCCCGACGACGGCCGCCTTTACTTCACCTGGCAGAGTGAGATCACCCCTCACCCCCGCTCCGAGGACTTATTGGAGCGCGTCGACCACATCGCTCAGGTGAAATTCCACGATACTGCGGAAAGCATCAAGCCGTTGAAACCGGATACCTCCCTACCCGGCGGTTTGCGTTTTGACCTACCCCAGGTGCAGGAGGAGTTGACCGAGTTCATTCCCGACTCAAAGCCTCTGATGATCCCCGCCGACGACTCACAAATTTACCTTGCGGACGGCTCATCATTTACTCTGGCTGGCGACATGCCCATGAGTTTGCCGAAGCGCATTGAACCTCTCATCCCCATGAAGCTGTTGTTCATACCGGTACCGCCAGATGATGGTGAGCTGTGGGTCGCACGAACATCAGACATCCTTCCGCTTACAAATCACCCCGAGACTGCGTAGCCCAACCCGAGCCCTGTAATGCGCTGCGCTTGAGCTTGAATGCCCGATAGCATGTGTTGCGGAAATGCAGTGAAGCGTTGCAAAGCTCATCAGGGACTGTGCAGTTAGACTTTTTTCAAAAGTCCACCCGTTCAGCACACCTCCGGTGATGTAGAATCGCACCAATGGCTAGCGCATCAGGCTTTTATCGCTTCGAGCATTCCTACCTAAGTCGCGCGGGAAACAAGACGCGCGGCAAGAGCGGTCGTTTCCATCTCTCCTCGATTGCCAGTTACATCTCCAATTCAAACAAAGCCTGCGACGTGCTCGCGGTTAATCTCTCCACTGAGAGAGGCGAGCTTTACTCGCAAATGAACAAGCATTCCGCGAGTGTGACGAGGGCCAACGGACGTATCGCAGAAACATTCATCATCAGCTTCGATGCGCGCATGAGCGATGAGCATCAGCGTGAGGCGTTGAACAATTTCCTCATGGCCGCGACGTTCAACGGCCAGACGAGAGCGACGGCCTACCGGCACAACGACCATGAGCATAATCCTCACGCCCATGTCATTCTGATCGACACCGACGAAAACGGGGAGCCGGTCGGTCACTTCGGCCGATCAGGCTCTTTCAGGCGCGAGCACAGCCCGGTTAAAGGCAATCCCACGACATGGCTCCGTCAGGTCTGGGAGGACGAATGCAACGCCGTCCTGGAGGCCCACGAGTACGATTTCAGGATAGACCGCCGCAGCAATCTTGAGCGCGGGCTGGACGAGGCCGGCAAACCCCGCGGCTTCGAGGTAAGCCAGAAGGACCCGAAACAGGGTCAGCAAGTCCTTACAGACCATACCGAGCGGCCCCTCGAACTGGTCCCCGAGGCCGCCCCGGAATGCCCTCCAATGCCCGTTGATGCCCAGGAGGCCGAACCTTACCCTGACGACCTTTCCGACGAGGACACCATGGCGAAGCTTCCTGTCCGTGAGAGCGTTATAGCGGCCTCCTATTTTCACAACGAGCTGAAGGAGCTGCGGCACCTGCAGGCGAAATTTGATACCGCCGAGAAGTCCGTCCTCGCCGCCGAACGTGAGTTTAAGGTCGCCGAGGGGCAGGCCTTTGACGCATGGTCGGCCAAAGACCAGGCCGATAAGCAGCTCTACGTCGCCCAGGAGCGCCTTGCCGTTTTTCAAAAGGACAACGGCAAGCTCAGGGGTATCGGCTTCAAGCTGGGGCCGCTTGAATGGAAGTCCAAAACCCGGACCTATGCCGAGCAAGCCCTCAGCACCAAAGCAGGATGTGAGGCTGAGCTTGACCGCTGCGAGCGTCTTCAGCAGTCCACCCAGGCGCAGGTCACTCGCTGGGAGAATGCCAAAGCCGAAGCCGAGACCAAGCAGGCTTCCACTAAGGCCGAACTCGATATGATGGTCTCCAGGTGGGGCCAGAGCGCCACCCGCGAGGACGCTGAGAAGGTCCTCGAGCACTCCGCGCGCAGCTACATGGACAATATCGCCGATCGCGACGAGGCCACTGGAGAAGCCAAGGAAGATCCCTTCCTCATCCTTGAAGACCTTTATGAGACCGGCCAGATCTCAAAGGCGCAGTACATCGACGCCCTTGAGATTGTCGGTGCTCACGACAGGATCGCCGAGCTTCAAGCGGGAGAGGACGAAGGCGAAGACCCTGGGCCGTTCTAAAGGTACTTCACCGTCCGGGTTTTCTCGTCACTCTCATACGGCAGATCGTGTAAGAGATTCAAACGGTCCGCCAGAACGACAACCCGGTTCTTCCGCATGCTCTTTAGCTCGTCGATCTTCATGAGCGGGCGGGCGGTCTCATGCTTCCCCTCGCTCTTTCCATGGTCGGCGAGACTTTCAGACTTGGACATGCCCGTGAAGTCTCCCAGAAGCCTCGAAACCGTCCCATAAAGCTTTTCGTCCTTTAGACCTCCGGTGATGATCCAGTCACAACCGTCGATCATGGGCTGGGCCTTTCTCTCGCCGCCAAAGTTGGTGACGATCTGTCCGATAGACTGCCAGCACATGAAGACGTTGACACCATGCTTCCGGAGCTGAGTCACCGCGTGCAGCATCGGCTTGCAGTACCCGAGCGTATCCGCTTCATCAACGAACACCCTTAGGCCTTTCTGCAGGCGTTTGCGGCCTTGGGCGCTGTAGTACCGCTTCACGGCGTCGATGCACTGGCCAATGACCAGCCGGTTGAATGCGCCAGAGACTTTTTCGTCCCCAGCCCCTCCGATCACAAACACGCCAACCGGTTTTGGGTTATTGAATACATCCTCCCATGTCCAAGGGCTCCCGTTCGGCTTCATAATCGCTTTGATGGAGGGGTCATTAAAAATGCGCAGCTTCCGGCCGATGGTGGAGTTGAAGCTGCCTTTTTCTCTCTCCTTCACCCGGAGATACACATTGATGCCGGCCTTAGCCGTGTCTGAGCCGTTCGTCTGGATCAGGGCCAGGACTTTATCACGCTCGGGTTCATCAGCCGTCGTCAGAAGGCGAATGGCTTCGTGGAATTCCGCCTTTGCCACCTTCTGTTGATATTCCCAGTCAATCAACGCTGCTAGGACACCATGAGCCGCGTCGATGAAGTGTTGGGAGCTGGCGTGCTCATCGATCTCGGGCATTGCGAGGCTGGTGATCGCCTCCACATCCGACCCGATGCTGAACTGTGTGGAGTTGGCTAGCGGAGAAAGCGCGTTGTAACCCGCGTTGCTCGCAGGGTTATCCAGATCGAGAATAAGCAGGTCGAAACCGGCCGCCTTCATCTTAGGTCCGAAGATGCCCAAGTGTTCGCCGGCTGGATCTCCAATGAGAATATCCGGCTTCTTTTCCAACTCGCAGATGTAGTTGAGGTTCGCCGCAAAGGTTTGGCTCTTACCTTCGCCTCGCTTGCCGAAGAAGTGCACGCAAGCTTCTGGAAGAGTGAAGACGCGCTTTTTCTCTTTGACGCCGATCAGGAAGCCGCCGGGGGTTAAATGCCCATCGGCCTTCATCTCCTTCATTCCGGCAAAACCAGCATTGCCGTGAGTCGGAGGCGCCTTCTGCTGCCCCCTAATCCATCTCCATGCCTGTGGTGACTTTTCCCAGATCATCCACTTTAGAAACAGCACGAGAGAGCCAATGGCGTAGAGGCACCATTCGAGCGGAAGCAAAATCCCTCTGACCATTCGACTCTCTCGTGTTACCGTTCAACCCTCAGGCAAAATCTTAAAACGTTTCACCCTGGCAGAGTTTCTCTGCCTGGAAACGTCTGCCTGACTCATGGAGAGCCGAATGAAGGCCTCAGACCTCTACAAGTCAGTCACAGAGAAAATCATAACCGAATTAAAGCAGGGAGTCGCGCCGTGGGCAAAGCCGTGGAAAGACGGATCAAAAGGCCTTTCCACAATGCCCGCCAACGCTACTTCAGGGCGCCCTTACAGTGGCATCAACGTCCTCATCCTCTACATGGAGGCTATGGACAAGGGCTACCCCACCCACGGGTGGGCGACTTTCCAGCAGGCAAACCAGATCGGCGCCAGCGTTAGGAAGGGCGAAAAGGCCTGCCAGGTCGTTTTCGTCAAACGGACCTCCAAGGAGGACGAGACGACCGGCGAGACCAAGAAAAGCTCAATCATGCGGGCTTACCCGGTCTTCAACCTCGCCCAGCTCGACAACGTGCCCCCTCAGTATCTGGAGGCACCTCCCCCGGTCGACGAGGACATTGCCCACGACAGCGCCCTCCAGCTCATCAAGGACATCGGCGTGAAAGTCCAGCACGGCGGCAATCGCGCGGCTTACTATCCGCAGCGCGATGAAATCGTGATGCCTCCCTTCGGTCAGTTCAAATCCGAGCCCGACTATTGGGGGACGATGTTTCATGAAACGACCCACTGGACGGGCAACAAGAAGCGGCTCGATCGCCAGTTCGGAAAGCGTTTCGGCGACAAGGCCTATTCGTTTGAAGAGCTGGTCGCGGAATTGGGAGCGGCGTTCGTGTGTGCCCGCCTGGGCATTCCGGCGACCTTCCGCTCATCGTCCTACATCGACCACTGGCTGAAGATCCTCGGAGACGATAACCGGGCCATCTTCACCGCGGCGAGCTACGCCGGCCACGCGGCCGATTACACCTTCGAGCAGGCTCACGCCGTTCAAGAACATACGCCGGACGTGGAAAGGCCCACGCCGCGCGAAAAATCAGAGCAGGAGATGGACGATTCCATCGCCTACTAACGAGGCCCCCACCGGGCAGACTTGCTGATTATTCAGCGCCCTCCCTTCGGGGAGGGTTTTTTGTTACCAGAGGAGATACAGGCCGAGCGCGGATGCCGTAACGATCGCTCCCACCCGCACAGTGGGTTTGTAGGCAGGAAGTGACCAGGAGCCCGTCGCGAGCGCAATCAGGCCGCAGACGAAGCCCACGACGGCCACGGCGCCAAGCAGCCAGGCCAGGATGGTTGTGAAGGTCGCGAGAAACATCATCCCGAAGGCTAGAACGGCGGCGAGGATGAGGAAGACCTTGAGCTTCACTTCTTTTTACAACTCCCCCAGCCGCACGCGCCCATCATGGCGCAGTGCAGCTCCGCGAAGTCGTCTATCGTCTTTTCGGTATCCCCGTCATTTGTCCCCTTGGCGTGGCTTAGATACGCGATGCATCCCTTGCTCGGTGAGGAACCGCACCCGATCAGCATGAGACCAGCCACGAGCAGCAGCGGCAGATTCAGACGCATCCATGACCCCCTTGAGGGTGTCTTGCGCGCTTTGGCCTTTTTGCAGCTCCGCTCCAACCAATAGAGCGACCAAAGGAGCCACATAGGGCTCCAGGGCTTTCCAGATCGCGGCAATGGCAGCGGCGAGCCATGTTGGCATTACTGGACGGTAGGGCTTACCGCAGTGCCGATCTCGGCTTTAATGGCGTTGATTTGATCGCCCGCAACATTGCTGACGTTTTCAGTGCCGGGAATCAGACCCAAGACAGCACTCGCGCCCCCCAAGACGAATACGAGCAGCACCTTGCCGAGGTGGTTTTTGAATAGATTTACGATGGTAGCGATCAACTCTTTACCCTTTCATTGAGTAAAGCGTGAGCCGGCCCAGGAATCTTGTCAAAGATTTTCTCCCGACAGCATGCCGCGCTCACGAATGGTCACTGAGAATTCGCTATTGCCGATTAGTCGACGTAAATGGTCAACCGCCTCACGAGAATTCAACAGCTTACCTTTGCTCACCCCGGTGCCAACGAGGATACAGCCTTCGGTGTCATCTTCGGTGTTGCCGGCGTGAATAAGGATGGCTGAGCGGCCTTGGACTGCCTTCAGCTCCCAAACATCTTTGAACCGCGGGCCGGAGTGCGGCCCCGCTTGGTATTCCCCTTGCGGGATGCAACTCACGCGCCGCTGGTTGCCCTTCCACAGGTCTTCCAGGGTCCAGAGGAAGTACGGCAAGCCCGGCACAGCCAAAGTGCCTATAACGGCGTTTCCTTGGACACAGAGGCGGTTCAGGACGAGTTTCAGCGCTGTTTGTCCAACTTGGCTTTGATATCGGCTACGTTGGACTTAACAACGGCCAGATCCGCCTTCATGTCGGTGAGTGACGCCGCGGATATCTTTAGGTCCCGGATATCATCATTCTGCCTGGCGTTCATGGCGTCGTTCGTGGCCGTGTAAGTAGAGGCCCACCAGACGAAGCCTACGACCTGAAAAGCCATACCGGCCAGAAGGCTTATCGGTACTTTCTTATCCAGATGCCAAGCTTCAGGGTGTCTGCTCATCGATTCACCGAATCATAGCGCCAGCCCGAATAATCAATCGTCGCCGAAGTGTGGTTTGTGCCAGCGTACTTTGTGATCCCGGTTTGGATACCCAAGGCGCGAGATGACCCGGTGGGGATGTTGGAGGTAATGGCGGTTTCAATCGTCCAAGTATCGCTAATAGCCCAGGCCAGTTCAGCGCGAGAACCGTCATCATTGACGTGCATAAGGAATTTAATAGCTTCCCCTGCGGTTACGGTTTTAGTCGTGGTGTTAGATGTTGAGTTTCCGTTGGAGAAAGCTGCAAATCTCCACGCAGTTGAAGCGGATGCGTCATACACCGGCCCCACTGAGTCAACTGGAATCGAGCTGTTGTTATAATCACCAAAGCATCCCCACGTTTTCAACGTTTGAGCAGCGGTAGAAAGCTGGTCAACTTCCCAACGAAGAACACAGAGCGCATTCCCATCACCAAGAAAGAAATCGCCCGACCCTGACCCGCCAGAGTAAGCACGCGAGTTGGCAGAGGTGCCAGTTGTAATAACACCGCTACCTGCCCCCTGGTCGGCGCCAGCAATGCCGGACGAGCTGGTTTTTGAGCAAGCCACGCCGGTTGTTGTGCCGCCAGTAAACAAGTTACATGAGCCCGTAGAATACTCGTTAAAGTCATCAAATATCGCTTGCGGAGAAATACCACCCCGATTTGAACTCATATACTCCCAACGCGAGCTTGCGGTGCTATAGCGCAATTCAACCTCATCCCCCGGCATCAAGATAATAGGAAGCTTGCCAGCAGGATAGCTTATGCGGTTGGCGGCGGTGGAGAATCCGCTTTCACGTTCTAACCAGAACACCCGGCCCGCACCTGCACCCGTGGTGCCATTGCGGATGCGGATAACTTTCCCGTCTTGAACGCCGTTACTGATAATCCCCGTAATGCGAGACATAGCCGTGGGGGCAAAGCGAATCAGTGAGGTTACTTGGGTCGCGCTGGTAAACGTCATGTTGTAGTTGTTGAACGTCCCTCCCGCAGGAGCCAGGATAATGCTTTCAAAGCTGGGGAGGTTGTAAACACCCACAGCGGAGCCGGAGATTTGCGCGCCATACAAGAATGTTGCGGAGGCGGTGGTCGTTGAGACTGTTGTTGCGCTAAGCGTCCCATTCACCCCAAGGCCGGTTAAGAACAACGCGCCCGCATTTGACACGTTTTGCACGTAGGTCGGGATACTTGTGATGGTGTACCAGCTAGGCGCTCCACCGGCTGCAATACCAGTAAGGCGGGAGCCATCTCCCTCGAAGAATGTTGCCGTGACGATGCCGGATGCTGTCAGCCCGCCGGTAAACATGCTTGTGCCAGAGATAACCCGGCCATAGACGTAATTGCCCGAGACGACACCAGCGGCGGACGTGCTGATAAGCGGCGAGCCGGTGATGTTGCCGGAGGCAGCAACCGCGCCGACGCCCAGTGTGCCGATGCTGGCGGTGGTGGCACTGAGTTGGTTGGCATAAAGGAACGTTGAAGACACCAACCCCATCGAAATATTGCCGGAGTCCGACACCGCAGCGACCTGGGTAGGTATGGCTGTCAGGCCGTACCAGCTCATCGCGGCGGCGGTGACACCCGTAAGCCCGGCCCCACCGCCAATAAACTGGGCGGCTGTGGCGTTTGTGGTGACGCTCAATTGGGTGACCGAGATCCCCGCCATGGTAATCTGCAAGCCGTTCGAGACCGCTTGCACTTGAGCCGGAATACCCGTGATCGCGTACCAGTTAGGTGTGAAGGTGATCCCGGTCAGGGCCGAGCCGTCGCCGTAAAGCTTGGTCGCCGAAAGCTCTTTCGTGTAGGTGTGTGTGACACTGGCAATCTGCCCTACTCCAGTCGCTGAGATGACTTTGCCGGTCCCAAAGAATTCTGCCGAGGGCATCGTTCCTGCAAATGCTGAAGATGCGCACAAAAGCAGTGTGGTAATCAGAAGGGCGACTAAGAGGCGAATTAGCGTATCAATCTTCTTTTGTTGCTCTTGCATCCCTTTGATAAGCAGGGCGATGAGGTCAAGATAATGCACGCCGAGATTTCCGTCACCTCTCTTCGTCACGAGGTTCGGCAGGACCTTCTGCAGGTCTTGAGCAGTCAGCCCTAGCTCAAGTCTTTTCCCGCCCTTCTTGCGGTACTGCGAGGGCTTGAGCTGAAGGATCTCAGCGAGACCTACTTCCATCGGTTTAATGCCTACCTTGGCACGCCTATCCGATATCAGTTCAGCGAAGTGGTCGCACGTCAGGGTCGTGAATGTGCCTTCGGCTTTCGACGCTGCGCCGATAACTGTCCCATCAACCGATCCGCCGTCGATGTTCACCGCGTTCGCGTTCTGCGTAGACATCGTGCCCAGGCTGGATAGATCGGCGTCCGAAATATCGTAGTCCAAGCTGTTCCAGGCGGTTACACCATCCCCGTGCTTGCTCTTGAGGGTGTCACTCTCAAACCCTTGCTCACCCAGGCCGAGCACAGGGTTTTGCGCGGTGAAGTTAGCCGCAGTGTCAGTTCTTTCTAAAAGCTGGACGGCTACTAAGCTCATGAGGACGCATCAAGACCTCCAAGTTGGGTCATGCTACCGATCACAGACGAAGCATTGAGGCCTCCAAACTGAAGGCCTGTGCCACCCGCCGGCTGGCTATTTAAATCAGCGATTATCTCATTGATTTTCTTACGATGACGCTCCTCGCGGTACTTCGGCTCCCCTGTGAGGACATCGAGCGTCTCGATCGGCATGTTTATTTCTTCATCTCGGTCACGTTGCAGCGGGCTGTTTGGCTCACACCTTTGAAGGCCGGCACGGTGTTGGCATCCATCACCACCATCTCTTTCTCGTTGGCTTTTAGCACCATTCCAGAGGGGCTCACGATGTTTGCGGTTTGCCCAAGGGCTACGGGTGTCATACGAGCTTCCTGATCGCACACCATACGGGCAACGCTGGTTTCGCTTGACGCGACCGCGGAGCTGGCGCTCACCGTGGTGGTGCTCGGCGCCACCACGTCAGTAGCTGTCACCGGCCGGTAAGCTGTCCCTATGCTGGTGTAGCCGTAATATTTGGTCCAGGAATCATCAGTGGCATTTGCCGGGCCAAACAGCGCGGCGAGCGCGGTTGTTGTCAGAGCGAGTTGTTTTGTTTTCATTGACTTAGCTTTCGTTGGTTCAAATCGTCTCGCAAGTTCATCGCTCAGGCAACTTTCTTTTGAGCCCATTCGATGACGTGCTTTGCCTTCTTGCCCTTGAGTGCCTTGGGATTGGCCCGTACAGGCGCCATCCCCGTCACCATGTAGGCCGGTGTCTCGGGGTCAGCCTTCAAGAGCTTGATCGCCACCGGCGCGTCGAGGAAGTGAGCCAGGTACAACGCGCCGTCGTCGACCTTCACACCAGCTTTCTCCAGCTGCTCCTGATTTTTCTTCGCATACGTCTCAATTCCCCACTTCGCCTTCTCGGGATCGGCGCGGGCGGCGAGGATTTCGCGTTTGCTTAAACCCTCAGCCCAAGCGGGCTTTTCCTGATCGACCAGCCCCAGCCAGGTGCTCATGATGAACTGCCCCGGGCCGAAGGCGCTGGACATCACCTTGCCGGTAACCGGGTCGATCGGCCGGGCGCGGGGGTTACCACCGCTCTCTGCCATGGTGAGCTTTTTCACGAAGCTGTCGGAGATTTGGCCGTTACCCGTTCCGCCGACCTTCTGTGGTGTCAGGTTGATGCGGATCGGCTTGGGAGCTGCCTTGTCTTTGGCCTCTCCGATGTCCTTGCCAACCAGGGTACGCGATCCCGCCTTAGCGCCAAGGCTTGGGAGTGCCGATGGCGCTGCCGGCACACTAGCCCCGCCCGACTGGACGGCTTCGAGCGCGGTCTCAATCCCCTGATCGGCGATTTTGTTGGCACCGGCGCGGAGGCCTGCAGCGCCAGCTGACGCAACGAGGCCCACAGGGTTGCCTTGCACCCCGAGGCCAAGGATGCCCGCCATGTTCATTACACCGGCCGCACGGTTGAGGAGTTGCTCGCTTGAGGTGGATTTTCCGGCTTCCTTCAAAACCTGCTTTACGGGGTCGCTAAGACCCTTCTGGGAGGTCAGGAATTTGTTGAGGGCGTTGCGCTGCTTGGTGAGACTGCCCCCGGCCTTCGTCAGCGCGTCCCCGAGGATCTCTCCTTGACGCTTGACCGCGTAAGCGGTGCGGAATTCGGCCGGGAGGTCCGCGGTCTGGTAAAACTCATCCACCACCTTCCGGAGCGGTTCAGAAAACTTCGAGGGGAGTTGGGAGAGGTCTTGCCGGAAACCTTCGAGGTAGTTGGCGTTGACACCGTTCTTACCGAACATCCTCAGCTCGGAGAGCATTTCCTTCACCTCCGGCCCGAACCGGGAGGCGTTTTCATACTTCAGCGCGCTCATCGCCTTATCGACCAACTCTTTCTGCACAGCCTCCGCTGGCAGATCGACAGCCTTCAATGCTTCGCGACCGGCGACGTACTCCTGCAGCAGATCGTCGGACGATTTAACGACGGTCTTCGCGCCCTTAACGGCGGCGATGCCCTTGCGCGCCACTTCCCCCAGCGTGCCGCCCACCAGCCCCCCGGCTGCCCCCAGCGCCCCACCTTCGACGGCGCCGAGGCCGCGGTCCACCAGATCGCCATCAGCCGCGCCAGCTCCCGATGTCGCGCCGAAAGCGGCTCCGCCAGTGGTGGCTTGAGCAACTCGGCCGAGGGTTGTAGCAGCCCGGGAGGCGGGCATTGCAACGGCGCCCGCGATTCCGCCCGCGACCTGACCGGCAATTGCTGACTTCGGATTTTGAGCAGCGTCCCGGCGGTCGGAAGTGCGGTTGTATGCGAGCTTGTTGCCGTACTCGGTCTTGAAGTCCTTGCCATCAACCACCGTTCGCTTGGCGGCGGTGATGCCGGCGTCGATTTCGTCTCCGAAGTTCGCGAGCGCCCCTTGGGCGGCGTTCTTGATGAAGGTTTGGACGGCACCATTTCCCTCTGGCGCCTGTGGCACTTCTGCATCGAGAAACGCATCAAAGTCCACCGGGACCGCTGCTTGTGGCGAGGAGTCGAGGAAGGCGTCGAGCGGGTCCACCTATTTGACACCCAGCGCCTGAAGCTGCGCCCTTGCATCCTCCCGCGAAATCTTACCTGCCTTGAATTGAGCGCGAATCTGCACGGCCTGGGGATTTTCTTCCAAGGCGGGTGCGGTCGGTTCAGGCGCCACGGCGGATGGCGTCTCGGTCATCTTCTTGCGAAGGGTATCGTAGAAGCCGTTGCTTCCCTGCTTGAAGCCCTCAAACACGGTCGAGATGTTCTGGAATTTCTGGTTTGCCAGCTTCTCATCATCTTCGGCGGTGACGATGTATTGCTGGCGCGCGTTGGTGAATTCGTCGGGGTTGATGACCGCCCCGGATTCTCGGCGGAGTGTGGCGTTGATGGTGTTTCGGATCGACTGGAGGTATTGCCGATCCTGATCGCCCAGGAAGGAGTAGGCGTAGGGGTTGTTGACCCACTCCAGCTTCACCGCTTCCGGCGGAGAGTAACCTCCGTTAATGAGGGCTGCCATTTGATCGCGGCCGTCTTCAATCCGGGTGGCGTAAGTCCCGCTTGTGGTCTCGAATTCCTTCCAATCTGTGCGACCGCCCTCTCCCCGGGCTTTATCGGCTTCCGCCGAGGCCTTGTCTGTCTCAGCCACAGTTTTATTCAGTTCCGCCGTCGCCTTGAGCTGTTCCCCCCGCGCCGCCGCCCTCACCGCCATAACGTCGGGAGCGAACGCGGTAAGCACGGAATCGAGGTTGATCGGCTTGCTACCGTTGACGGTGCTGCCATCGGCCATCTGCCCCACGGGGACTAGGTACTTAACCCCGCCCTCGCCTTGTTGCATGTTAATACCGGTGAAAGTGGCGCCTTCAGGGAGTTGTTTCGCGATCACCTGTTGCATGGCTGGGTTGGCGCGAACAAAGCGGTTTAGCTCCGTCGTGTCGCCAAACTCGTCGGCGACGGTAAGGGCATTGACAAGGTGGCCCTGACCGACCTTGGCATAGCTCTCGGCCTGGAGCAGTTCCTCCAGCTCCGCCTCGTGTTGGGCTTGTCCCACCTCCCACTCCATCAGCTGTTGCATATGGGCGTTCATCGCGTCACGGCGCTGCTGCGCGGTATCCTTCTTGCTGGCAGAGATACCGCTTGTCACGCCCTTGGCGATTTCAGAAAGAACCGTCCCGCCTGCCATGTTGCCTGCTACCCCAGCGAGGCTGTCGGCCTGCACGTCCTCCCGAGACTGGGCGCCGGCGAGGCTGGCAAGAGTCGAATACGGCAACTTACCGCCGCCACCGAATAGCTTCAGCATGGCGCTGGGATCGACCATTGAGAGATTGTCGTTCGCCATTAGGCCACCTTCGCCAAATCAACGAGTTTGATGCCGTTGGGGAGAGTGTGGACTGCAGACGGATTCCACACTTCAACCTCTTGCGCCATTACGCCCAGGGTGGGGAGCGGCGTGCCCTTGTAGCGGTACCGGTAGATGTTCAGACCGCTATCGGTTTTGCCGACCTTCTTGATGTCGGTTTTCAGGCGGCGGTCGGAGGCGACCATTCGAGCACCGGCGGGGAGACCGGCGCCGGCGGCTGAGGCGCCGTAGAGCCCAAAGCCCATCGGCCCGGCGGCCAGCGTTGCGAGGGTTGCGAGGCCTGCGATGTTCGACATCCCCGCCTGCGACGCCTGTTGCTTCATTTGCTGTTGCTGAAGTGCCCCGCTGTACATGGCGAGGTTGCGGTTTTGCTGGAGATTTGCGTCCGCCATCTGCATCTGCGAACCGCGGCCGAGAGAATCCGCGAGCTGGGAGAGCTGCATATCCTGACGGCCGGTGGCAATGCCGTAGAGATTTTGGGCGTTGGTGAGTTCATTCTGCCGGACCCCCTGCTCGATCGAGCTGAGATCACGAGAGATTGCATCCTGCGATTCACGGTAATCGGTGCGGCGCTGGGAGCGGGCCTTGATCCCTGCGGTGCTGTCGGCTTGCCCATAACGGCCCAACGCGCGCTCTTCCTGCTCCGTGCGGATCGTGTTGCTGTCGGTGGAGGCCGCGCGCTGGGTCTCTTCCCAATCCGTCAGGTACTTATCAAGCCAGGGAATATCCGAGCGGTTGTAGTTGGTGGAGAGCTTATCGATCCATCCCAAGCTCTTGTTTTTAATATCATCGAGCTTCGCTTCGTAGGCTTGCTCTTCGGGCGTAAGAGGGAGGCGCGAGGTGACCAGCGTGCGAACACCATCCGGACCGGTGACGTAGTTGCCCTGGGTGCGGCTTACCTCATCCTTCCAGTTGATGTATTCAACCGGAGGCGGCGGTGGCGGGGCTGGAGGAGTTTTTGGAGAGAAGACACTTCCCACTCAATGAAGCCTCCCCTTCATGAAGCTTGCACGACTGAGAACGAAGACTCCACCACGAACCATGTCGTTACTATAAAGCGGGTTTGCCCCGACTGACAAAGCCAATTTTACTGCACTTGGCTTCTTTGCGTGAAGAAGGACGAACTCACGATCCTTGAACAGCACTTGCGCGGCCTGCCGCAGAAGATCCCGTGTTGCCCATTTCCCGCGGTAACTTTTCGCCACGGCCAAGTCCAACGTGACCGCGTCGAGTTCAGCAGCCCGGAGACCAAGCCAGCCAACCGCCAGGCCCTCGCAGTCGATAACAAAATTCTCCACCCCTTGGAGACTCGCTTCGAGTAAGGATGGATCCTGCGGGCAAATCATCGCCTCGTAAAACCACCGCCCCATCAGAGCGACCGTTTGTTTGGGAGTGACCGGGACGAGCTTCATCAGTACCGGATCATCCAGTTGAGCATCATCGTCGGTTGCATGTTTTCAGACGAGCCAAGCCCGGCCGTGGAATTGCTGACCGTGATGCCGGTGGTGGCGGATTTCGTCACCGAGTCGGTCCCGGCCGGAGACGCTGCCGACTGAGGGATACCCGCGCCGGCGCCGGTGGCGGTGGCGAAGGTGTCCACCTCATGGAAGTGTCCCGGATCGGTCACCGCGGCGGTGTGGGTGTGCGCCTGGGTGCGCTGGTCCCCGCCGGCGGCGCCGAGGATAGTCCCGGAGATTCCAGCGGTCGTCAGGCTTACCCGGCTCGCCGCCACTCCGCCCATGTTGTCGAGGCCTGCGATGGTCCGGCCGCGCAGATCCGGGAGGCTGAAGTGGCTACCGTCAGCGGCGCCGTAGGCCGTACCAATCGCCGTGAACAGTGCCGGATAATCATCCCGGGCCAGCGATTGCCCATAGGCGAAAAGGAATCCAGAAGGCGCGACAGAGCCTGCGTAAGGCAGGATTGTCCCGGCCGGGACCGCTTCGAGCCAGCTAGTGCCACCCGTCCCGTCTGCGGTGAGGACGGTCCCGGCGTCGGCGGCGGTGCTAGAGATGCCCGCTGCGGTGACGAAGGCCCAGGTTGCCGATGTGCCGTTGTTGGTGAGGAATTCTCCGGTGTTGCCGATGACACTCGGCGGCGTCCGGACTTCGATATCGTTGACGCACTGGAAGGCTTTGTTGAAGTCACCATCGACCTTCGCGGACGAAATCGCCACGTGGTTCGCGCTGTCAGTCTGGTACTTGGTGACGTTGGCTGAGTGATTGGTGGGGCTATAAGCGCCCGCAGGTCGATCACAAGCTGCTGCATAAGAAAATGATGCAAGTGCAAGAAAGAAAAGAACTAAGCGTTTCAAAAACCTACCTTCCTATTGGTCTTATTCCTAGAATGCTACGTGGACCCTCTGTATCCGCGTGGCTCAAACGACATGCAAAATTGTCCGCCAAAAACTTATCTTCGACAACAGGATTAGTGACAGCGCCATCCCATGGATCTTCCGGTTCATCAAACATGCTCTCGTCCCACTCCGCACCCATGGCTTCGATTTCTACCTGCGTGGTGACGACATTGCGTTCGTTGTAGTTGATGAATCGCTCGATGGTGATGATCCCACTTGCAGTTTGCTCGACCAGAATCTCAAACATCCGGTTACCCCAACGTCCTCCGGCGGCCTGTAACCACGGCATCCACCAGCTGCAGGCGATTGCCTCGTCATCGTCGCTGAAGGCCTCGCCAGCATCGGCGTCCGTGCCGTTGGCGTAAGCATGCAGTTGAGCTCCACGGGTGAGCAAAAGACGCCCATCGGTCGTCCCGCAGAACCCAGAGGCATCCGCAAAGTGGCCGGTGAAAGTGACCCAACCCTTGCTCTCCTCGGAAAGCAGATAGATCAGCAACCCTTCATCATCGAGCTTGAACCCGTACAGCCCATCCCGGTCGTAATAGAAACTGCGGGCCTTCTTGTATTCATCATCCCCAGCCAGCAGCGTGGCGACCTTCGCCTGGATGGTCGGGTCGATATCTGATCCAAGATCAGCGACCACCTCCGCCGCCTCCGTCTGAAATACCTTGCGCAGCGACCGCGCGCCGTAGGGGGTGACGAAGAGTACATCGCCCGGGAAAGGCTGGACGAGCTTTTGATGGAGCGTCCCCACCGGCATTGTTTTCACCCACACAAATTCCCCCGCCGCCAGGGGATTGTTGCCGGTGTAGATGATGAGGTGACTTCGTCCGTGGAAACAGAGGTTGCCATCCAGGGAGGAGATCGCCACCAGTTCATCGAACTTCTTGATTTTATTGGACAGGTTGATGAAGGGCACATCTTGCGTCGGCTCATCACCGGCGTAGTCAAACCATGAATTTTCGTTGTTGAGCGCGGCCTGAAAATACACCTTCATCCCGTCGTTCCCGCGGAACCGCCGTGCCCGCAGCTCGCCTGGGGTGAGCCCCCAAAGCATGTCGTGTTCAGCAAACATGAAGCTGAAAGCAGGCGGGTACCCGAAATACTCCACCTTGGTGATCGTCTGGTTTGGATTCGGGAACGGAGTGCCGCCAACGTTGATGGTGAGTGTGGTGGTCCCGCTTGTGGAGGCAACCGTTCCCGTCACCGCGCCCGCCGTCTCGAAAGTGACGCGCACTTGAGTGCCGTTCGCATAATCCGCACGGCCGGGTTCCGGCTCCAGCGTGATGGTGTTGGTGTCCACCTGGGTGGGATTGGCCATGAGCACATCCTCGACCCACTCGCCGAGGTCTGTGGCGGTTGCACCGTCCCAGCTGAAGCAGCGATCGATTCCGTTCCAGAAAATGAGTTTATTGTTGAATGGGAGGCTGCCGATGGTGCCGGTAGTAGTGAGCCCGGTCTTCACGTCGCTGTAGGTCCCCGCATCCTCATCAAAGGCCTTCAGGGCACCGTTGGCGCAGTAGACCAGAAGCTGGATGGTCCCGTCACTCTTCCGGAACTCAAACGGACCATCCTTGATCGTGGTCCCCGCCACCTCACTCCCCTTCGCCCCCACCCCGAAGCGCTTCGCCCCACTGCCGGCCTTATTGGTGTTGGGAATGATGTTGATGATCTCCCGCGCGTAGTCATCCTTGGGGAGTAGAGTCGGGGAGATCGCGGTGTTCTGGAGCCGGCGCGGGAAAAGCGTCAACAGACGCCCATCAAACAATCCGAGTCGTGTCGCGCTCAACCGATGTAAGCTTTCACCTGTCTGGATTTCTGCGGCGCCTTGGCGTCGTAGTGCCGCCAGATGAGGTCGTATAAGTCGTTGTATTCCTTCTCATTGAAGGCCAGTTCAGCTCCGACGATCTTATCCCGCTCGTCGTAGGCCATGAACTTCAGCGTCTCCCAGAGATAAATCTCGTGGAAGACCTTCGGCAGAAACAGGTCGTCTTCAGTGCTGGTTTCGTCCAGGTCATCCGGCAGCGGTGTAAAGCGCACCTTAAGCACGGTGTCGTTGGCGGGATGGGATTTGAGGGTGAGCTTGCCTTCCTGCCAGAACTTATCCGGCGCACCTTCCGCTTCGAGGCCTGGATCTTCGTCTTCGACGGCATCCACATCGGTCGGATCGAGCTTAAGGTAGCCGTTGTTGGCATCCTGGACCCGGAGGATATGAAGAGGTTCAGGGTCCAATTCTCCCTCGCCTGCCGTGATTGTCACCTCCTGCGTCGTCTGGGTCGCCCACGGGTATTTCGCCGACACCTTCTCGTAGACCTTCAGGACACCGACGTTGAGGTAGCCGTAGACCTTGGTGTCATCGGTGGCGGCGCCGGTGGCGCCCAGGAGCGCCAACTGCTTGACCATCGAAACCAGTGTTGCCGGTGTCATTCTTCGTCTTTCAATTAGTTAGGGGCATATAGCCGCCCCATTGGCTTAGGTATTCTGCGTGCAAAGCGCTATCGCTTTGTCACCGGTCACAATGGTCCCACTTAGAGTAGCAGGATCATCAGACACGGTGATGGTGTTACCGCTGCGCGAGACATTCAACGGCTTAGCAGTACCGCTGATGTTCTCTGTACGCACAACACACCCGACAATGTTTCCGGAGCCACGAGGCGCCGGAACATCGAAGGTAAAGCGGTCGGCAGAAGCAGCGGCGGCGGTCGCAGTAGCTTCGGTATAGGTCACTTGAGGTGACACGCCCACCGGGGTGATTGCTTTGCGCACACCGACTGTGGAGCTCGTATCCAGTGCCTGGACGGCGCCAATGAAGGCGCCGACCAATACAACGGAGGCGAGCAAGGATTTGATGTTCATTTCCTTGCCCTCCCCTTAGACCGCTTCGTAAGCGACTACCTGAAGGTGGATAATCTCATCCACGGCCAGGCCGGTGTCGTTTACGGTTACAACGGCGCCAGACTTCGAGACGACACCCTGCGGTACACGAAAGACACCAGTGGTGCTTTCGATGAGCGCGCTGATGACGGCCTTAACGGTACCGATGTCAGTTACTGTGATGGCGGCCGCATTGGCAGAGTCCTGCCCAGCGGTCACCACGTGATCCACGGCTTTGACCATCACGTCACGATCAACTGCCGTACCTTTTTGGTAAGAACCCACTGCTTTAGTCATGGTTCAGCCCTTCCTTATTTCCGGCCAGAGCAGAACACGTGGATAACACCCACGTCTTCGGCAGTGCCGCTAGAGTTATCGACCAGCTTCCGGTAGCCGGGGACCATGGTCACAGCCATTTCGCTGTTACCACCGTGGTCGCCTACTTCGGTTGTGACCGCCATGCGGACGGAGCCATCGGTGTCAACCGTGGTCCGCATCGCATTGAGAGTGCCGTCATCCTCCAGAACCACGTTGCCATAAGCCAGGCAGCCGGCGTTGGCGCCGAGCAGCAAGCAGTGGGAAACGTCGATGGAGCTTGCGCCGCCAGCGGTCGCAATCATCGGGTTCGGGTTGTCGGTGGTGGGCTTGTAGAAGGACGGTACTTCGTACATGTACACGCCTTCATATTCGCCCACGTAGGTCCCGCCTTTGATGATGTCAAAGGGCGGTTTGTCCTTGTAGTTGACCAGGTTCTTGAACTCCGGGTCACGCTTCAGGTCGCGACGAGCGATCGGAGTCAGCAGAAGGACGTACTTCTGCACGATGCTGTCCTTGGCGATCTCAAACGAGGCCGGGCTCATGAACGTGCGGCCGGTGGCCTCGTTCTTGGCCTTGTAGAGAGCCTCGTCGATCATCGCGAGTGACATCTTGTCGTCAGTCGCATCCACGTTCGCCAAAGCGGTGGCGTGAGTGGCGTTCCAGTTGTCATCCGTGGCGCCGTAGAGGTAGCGCGGACGGGTCCGGCCAGCGGTGGTGAGACACAGAGCGGTCAGCATCTTATAGGCCACCCGAGACGCGGCAGCGCGCTGGAGGCGGCGCTTGGCGGTATCAGGCAGGTTGACGCCGGTGCGCAGGGCGGATTCGGTGATGTTGGTCACCTGAATTGCCGCGCGATCCCGTTCCAGTGTCACATCGTCCTTGGTCAGACGAAGATCTTCACCACTGCCAGAAACGCGAGTGTTTCCACTCTTCCAGCTGTCCATGCTCATTTCGTCAGTGAAGCCGACCTGGAAGGTCATGCCTTCACCAGCCGAAACCTTCTCGGTGATGATGATCGAGTTAGAACCGTTGGGCCGCATGATCGGCATCAACGGGTTATTGATGAGGTGTCCCTCCATCACGCTGTTCGCAAATTTGGTTTTTGCGAGCACGTGGCTGGAGGAAGTAGTGGGATTTCCCATCCTCTTAGCTTTCTATTGTTTTAGCCAAGCACCGTCCTGATGGCACTGCCTTCGGCTGCCGCGCTTATGCTAGCTGCCGGTTTGGCACTGCCCGATTGGATCGGTACACGTGTTTTTTTGACGATGGGCTTTTTGACTTCAGTACCTTCGCGGAGTGCCTTGTTTTCGGCCTCCAGCTCAGCAATGCGCGTGTCCTTGTTGGTGAGAACGGCGAAGATGTCCCCCTTGGCCTCAACAAGGTCTTTCACCTTGTCGCCTGCCTCGGTCACTCGGTCGATAACGTAGGCACCGAGTTCATCTTCTGGCGTTTCCATGAAGCGGTGACGCTCTTCCGGGTCGTGGTTCAAAAGAGCCACGTAGGAAGCGCTGATTTGATCAGCGTCCTTACCGTTTGCCTTCAACACCTTCGCCACCGACTTGAGCTGCTTGTCAGCAGTTCCGGCACGGCGTTGGAATTCGCCCTGGTCATCAGTGTCGGGAGCGTCGAGGTATCCGTCCAACCGGCTGCGGTCGATGCCAACGGCCTCGGCCAGAGCGTCCCGGTCAACAACACCCTCTTTCTCTTCCAACTGCTTGATAACCTTCGAGAGCATCTTCCGAGTACCGACTTCCGTACCCACCCGACCTTCAGTAGTTGCAAGCCTTGTCTTCAGCTCCGCAATCTGTGCGTCTTTGGGGTCAACTTCGGCCTCTTCTTCGCCCTCGCCTTCTTCACCTTCAGTCTCGCCTTCGGTTTCTTCCTCCTGGCCCTCTGCTTCCTCTTCGGTCTCTTCGACCTCAGCACCAGCTTCGGGTTCTTCTTCGAGGAGTTCCTCGGCGTTTTCGTTCACTTCATCAGCCATCATCATCTCGCAAGATCCTATTTCGGTTGTTGCACGGGTGTGGCCCCGCCTGCCATCGGTGTGGGCGCTGGTGTCAGCGCGCTCGCCAATCCTTTCCCGGCCTCAGCCGCGGTCGTATTCGCCGCAGCGAGCTGCTGTGGCAGCCCGGCCTCAATTTCCTGCATAAGCTTGGAATTCTCTGGAACGTCGAAGAACATGGCGTAACCGGGGGTTATGTTCTGGAACCCTCCAGCGGCCTGGACGGCCTTCATGAAGCGCTCCTGACCGATTTCACGCATGGAGGCCACGTCCGGCACCTCCTCAACAAACACGTCGAACGCGCCGGTCTTGATGTCGTACTTCATCACCGGCTTACCGGTTTTCTTGTCGATCTCCGGTTTGCCGTCAGCACCGATCACGGGCTGGTTCAGCACCAAGTCCTTCATCTCGTTCTTGTCATCGAGCACCCAGAAGGCGACTTGATCGGTGAAGACCGACTGGATCAAATAGAGCAGCTTCTCCGCCCACCGCTTTTTCGCAGCTAGGGCGTTGTCGATGATGGAAGCGGTGTTGCGGGAGGTTCCAACCTGCCGGCGCTGGATCGCAATCCCGCTGTCCGCGTTGGTCTCCATCCCCATGGATTCGTCGAACACGCCAAGCGTGGCCTGAATATCCTGGTCGTCAGCAACCAATCCCGCTTGGTGTTGAGCAATGGCTTGTTCGTGCCGATTGATTTCTAGCTTCTTGCCCGCCTTGACGATCAACACCCCGTCCGGGCGGGCAGCCTCACTCCGCACCTTGTCGGCGTCGGCGGCGTCGGCCTCCATGATGACCTGGTGGGCAGTGCGCAACCACCCGAGACGGGTCTTCGTCTTGTTGAAGGAGCGCTGAGAATCTTTGGCATGGCGGACGAGGCCATAAGGGCAGCCGCTGACGCGCTCACGGAAGCAGACCGTAGGAGTGAGGCTGATGAGACCCTTAGCCGGGTTGAGCTGGTAAGTTTCCTCTTCGTCCAAGTGGGAGAGTAGCTGGTCGCCGGTGAAGTACACCACAGAGACCTTGAAACCCTGCCTTTTGGTCACATCCTCCTTGGACCGCGCCATCCCGTCCGCTTCAGTTTTACTGAAAGTGGTGACGAGCCGGTTGTCCTTGGTGACCACCTCGTAGTATTCGGCGGGCGTCCGCATGAAGTGCTCAACGATGCAAATTTCGTCGGTTTGCTGGTCGTAGTAGCAACCCGATTGAGTGAGGCGGAATGCGCCGGCCTTGTGGGCTTCGGTCAATCCAGAGACCGTCCACTGTGGCGAAGCGTTGTCGATGATGTCCGTGGCGTCGGGGAAATCCTCTTTCGCTTCATCGCGTGGCATCCAGTAGAAGCGGGAGACCTGACGCTGGTTGGTCATCCCCTTGCTCATGTCGCGGAAGTCGGGAACGACGAAGAGCGGGTTTTCCGCCTCCTCCCCAATCACACCATCGACCACATCGAAACGGTGCCACCCGAGACCACACTTGCGTGAATCATCGGCGACCGCGGACAGAATATGGGTGGAGTTGTTCTTGTCCTGGATAAACATGGCGAGCGCGGAAAGCGCTTCAGCCGTTTGCTTTTCTTGCTTGTCGTGGGACCGGGCGCGGTAGTTAACTTTGGTGCGGGTTTGGACTTCCTGACCTTGCAGGTTGTTCAGCCGCGCGAAGAGCCGGTTGATGACCATGGGCTCAACCCCGTACTCATCCCGAATTTTCTTTTCTTCTTCGTCAGTGAATTGGTACCCGTCAACGAAACGGAAATCCTCGACCATGTTTGCGTAGAACTGTTGGAAGACCGGGTGCTTAACCGCGGCCTCAAACTGGGCTATCGCCGTTTCGAGGATTTCCTGCTTCGGGTCGTTTGGTTCGTCCAGCGCCCGTTACTTCTTCGCCTTCACGACGGTGAAGCCATCGCGCTCGATGCTCTTGCCCTTGAGGGTCAGCACTTCGACAGTGTGGTTCTTCTTCACCTTCTTGGTCGGGACGAGAGAGAGACCACCCTGGCCGAGTTCGGCTTGGGCGAAGATCACATCCTCTGCGCTATCTTCTTGATTATCTTCGCCTTGGTTCACATCCTTGGCGGCTTCACTCGCCGGTGTGGCGACCTTCTTTGTTGCCTTAGGCATTGTTTTAGCTTTCGTTGTGCCGAATCATAAGGCCGAAAGTTTTTGCTTGGCAAGCAACATCATGCAGCGGCGACGCCGCGACGCGATGGGATGACTGAGGAGCGAAGCTTCGTGGTGGCGATGCCGAGACCACTGACAACGCCGTACCGCGTGGCGTCCATCAAGTGGTCATTCTCCTTTTTCGGCACGCCCTTTTCATCACGGGCGTACATGCGGAATTCATAGAGCCAGTTACTACACGTGTTGAACACCTTGAACTTCCCCGACTGCATCCGATCGAGCATGACCTGGATGCCTGCTTCCCGGCTGTTGTCCGCCTTCGTGAGGTTCAGGCCTTGCCGGTCGTATTCCTCAAGCAGGCTTTCACCATCCTTGATGTTTGCGGATTGCCCGGACGGATCACAGACCCCTGGTATCCAGTCAGCGCCCAGGGCAAAGAGGTTGACCGTGTGAGATTTGGGAGTGGCCTGCGCCTGGTAGTATTCGCCGGTGACGTACACCACGTCGTTATCGGTGTCGTGGGCGAGGAAGGCGGCGGCGGTCGGCTTGGTCCACCCAAAGTCCATCCCGAACACGCGCGGCCAGTGATCGGGAATCTTGATCGGGTCGATGACGAAGCGGCTCTCCGCAACAGGATACACCATCCCGCTGCCCAGTGATGGCTTACCCAATCGGCGGGCTTCCAGCTCATGTGCCGGCGTCCGCTTAATCAGCAGCTCTCGCTCTTCGTCGGAAAGGTGCGGGTTGTCTTCCCATCCCGCCTGGACAAACACCCGGCCGTCGGGTCGGACGAGGCCGGGCTTTGCCCCTTCGTTGATGAACAGCTGTACGACCTGGGTAACGCCGGAGAGTGGCGTCATGGTGATTAGCACAATGCCGGGCGACTTATCTCCCACGGCAGTGGTGCGGAGCATGCACTCGCTGTAAACATCCAGCGGTGGCTCTTCATCGAGGTGGACAACGTCCTTGTGCGTCCCCTGGAATTTCTTCCGACCCTGGTCGTAGCTCTTCAACCCCAGCTCAGACACACCACCCAAGCGGTAACGGACAAACACGGTATCAACTGCATCAGCAACCCCGGATCGGGATGTGACCCGTTGAATCAGGCTGGAGTGGATCAGGCCACCTTCGAGCGAGTGCCGATCGCCGATGTAGGTCTTCTGGAGAATGTCGCGGGTGGATTCAGAGGTGTCCGACGCCGCCCATGCCTGGACGGGGTGATTGAACCGCACCCCCTCCCACCAGTCCGGATAATAGCCCGTCAGATGGAAGGTGACCTCAGCTGCACCACAAAGGGTTTTGCCTACGCGGTTGCCGGCGAGGAAGAGGCGTTCGCGGCTGACGGCGCCGAGGCGGTGGAATTCGAGTTGCTTATCGTGGCCGTCGTAGAACAAGAGCCGGCGTTTGAACTCAGCCAGCCATTCCTCAGCGTTCTCCGCAATCCCGCGTGCAGAATAATCGACCTACCCCACTTTCACCTTGGCCAGTGTTTGCCCGATGGCCTTGACCATCTCATTGGACGCCTCATCGAGCTTGAAGACAGTCTCGGTTTGGACGGGACCGCCTTCCGGTCCGCTGATAGGTTGAACCGCCTTCCCTTCCAGCTGCTCGAACATCCTCTCAAGGGAGCGCTCACTCCCGTCCAGGCCCAGCGACACCCATTTTGCCACCAGTTCCTCACCGATTGTCATATCCCGCGGCGCGGCATCGGGATTAAGCGGGTCGGTCCTGCTCTTCCGCTTGATCTCGATCGCCTCCTTGAGGATCGTTCGCAGCGAACGGGAGCCAGGCGGACGACCGTCTGGATTCCCCGACTTCCCCTTCGTAAACGGCTTAGCCCCCTTCGGCGTTTCTCCTTTCTTGAACGTCAACTTCTGATAGCTTTCTGTTGAGTTCGCAATTATGCACACAGCTACTTCTGTTTCGGCAAGTGATTTGGAGCCTCCAGTGGCCAAACCAGTACCCGCCTTCACGTCTACTGAAGATTTTTTCTTTAAGACGCCGCTCTATAGTGTGCAGCAGATTGACTACAATGCCGCGATGAAGGTCTTCAGGAAGTCTTTCAGGGTTGACGGGTATTGCCCCTATTGCCGTCAGCAAAGTACGTTTGTCCACCGGCCAACAAGTCAAGATAGCCTGCCCTCCACCGATGAGAAGCCCCACTTTACAGGTCAGGTTGCGTTGGCCTGTGCACGTAGTGAACTTGCGCATATCATCGTCTTCCACTGCCGAATGGCCAGTGGATTGCTTCAGAAAGTGGGCCAGTATCCTTCCTTCGCCGATATCGCGCTGGACGAGAGTAAAAACTACTCAAAGCTTCTATCGTCGGAGGACGAGGCGGAATTTCACCGAGCCATTGGCCTTGCTGCTCACAATGTCGGAATTGGCTCCTACGTCTATTTGCGGCGCATCTTTGAACGTTTGATCGTCAACCGCTTCGAAGAATTCAAAGCAGCCGAGGGTTGGAGCGATGGTGACTTTTACGGCGTGCGGATGGATGACAAGGTCAGCTTGCTTAAGGACCACCTGCCTCCGTTCCTGGTCAGGAATGCCAGAATCTATTCAATCCTCAGCCTGGGCATACATGAGCTGCGGGAGGACCAATGTCTGGCCTTCTTCAACGTGCTCAGGCAATCGCTCGTCGTTATCCTAGAGGAGGACAAGAAAAAGAAGGAAGACCTCGAACGACAAAAGCAGTTGGAGAAGGAAATCGCAGCTTTCACGAAGCCGGACAAAGAGTTGCCCGCGCCCACCCTCGCGAGTCTGGGAGATTCCAAATATATCACGAAGAACGAGTAGAGGTTAAACGCTCCAAACCTCTTAATCCCTGCATCCGACATCGGCGATCGGTACCGGCTCATCCCAGCGGTTATCCCCCACCCAGCCGTCCACCTCGACAAAGGCGTGCCCTACCCCGCTCTTCAGGGTGCAGCTGCGGATGACCGGCTTCTCTCCAGCCTTCACCAGCTCGACAAACTTGGTCCAGGTGAACGCGGCGCAGTTACCGCTGTCGCCTTCCTTTAGGTACCGGAAATCCTTCGCCTCATAGAACTCATAAAAGGCGCGGTCATTGACCTCCCGATTTATGCGAACCAGTGCCGCCGGCGGATCTGCAAAAACTGGGCCGGCGAGCAGGAGAGCGGCGAGGATGAGGCGCATCAGGCCGCTCTTTGCACCGTTTTCAAGTGAAGCTTGACGCTATGGTGGGTCGCCATCGCGGCATCCAATGCGTACATCTTGAACCGGCCACCCTTGGGATGATTGATGCGCGGCCACATATCTCGGCTCGCATAAGTCATTACATTTATGTACGTCCAACCAGTCAGCTCCTGAATGCGAGCTGCGGTAACGTAGACCTTCCCCTCAAATTCGAGCATGTGCTCAAACTCAGGATCTCCGGGCTTTATCCGAACTGGCGTCCGGACACCGAAGGCAACCTGAGGGGCATCGAAGTCTCCACCCAATCCGGCACGGATCGTCTTCGACATATGGTAAGCAAACCACGCTTCAGTGGCGCCGGGCGGAAGCTTAGCCCTTGGATCAGCTTCCACCCGATGAGACACAACGACGCCCATTATCGCTGCATCCCGTAAATTTCAGCGAGATTCGCCCGGCGCTCCCGTACCTCAGCACGCGAACTCTTGAACTCGGTCCAGATGTCGATTTCCCACGGCCAGACATTCTTCCATCGGTGGCTGTGAATCTCATGAATGGTGAAGCAGAACGGCCAGATGCCAACCTTGCGCTTCCTAACCACATAGAGGTGCTCGTGGTCCCAACGGTTGGTGTAACTGGCTACTGCATACTTCATCCCCTTAGCTTTCTTTCTTATTGATTTTAAAGAATTTCGCGTGCTGCGGAAACTCTGTGACGAACTTGATGGCCAGATAGGTGACTGCGAAATTAGCAATCTTGAACTCCAAACCCCCTTCAACATCGGTGTGCAGGCGGAGGTATTCGGCGATGCCCTTTGCGCCATAGTGCTTGCGCCCCTGCCCGATCAGCTTGAGGGCGACACGTTTGAATTCGGCGTAGACCTGAGGATGGCTCTCCACCCAACGTGGTCCAGCGACAGACACAGGCTCCTTGGCTTTGCGAGAGCCTGTGTTGCGATGGACACGCAGATGAACATCAGTCGGACCTAAGGGTAGCTGAGGCCAGTCAAGCGCGGGTTGGAGTGGGGCCAAGACTAGCCCTCGATTTCACCGGTTGCTTTGTCGGCGACCGTTCCGTCGTCCAGTGTCACCTTGCAGCTATCCTGAATAACCTGGATGCAGTTGGTGGATATGAAGACCCCGCGAGTGGGAATAGTGATGTCCCCGGCCGCCTTGGAGTAATTCAGCTCAATGGAGTTGTAATCGTCCTTTTTGGCGTTTGCGGAAACTGCGGTCGCGTTGATTGCAGCGCCGCGATTAATCTCTTGCCCAATGCCAGACAGGGCTTCCTCGATCACCCCCCGCATACTGGCTTCTACGATCCCCACGATGTTTTTGGTGCGCTTGTCTTTTTCAAGCTTACCAAGGTAGCGATCCCGGGCAGACGATACGGCGCGATGGATGAACTCCTGTAGCGCGTTGGCTTGCGCTTCTGTCAGCTCCAGCTGCACAGTCATGAACGACTGGTTGACCATCTCCTGCTTCATCAGCGCGGCGATGTCTTCTGTGATGTCCTTAAAGCGTTCGAGGCCTACAACTTCCTCAAAGACACGCTGGGTGGCTTCCTCGGCAACTTTGTTGGTTTGGACTTGGGCAATATTTGCTACAGCCGGTTCAGCGTTAGCGATGATGGTTTTGTTTCCCACATTTTTCTCTCCCTTAGCCTGCGACCGCAACGGCGCAGATTGCACTGAAAGCCATCCAGCCAACTTGGCCGCAGGCGCCTACGAATAGAATTTGTTTTATCGTCATGGGTTGTTTCTCCTGTTGTGAGTGAATCGTCTCACAGCCAAAAGAATCTCGTCAAGAACTTTGTAAGAATATTTTCCTACATTTTTCTTGCTGTATACGACTTTCTGAATCATCGTTCTCCGACAACAGGAGAAACCAATGTGCAAGAACTCAAAACCACAGGAGAAGACGGCGGCGTAATCGCAGCCCTTATTAAGGTGCAGGAGAAGCTTGAGCCTCTTCGCGCCAACGCCAAGAGCCACCACGGCGGCTTTGCAAACCTTCACCAGGTGATGCAGACCCTCCAGCCTCACCTCACAGCCAATAGGCTCGCCGTGGTTCAAGTGCCGGCCAGCAGTGCGAGCGGATCTTGCACTGTCCTTACCCGCATCATCCACGCGGATAAGAGCGAGATCACCAGCACCATTACAATTCCGATGCAACGGGCAAACGACCCGCAGGCTTATGGCGCTGCCATGACCTATGCCCGTCGCTACGCCCTACTCTGCATGTTTGCAATGGTGACAGAGGACGACGATGCAGCTTCCGCTTCGATAAGCCTGGAAAAGCTTCTCCGTGAAATGTCGGCCACTGTAAACATCGAGGAGCTAAACAAGATCAAAGGCGAGCATTTTGACAAAGGGCTCCTCACCGACAAATTCTGGAACCGCACGTACAACGTCATCTTCGAGATGAAGTACCGCGCTCTTGAAAATATGAACCAAGAGAAAGCAGCCTAGTGGCTCGTATCAAGACCAACTTCTCCCTTCAACCAGAGACCGAGTGGGAGATGAAGCGCCTCATGCGCATGCTCAACTTCACCAAACCTTCGGAGATGCTGGAGTTCGCTGTCCACTACATGGGCGCAATCTGCCGTAAGTCGGTTGATCACTCCATCACAGATGCCTCTATCCGTCGCCAAGCTGAGGCGAAGATCGAACGTAAGCGGAAGAAGAGCGAGTGATTGGCTTCTACATCATCAGCAACGAGCATAAGCGACGGGAGGCTATGCAAGCCGTCGCTCAGTGCACGTCTGCCAAGGTGATGCAGGTTGAGATCAAGGAATACAAGAAGAGCCGAAGCACGAGCCAGAACCGGCTTTATTGGATGTGGCTTAACGTCATCGGTGACTTCAACGGCAATACTGCCGACGAGTTACACGAGGAGATGAAGGTTCGGTTCCTGGGGGTCCAGCATATCGAGGTTGCCGGCACTCACCTCATCATCCCGAAAAGCACGACCAAGCTCAACACCACGGAATTTACAAGGTTCCTCGAAGCGATCGAGGCCCTGGCCATGGAGCTGGGTGTCGCCCTCCCCATTCCTGACGACTACGACACAGCGTTGGGAATTAAACGTGCCGCGTAGCAAAGCTGCAATGGTGGAAGAATTGGAGCGGCTGGCCGCATCCAACATTGCAACGGCTGACCAGCTGGAGAGCAACGGCGCCGATCGTAGCTTCACCAAGGAGCTACGCGACCGGGCGGCTCACTGGTGGGATATGGCCGAGAGACTAAAATCAGCGAAACGTCGCAAGCGTGGTAAGGCGTAACATTCTCACTCACGTCCGCGCCTTGGGCGTCAGCTTGCCCAGGTTCAATGAGAAATACCTCGCCCGCATCCGGGATATGAGCTGCATTGAGTGCAGCCGCTGGAAACCTTCAGAGGCTTCACATCCCCTTGGCGCAATCTGGGGGTCTGGCGGACAACTCAAGGCGCCGGACGAAACCGCTATCCCTCATTGCCGTCCCTGCCACCTGAAGTACCACAAAATGGAGAGGAGCTGGGAGGAACGACTAGAGCATCACCTGCAGCTTCTGCGGAAGACCCGCCGTCTGCTTGGCCTTCCTTGGTTCGCATAACGTAGAGCGGGAGTTTCCGCATCTTCAGCGCGACGAAGGCCAGTAACTCATCTTTCAGGCTCGCGGGCACTCGCACAACAGCGGTAACTTCCCCATACTTCCCCGTACCCACCGGACGACCAGCACCTTCACGGGCTCCGCCGCGCCTTGCCAGGTAACGAGCTTGAATGTTTTGCATCCTAGAATCGTGAGCCGGTGGCCGCAGGCCGTCAAGTCGTCTTACTTGCGGCCCTTCGTATAATTGCAAGCCCATTCGGCAACTGCGCCAATGTGTCTTCGACAGTCTTGACTTGAAACTGTTCCGGCGCCCCAGCTGAGAATTCGGCACCTTTCACAGCCAGTGTAGCTTCGGCTTCGAGCTGAGAAATATCTTCGCCTGACAAGATAGCGGCCGCCTTCATTCGTTCGGCCATGAAGAAAATGAGCACTTCGTAAGCCATTTCCTTAGCGGTGGTCTCATTATCCATACAAGGCTCCTTATGACTTCTTGCCAGGCGTTAGCCCCTTGAATGAGCTTTGCCGGAGTAAACCTTCCGAGGTGATATCCCGGTATTCTATATCTGCGACGAACACCGGGTCCACCCAGGTGGCCTTGGGCTTCTTGACCTGTTTGGTGAGCTTCGATTTCGGGCTGACCACAGTATCGAGCTGTTTCCTGATTTGGCTGGAGACAGTCCGGGACCAGCCGGTACCGACCTTGCCCATGTAGACCAGGTCTTTGCCTTCCCTCTTCCCGAGGTAGAGCGCGGCGACCCCCGTGGGATCTTTGACGAACCCAATGACCGGGAATTTCCCCTTCTGTACCGACTTGATCTTGAGCCAGCCTTCGTTGCGGTCCGATCGATACGGCGCTTGGGCGTTCTTGGAGATGATGCCTTCCCATCCCAACTTGGCGGCATGCTCAAACATCTCCTGCCCGTCGCCGGTCAGATGCTCGGAGTAGAGCACTGGTAGATCAATGTCGTTCTCGCCGATCAGATCAGACAGAGCTTGCTTGCGCTCAATCTGGGGGAGCTTGCGGAGGTCCCCGTCTCGCCACAGGAGATCGAAGGCGTAATAGACGAGCCGATCCTGTTTGCCCGCGGCGAGCTCGGCCTGGAGTTCGGAGAAGTTGGTCCGGCCTTCATGGATGACGACCACTTCGCCGTCGATGATGGCCTGTCCGGGGAGGTCGAGGGCGCCGGCAATGACAGAAAAGCGTTTGGTCCAGTCCAGACCGTTGCGGGTGTAGACCTTCTTCTTCCCGGCGTTGACGTGGATCTGAATTCGGTACCCGTCGTATTTGATTTCGTGAAGCCATTGCTCACCCTTGGGAGCCTTGCTCTTCAAGGTGGCGAGCTGGGGTTTAATGAACCCCGGCATCTCTAACTTCTTACGCACAAACGCTACTCACAAAAAACACCCCGCCGCGCCCGCTTAGGGGAAAGCGGACCGACAGGGCAAGGTAACCACTCGGGAGTTACGAGTCTCTAACGCTGGAAGAAAGTCGCGGTTCCATAATGCCGTCTACGATCAGAACCGGCGTCGGTTTCAAAATTTCCGCAGAATTTCTACATCTTTCCAAAGACTTCCAAGGAACGAAGTTTCCCCACCCACCGTTGTCGAAGCATCAACAAACCCAACGGAGGATTCCAGTGAAGAAAATTCTTATCGCGACTGCCATGACCCTGATGTGCGGCTCTGCCTTTGCCCAGAACACCGGAGCGCCCGCAGCGGCTCAGTCGGACATGAACAAGCCCGGCATGAACAATTCCACGAACAGCGGCACGAACTCGGGAATGAACTCCGGCACCACCGGGGCCGGCATGCAGAAGGACGGCATGTCCAAGGATGGCATGCAGAGGGACAACATGAACCAGGGCGGCGCGTCGAAAGACGGCATGGGTCAGCAGAACAAGGGCGGGACCTCTAAGTAGGCCGCATTGCCCCAACTCTCGGCTTACCAGGCCGCGTCGCTACTCAATGGCGGCGCGGTCGTCTTTTTCAACCGATACTTTGAGGCTTGTTAAGAAAATAATTTCGGTTGCCCAAGGCCGATTCCGCATACTGATCGATCGAGACAATGATCGCCTGGACGTGCTGGTAGCACCACCCTTCCAGGCAGGCCCGATGACGCACTTCTGCGAGGGCGGTTATCCAGGGCGGGTTATCCTTGGCGTTGGGGTCGTACCATTTCAACTCTACCACCGCCGACCACCCAGGACTTTGCCCTTTACCGGACCCGGCTCAGCCTTCTTCAGCTTGTCCCGCTGCTCACACATCCCGTCGATTTTCGCGTGCATCCGCTGCAGCAGCAGTTCGGCCGAGGCCGTGGATATGCCGGCCCGCTGAAGCTGGAGGATTTCCTTGCGCTGCCGGTTTACCTGCACGCGCATACCTTCAATTTCAGCTCTGAGATGATCTAGGTCGGGCATAGTTCCGCTCTGCGAAAGGAGACCCCATCAGAACGAAACAGGAACAGCGAGTCAACGGGGAATTTTAATGGTCCCAGCCATCGCTTCCGGGAACTGCGGTCCGACAAACTGGCAGTCCTCACAGCCGCAAGTCGGGTCGTGGAACATTGCCGTGATGATGATGCTATCCCACAGGTGAAAGCCCCAGTACTGCATGTTCAAGTTCTCGGGCTTGAATCGGTCGAAGAAGTAAGAGAACACCTTGGGATAGGCACCGTGGATGACTTCCCGTCCGCTCTCCGCGTACATTTTAAAGAACTCCTCCGGTGGTTCATACCGGGCTGTTATCCAGTAACGCATCCCCCACTCCTCCGGCAGTATCACTCCCGAATGGTGGTAGTGCAGTCCGCGGATAATCTTCCAAAGCACCCGAAAGAACCTGGCGTGGTCAATCAGCTTGGCGACCCGGGTTGCGGGAAGGTGGACGCCTTTCACGACGTGTTTGAACTCATCCATCACCATGTTGACTAGGGCTACATTTTTTCCGGCATCCATCTTTCTCCGCACCCGAACGTGCTGGGCGTCGCCGGCTGCGCTTCCCTTCGTCATAGGCAGCAACGTGTGGACGAAGTATTCCTCATCCAATTGGTAGGATAAGTTGCATCCGGGGTGCGCCGGAATGGTCAGCAGGTCCAAACCCTTCGTCTCGGGGAAGAATAGCTTCGGTGGTACATGGTCAGCCGAGGTCGGACCTTGGAGCGGTTTGCCGCAGAGGTAACAAGTCTTCGCCCTCAGCTGTTTTACCTTGGCCTGCCCCACGCGATTCCCTCACGAGTTGTTTGATATGCTCCGATGATTGCCCGTATTCAGCAAGGAGCTTTTTGAGGAGTTGGGTATCGGTCACGCCGAGAGCCCCATTTGCTTGCGCCGTTCCGCCAGCGCCATAGCAGCGCGCCGCTCACTCTGTCTGCGCATCTCGTCAATACGGCGCTGGGCTGCTGCCATATCCTCCGACTTCATCACCGCGGCGCCGGTCCCGTCCTTCCAGCGGTCCTGATTCAGCCAGGTCACGAGCTGGGGTGCGTATGGCGTGTCTTCCTTCTCGACACCGACGCGGGCTTTGACCCCAGCCAGGATATCGGCCGGCGAAGATCCGCGCTTGAGCGCAGCCGTATAAGCCTTGAGTGCTGGTTGCCGAGGGTTCGGTGCAGTGCCCCTGCTCCACTTCGCTTTCCAGATTTCTTCAAACCCGTCCGGCTCCCCCTTGGGGGTTGGGGGGGTATGTTTTCTTGTATCGATATCTACCCTTGTATCGTTATGGAGGACATTTTTGTCCGGGCAGATTTGTCCGGCCAGATTTGTCCGGGCAAGAAAGATACGGCGCTGACCGTGCTGATTGCAGGCGAGATCGACAGTGACGAACCCCGCGACCACCAGCTCCTTCAGCCAGCGGCGCACAGTTCGCTCATCAGCATCATAGAGCTGGCCGAAGTACCCGTTGGAAGCCCAGCAGTACCCTTCTTTCTCGCAGAGAGCCGTCACTTCGCCGTAGAAGAGCTTTGCTTGGGCAGAGATCGGCGCGTAGCGGACGAAGGCGGGGATAACCGCGTAGAATGTAGGGCGCTCCATCAGGCGTCCACCTCGCAAATGAGCATCTTGCCCTTGAATGGAAGCCCGTACTGGTCTGCAACCCAACAGACGAATACGGACCAACTGAAGAAGCCTTCCGCTTTCGCGAAGAGGTCTAAGGCTTCTGCGTCGGCTGTGAACGAGCAGATACCCCAGCTTCCGTCGCCATACCTGGTATCTATAGGCAAATACCAGAGAGGCTGTTTATGACCATGCAGAAGTTCAGCCTTCCAACTGCCCTGCCGGCATAGGACCGAAACTGATTTATCTTGGATTTCGATATCGGAAATCCCGATGCAGCGACCGGTTCCAAGCTGATGGACCGGAAAATCATCTTCATCGATTTCAATGAATCTCAGCTCATCCCCGAGCTTGATCGGATTGTCTACTTTTCTGATCGATTGAAAGTATTTTCCGGGAACCACCTTCTCCGCGAGTCCGGTGTAAAACTTAAGGGCATCCATGCACCTGCTTTCTGTTGTTTGACGATGCACCGGCAGAAAACGTCGGGCGGCAAGGGTGCATGCTCACCGCCTTGAATGAATCATGCGGAGGGAAGTCGTATACAGCAAGCGGCTTGTTTATTTTGTCGCTGCTCGTCTCAGAGCAACGATGCCGCGGATCACGCCTAAGGCAGGCACGCTGTACATGAGGCCATTCACCAGCCAACTAATTACCAAGCCAGCGGTAGTAGAGCCGCCTAACATTCCCCAGAAAACAAATGCGGCGGCGTTACCGGGAAGCTGCCAATTCAAAAAGTAGAACCCAGTGTACGGGTCAAGGACAATGAATATCCCCGAGATGATAAGCCCGATCACGAGTGCGATGACGAAACTTGTCTTGATGGACTGAGACGCTTTGGGCATCACAACAGAACTCCAAGGAGCATCCGACATACCCTTGGTCGGGACCGAGGTCGGTTTGGTTCAACCCGCTTAGGCGGGCTTTTTCATTTGATGAATACAATTTCATCCCGCACGATTCCGCCTCACCTAAATTCATCTTCACCTTTTCACCATCGTAGCGATTCCACCCATGGAGCAGCGACGAGAGGGATCTGCGCGTGAATGGGCTCAAAGAAACGCGCCGTATCTTGATGACTTGCAATGTTGCGATGGTGAAAATTTCACGGAGGCGCTTATGCCAGACGATGCCAGGCCCTGCCCTTGCGGTAGTGGTCTCACTTCACGCTGGAGAAACGACGCACGCGGAATCCCGCTCGCGAGAGTGTGCCCCAAGTGCGAAGAGCAGAAGCTCTCAGGCTACCGGCCTGAGGTGCTGACGGACGGCAATTACGACGCCGACGAACCTATCGATGACTGACGATGTTCAGACATTGGTATCGCTGCGACGTAGGCCACCAGCACAATCAGTGGCGAACTGAAGGCCCCGAGCCCGTCAATACGCCCTGCACTCTGTGCGGGTTGCTCTACTTCCCCTGGGCAAGCGAGGACATGACGACCGCTAAATTCATGGCGGACAACGGCATAGATCCTAATGCCCCGCAAAGCCCCGATGTGTCCCGTGCGCGAAAGCCCACGGCAGACGACAATCAGCTCTCATTGTTTGGAGATTAGAATGAACCGCATCACTTTTGCGCGGATAACCGACCGCGCGAGCTACACTCACTTTGTGGAGGCGGACGGGACAATCATTGCCCTTCAGTCGATCCACATCGGACGAGAGACCAAAGTAGGCGTTGTCTTCGGCCAGGAATTCCCGACCGACGACCAGCGCCAGGCTATCGCTCACCTCGCAAACCTCGCAACGGGCATCGACCCCACAGTTGAGATTGTCTTCAGCGAAGGCACTTCGCCTTTTCCCGGTGCAATCCCGGCGAACCATCCGTTCGCTGAGTACTGCACATCGTGAACATCGAATTATGATGGCCGTCCACACGTGGGCGGCTTTTTCTTTGCCTTTGTTGCGGCGCAATCCCGTCCGAATCTTTTCGGCGGAGGCCCCAATGCGCTACAGCATCATGCTCGCTCACGAAATCAGTGTACGACTACCGGGGGGTGGGCCGGACATCACGATTAAAAAAGGCGGGAAGGTTGTGCGCCACAAGCCCACCATGGTGCCGGTCAGTATTGAAGTAGAGGCGCCAGGGCTAGAGGCCGACCACTGGCAGATACTCGCTCTCTATAAACTGGTTAAAGGCTACAGGGGCCTTTCGCTGAGTGGCGGCGCGGCGCGTGTTTTGGACAGCCCTCTCATGGCGCTGAAGTGTCTTGAACGCGAACTGACCGAGCCCCAGCCTAAGTGACCTTGAAGGCTTCAAGCGGTTTGCCGGTCTCTGCCATCTCAGCCTTTAGCCAGGATGCCAACGCCCCACGGCCTCCCCAGACGAGATTCGGATTGGTCAACGATCTGTATTTTGGCTTACCGGCAGGTTTAGGCTTCGTCTTCATCGGCCTATCTGTGAGTGAGCCGAGTTCAGATCGAAGCTCCTGCCGCCGCCGTTCCTTCCCTGTGTTGTGAATCGCGGTCAGCTCATCAAGCAGCAGATCCTGCTCAATAAGATTCATGCTTGAAAAAGCAGCAGCCCATTCCGCGTTTATAGAGCTTTGCGGTTTTGCCATGAGGTTTGCCTCAGCGTGATTGTGCTGGACAGCCGTAGCGGGTTTGAGTGAGACTCGCACCGTGCATTTCGATGCATTACGGGGCGCTCTTCTTTCGTTGCAGATTTTTGAGCCCCCGTATTTTTGCGATTATTGTTGCGGTATACAACTTTAAGACTCAGGATGATCTGGCAACGAAAGATCATCACATGAGCAATATTGGTTACAACTACTCCGAATTGGCCCGCGTCGCCCCACAGTGCGATGACCGCATCCTCCGCTTTGATGTTTACCGCAAGCGTACCGGCTTTGATGGCCAGCGCTTCGACGAGTGCATTATTAGCTTCGATGAAGAAGACCAAGCAATCGCCTTCGTTGGCAACACCGAAACCCACTATGGCGCTGACCTTTGTGTGCGGGAAGTTGACGTGCGCACCGACGATGAAGTGTGCATTCTCGCAGCGGAGTGGGATGAAGACCATTCGCGGTATATGAACTAAGGGGAGGCAAGGATGTGGAAACTTTTGCCCTCGTCTCCCGCGCTACCGTTGAGGAAATCGTAGGTTACCGCAACCAAGCCCTTTCTTTGTATGAGGAGGCTTGGGGAGCGATTGAAACTGCGGACCAGAAGATAAAAGCCGCCGCATTGATGGCCGCCCGCTGCAACCCCTCAGAGCGGCACTTCACAAGCTCCCATCACCAAGAAATCAAGGACTTCTACGCTGCGGTTTGCCTGCCCGATCGCGAGCGCTATTCCCGCGTCGCCCGCCGCCTCATCGACACTCAGGTGTGGGCTTACATGGTCGAGCGCACCGACCTCGAAAGGCTGATGGACAAGGAAGCCAAGGACCAGCTCCGGCAACAGATGGCCTACATCCCGGAGCAGGTTGACCGCCATTCCGGCGAGATCATCAACGAAGACGAAATGGCAAAGGGTCTGCCGCCGGCAACCGTTGAGAATATCCACTCCACGCTGCAAATGTTTATCGCGGAATCCAACATGATTTTCCGTCGTGGAATCGCCAATGCTTTTTCGAAGCTGGACCGGCGCTTCAAGAGCCACGACGGCTTCAAGGTGGGCGGCCGTATTATCCTCACCAATGCTTTCAGCGCATATGGAGGTTGGTCTTACACGTCGCATCACCGGGATACGCTAATTGACATTGAACGTACTTTTTCGATGCTCGACGGAAATCTGACCGGCTCCTACACCTCGGCAATCGGCGCCATTGAACAGTCCCGGCGCGGTTACCAACCCCACCAGTCTGAGACCGAAACCTCCTATTTTCGGATAAGGGGCTTCAAAAACGGCAACGCACACCTTTGGTTTTTGCGGGATGATTTGGTGGAGAAGGTCAACCGCCTCCTTGCTGAGTACTACGGCGAAGTCATCGGCGACAAACAGCCGACCGAAGAAGACCCACTGGGCGTCTTCAAACTTACGCCTGCCAAGAACTTCGGGTTCTACCCCACCCCTCCCGAGGCCTGCGACTTTGCCCTGAAGGACCTGCACATCGCATCAGGCATGCGCGTGCTGGAGCCATCTGCGGGCACGGGCCATTTGGCAGGCCGATGCCTGGCTGGTTTGGTGGACTGTGTGGAGATTCAGCCCGACTTGGCAAAGGGCTTGGACCGACTTGGAGTTTTCAAGAGGGTTTACTGCCAAGACTTCTTGACCCTCTCACCAGACAACACCGGGCTTTATGATCGCGTGGTGATGAACCCGCCCTTTGACCGCGAGCGGGATATTGACCACGTCATGCACGCGCTCAAATTCTTGAAGCCGGATGGCTTCTTGATCGCCATTATGTCCGCCGGCACAGATTTCCGCGGTACGAAGAAGGCCCAAGCATTCCGGACGATGATGCAGCAAATGCACGCGACCTATCGCGACCTCCCCGCCGGCTCGTTCTCTTCGGTTGGCACATACGTCAACACCATTGCAATGCAGGTCTGGAAAGACGGCCGCGAGCAAAGGTGGAACGGCGGACGGAAATTTGGGCAAGAAGACTAGCCGCCAGGTACAGCAGCAGGCGCGCGGCGCAGCATGAGGTCCCGGGCAAACTCGTAAACTCGATCGGCAATCGGCTCTAATGCGTCTGCCGTTGCCTTTATTTCGTGACCCTCAAGCTTTCTGCCCTTGCGGCCCGAGAACAGGGCGGGCTCCAGTACCACAAGCGAGGCGGCCGGCTGGTCTGAATCGGACGGTATCTGGAAGCTCATTCTTTGGTGCGCAATGAGATTGCGGATACCCTTGTGGGTGCTGATGGTGCCGGAGATGGGGCGCCACACGGTCTTCTCCGCCTCTGTGCATTCCTTTTCAACCATAAGGTCAATGAGCTTGAGCTTTAGTGCGAAGTTGTTCTTCACTTCCTCAAAAGTCGCCACAGCCTTGGTGTAGAGGTCTGCTCCCACCAGAACGCCGAAGAGGAAAGTCAGGTCGGATTCGATATTCGAGAAGCTGATTACCGTTCGCCCCGCCTCGCGAAAAATCTGCTCCTGCTGAACAAGCGTTGGGTGCAGGCCTCGAAAGGCTTCTCCAAGCGCAGACAGATCTTCATTTGCCATGCCAGTCCCCACTCGCAGTTTCCCTTGTAAACAGCGCAGAGCAAACTAGACTCCGGCCATGAAGCTCGCAATCGCCCTCATCTGCCTCACCATCCCGATCGTCGGGAATGCCTGGGAGCTTACCTACAGCCCACCTCGTTGGCCGGTGCTGGTTATTGGTACGGCCCTCTTCTTGGTGGCCATGGTCCTCCTGATGGTGCTGCACGAGCAGCGGAGGCCCAGGTTTTACTAAACGCCCCGCCTTCGGCGCTATCCCCACCCCCACCGCCCTGGGGGCGTTAAAGGGGTGCGCGGACAGACACGGGCTTGCGGAGAGATTGTGGGACGGGCGCCTACACCATCCCCAAATAGCCGAGGAGAATGGAATTCTCTAATTCGCAGGTACTGGCTCGCAACTGGCTCGGACCTTGTGAATTCCAATGCCCTTTAGTGCCCTTTGGTGTGTTGCCCGGTTCAGCTAAGCCCTTGAACGGACTCGCATCACGCCACCGCATGGTGGTTTTGTAAACCGAAGGTCGGGAGTTCAATCCTCTCAACCGGCACCAGCCCGCAGTGACCAGCCAACCGCCACGGCGCTATCATCTGAAGCATGCATCTGATGGTGTCCCGGCGCCCGCATCACGTCCGGTTCACGTCGACGTGTTCGACCGGGTCCGGATTTTCTCAGCGACGCGTTCGAACCGGTTTCGATCTGACACCGTCGAACTTCCGTGCGAGCCATTCCGGTTTCGCCGAACCCATGGAATGGAGAATTCAAATGTCGATGCAATCAAGATTATCTGCGGCTGCTTTGGGCACGCTCGTTGCGCTGAGCGCGCTGGCGACGGTGCCGGCTTCCGCTGGCCCCCGGATCTGCGATCAATCGGTATCGCGCCAGGCGTGTGGTGATCACATGGCGTATGTGGCAACGCTTTCGCGCAAGGCCGACTCGACGATCAATTACATGAACCGCCTCGATCCGCGCTTCAACCAATCGATGCTGGATGCCGGCGGTGGTGGCGGCGGCGGCGGTGGTGGCGGCGGCGGCGGCCGCTAAGTCACACTGGCTTGCCGATCGAACAGGACGCCGTCGGGATGACCCGGCGGCGTTCCAGTCGGCGCGTGACGCATTCGACCGGCAACCCCTTTCAATGGTCGCATTGCGCTGATTTTGCATCGCGCCCGTTAACCGAATCCGTTTACAAAGCGTAAACAAGCCGGTGACAGCCTTGGGGCGGAGGTTGCCATGCAAATCTACCCCGTGCCCGTTGCCGTCACCCAGGCCAGAGTTCAGCTGCTCGCCGAACAAGCCGCAAAAGCGCCGCCGCGGATCATCAACGACGCCGTGCTGGACGTCTTCGCCGCCAAGAACCAGGCCGAGCGCGACGCGATCGTCGACATCAAGGCCTGACCGCCGCGAGCAAGAATTTTACCGCGTCGGCATGGCCGCAGCGTCGCTTGGCTGCGCGCGGCATCAGAATAAACACACCAACGTGACCTGAAACGTGACCTGGCTCACAGCTTTTACCATCCGTTGACCTAGACTGCAGCACGTCGGGAACGAAGCAATTAGCTTCAAATTATCTCGCCGGAGGGTGAGGTCATGCGCAAGATTGATTACCTGCAACAGCAAGCCGCCCGCGCCGAACGGCTGGCGAAGGACGTGCTGGACAAACTGACGGTCGAACGCCTTCAGTCATTTGCCGCCGAATGCCGGATGCAGGCAAAGACGCTCGACGACAACCGGACCGAAGCCGCCTGAGCGGCAACGTTGGTAACTCACGCCATGCCGGCCCGTCAGCTATCGAGACGAATCTGATAGCGCTCCGCGATCGCCATCAACTGGCCCCAGGTGGCGTCGTCGATTTTGATACCATTGGCGATGCGCTCGGCCTTGGCGATTTGCTCGGGCTCACCGGCGATCAGGACCGGCAGATCGCGATCGGCAGGTTCGGCCGATTTCACCCAGGCAATCATGGCGTCGATCTCGGCGAGCATGCTGTCGCGTGTGGAAAGCCTCGCCGGATCGATCACGACGCTCAGCATGCCGTTGATGATGCCGCGCTCCGGCGGCGTCGCCGTGGTGACACTGGGCGAACCCACAATGGCCCCGGCCAGAAGTTCGCACACCAGCGCCAGGCCGGACCCCTTGTGCTCACCGAACGGTAACACCACGCCGCGCGGCTCGGTGTACATGACGGAGGGATCGGTGGTGGGCTGGCCGGCATGGTCGAGCAACGCGCCATCCAGCATCGGCTTGCCGGCATTGTGCGCGACCCTGACCTTTCCCAGCGCCACGCGGCTGGTGGCGAAATCGAGCAGGATCGGCTCGTTGGTGTCAGTGCCGGGGATGGCGACGCAGACCGGATTGGTCAGGAACCTGCCCTCCCGGCCGCGGAACGGGGCGACCCCCGGGTTACCCGAAGCGACGTTGACGAAGTGCAGCCCCACCATTCCCGCGCGGGCGGCGATCTCGCCATAGGTCCCGACGCGCCCGATATGGTGCGCATTGCGCAACCCGTTCACCGCCACGCCATGTTGCCGCGCCGCCCCGATCGCCCATTCGACCGCCTGACGGGCGACCACCTGGCCGTAGCCGGCACGGGCATCCCATACCGAGATGGTGCCGGTGTCCGACACGATCTCGGGTGTCTGGTTGACCTTCAGCGTGCCATTGTCCAGGTCGCGCACATAGGCGACCAGCATGCCGACGCCATGGCTGTCGTGACCGCGCAGGTTGGCCTCGACCAGATGCTCGGCAACGATGGTGGCCTCTGCCGGCGAACTGCCACCAAACGTGACGATGCGGTTGGCAAGCTTGAGCAGCTTCACGTGATCGATAATCATGTTTCACTCCGTTTTGTGACGCGCCGATGTTGGAAGCTCGGCTTGTCGCGTGAGGCAGGGGTTTGCGGTGGAATGGGCAATTGCAACGAACGATCAGCGGCTTCCGATCTTCTCCAGCACCGGCAGCAGGTGCTTCAAAAACTCCGCCGGGTTCTCGCTCATCGGGAAATGGCCGAGGCCCTTCATGATGCTGACCTCGCAGCCTGGAATGCTGCCGGCGACGGCAAGCGTTTCCTCCGGCGTGCAGGAATAGTCATATTCGCCCGACAGCAGGAACAGCGGGCATTTTCGCGTGTCGATCTGCGCGACCCGGCCGCGGATATCGCCGTCGAGCTTGTAGAAATAGAGATCGCCCTTGAACACGCCAGGGCCGCCCTGCATGTAATGCCAGAGCGTTTCCCAGCGTTCGCTGTCGGGCGCGTCGGGGCCCACCAGGCCGGAGACGATGGCGGCGGCGACTTCGCCGCCATGGACGTCGGGCCGGTGCAGGAAGTTCAGGTCGTAATAGGGATCGACATGTGCGCCGGCCTGCAAACCGATGATCGCGCGGAAGCGTTCGGGGTGTTCGAGTGCCAGATGCAGCGCGATGCGGCCGCCGATCGAGCATCCGATCGCGATCGGACGATCGAGTTCGAGCGCGGTCATGATCTCGAGAATCATGGTGGTGTATTGCGCCGAGGTCAGCTGGTATTCCTCGTTGTGCCAGCCCGCCGGCGGCGACGACTTGCCGTGCCAGGGCATGTCGAAGGCGATGACGCGGTGGCGGGCCGTGACGCGTTCGTCGTTCATCAGGGCGCGGTATTGCCTTCCGTCGGAGCCCGCGGTGTGCAGGCACAACAGCGGCGTGCCCTCGCCGGCCTCCTCGACATAGATGCGATGCGGCCGTCCGAACAGTTCGAGATGCATGTAGCGGCCGATGACTGGCTCGAAGGTCGCGCTCATGCCGCCGCTCCGCCGCTGCGCAGTTTCGCCAGCGCTTCCTTGAAGTAGCGAAGATTGGCCATGAAGATCTGAACGTTGCCTTCGGCCTTCAGGGCCCGCCGCTTGATCAGCGCCATCAAATCGTTGGAGCCGGGCGGCGGCCGGCTCGACCAGAATTTTTGCCACTCTTCTTCCGCCGCGCGCAGCGCAAAGGACGACGACGGCATCACGAAGGGGCCTCGCATAACGGACACCACCCTGCCCTCGAAGATCTGGATCAGCCAGGCGGTCGGGCCGACTTCCAGGAGGAAGCTGGTGGTGAGAAACCGCCCGCGCCGGACCAGCGCTTCATCCTCATTGACCCGCGCCTTGAGCGTCTCGATCATCCCCAAGCCTCTCCCAATCCCGCGACATCCGGCGCGCTGCCGCGCCCGGCCGATTGCCTCGTTTGATCAGGAAATTGGCCGCGCCGTCAATCGGTTACAGCCAGGCACATACCAGCACCAAATTGGCCGCGGAGGCCGCCAGCAGCGCGACGGTGAGCGTGACATGCACGCGTTCGCAGGAGGTTTGCAGGGTCATCTTCATGGCCCGCAACACATCCGGCGATTCTACCCTGGGAGTCTCGCCCGATATTTTCGCAGGGATTCAGGACTCGTTTACGACTCAGGGACTCCCGCCCGAAATGGCCGATTCACCCCGAACCGGGCCGCGGCTTCCCGGTCGCGGGTGCCCCCAAGGCCACGCCAAAGCCCTGCCTTACCCCCGGTGTGCGAAGGGTCGACTACCCGACCAGGATTCATGGGTTCATCGTCCGCCGCGGGGCGGCGCGCCATTTACAGGCCTGAAAGGGCCTCGACCGATGGCGTAGCCACCGTCAGCGAGGCCTGGTCACCGGTCCATGCCACGCAAACCTTCTTGCGGTGCAGGCCCCTGATGGCGCCGGTCACCTTGAGGACCGTACCCGCCGCGCAGGAAGGGGCCTGCACGTAGGCGACCTCATAGGGAGCAAGCACAAGGGGTTCGGATTTCAGGACGGTTTGGGCGACGCAAGGCGCCGAAACGGTCGATAAAGCAAGTCCTAACAGGAAAGCACGCATGTTCGTTGTCCACCAACCGGCTAAACCATAATAGCCTATCGCGCGGCCAAGTTCTGCCGCCGGCAATATTTATTTTTTGGGCTGACGGCGCCAACGCCATCGCTGCATCGCCGGGAGTTCTAGATGAGATTTCTAAACAAAAAGGCCGGCGCAAGGCCGGCCCTTCTCGTTTCAGTGCGAAACCTGCTCAGTATTTGGCGACGACCGGGCCACCCCAGCCGAAACGATAGTTCAGGCCGACCTTGACGGTGTGGTCGTCGTTGCGAAACCGGGCGCCGACGACGTCGGCCGGGCCGGCGGTGATCGTCGTGTTGCCGAAGTTGTAATACTGGTACTCGGCCTTGGCGGACCAGTTCGGCGCGAACATGTATTCCAGGCCGGCCCCGACGGTGTAGCCGTCCTTGCGGTTGCCGCTGGTGGCGAAGGGCTGCGGTACGCCGCCAATGCTGACGCCGATATTGTTGGTGTCGCGCCAGGCGTAACCGCCCTTGCCGTAGAGCAGGGCCGGACCCCAGGCATAACCGAGCCGGCCGGTGACCGAGCCGAGCTGGTCATTGGCGCTGCCGGTGACCAGCGTGCCGGCCGGGAACAGCACGCCATTGTTGTTGTTGCCGCCGCCGAGCCAGCTGTACTGGGCTTCGGCGCCGAGCACCCAGCTCGGGTGGAACTGGTAGTCGAAGCCGCCCTGAACGCCGCCCATGAAGCGGACGTCGCTGCTCTGCAGGCTGTTGTCGCCCGCAAAGGCGCCGCCGACATGGCCGCCGATGTAGAAGCCGGTCCAGTTGTAGACCACCGCGGGGGCGGTGTAGGCCGGAGCCTTGGAATAGGTGCGCGCCGGGATGTCAGCCGCCGCCGCGGGAGCGGCAAAGGCGATCAAGGTGGCTGCGCCGAGCAAGAACTTCTTCATGACTGTTCCCCGTTATTGTCGCGATCGACAACAATCAAACAACGTGGCCTCAATTAGGTTGCTTCGCGGCAATGCCGGAGCCGCGATGGTTCTTAACTGTGACGGCACGGCAACAAGTCCCTTTGGTTCCAGGGCAATTCCAGTTTATTCGCGCACCGCCCCGCTCCGCAGCTATAGGCTGCGTCTCCCGAAGTCAGGTTCAGGTTCAATGCTCGCTGAAATGTGATCGAAAGTCCCGGGAGCGAAATCCCGGGCAAAGCCGGCAAGCCTGCCGGCTGACGCTACCGCGTCATCTTCCCGAGGTCCGGAAACGGCGCATAAACCACGCCGGCGCAGGGCTCTGCGGCGTTCTCGATGACGCGGTCGAGCCGGCCGTCGACAAACAGCACGGCGCGTTCGCGCGCCTCCTGATAGGCACCACCGGAATCCCGTGCGGCGAAGCGCAGGCAGCTGACATAGCGCAGCCGGCCGCCGACGGTGCGCTGCACCGGCTCCGCCAGGACCGCGTCGCGCACGCCGACGGGATTGTTGAGCCAGGTCTTCAGGAACGCCAGGATTTCGGCGCGGTAGTTGGCGGGGTATGGCTGGTTGGCGACGCCGCGATCGTCCGTATAGGTGATGCTCCTGCTCTCGTCGCCGCCCGCACAGGCCGCGAGCGCGAGCGGCAACAGCAGGATCGCCGCGTGCTTTGCTGATATAACCAGATACAACCCGTCATTCCCCGGCTTTGACGGGCCGTTCTATCCCTTCCCACCGCGAAATGGAATTGCCGCAAAGCGTACCGGCCCGCCCGCCATTGGGGAAGCAATGACGCGCAGGCCGGGGCTGATATCCGCGAAGCGCAGCGGGGGCAATGTGAATGAAGCCGCTCCCCGCGGATCAGTTTCAGCGATGCTTGTGGAAGCGATGGTGATGACGGAAATGCTTGCGGTGATGCCGGTGATGATGGCGGTAATGGTGACGTCCCATCCGGGCGTTGGCGTCGAACACACCCGGCTGCACGTAGACGGTTCCGATCCCTGCGCCATGCGCGGTCCGGCCCGGATCGTGGGCCATCGCGGGCGCCGCCACCAGCACGGAAGCCGCAAGCAGCGCGGCAGAAATGATCTTCAGCATGGTCGTGTCCCTCTTGGGATCGTGAGGTGGCCGGTCGGATGGCCGGGCCCGTCGATCATGCCATTGAACCTAATGGCCGCGCGCTGAACCCAATCTGAAGCGCACCTGCGGACTTCGTTCATCTCGATGACATGTTCGTCATGTTCTACCGTGGCGGACGGATTCCGGCGTGTGCGCGCTTGCTTCAGGGGAAGCCGCTGAAATTATGGCGCGCTCGGCGGGAATGTACCGGCGAGGCAGGTGTTCAAATCAACAGACGCCGGTGTAGGATTGCCTATTGGAAATCGGGAGAGATGCATGAGCAAATTTGCGGCCAGGCTTTTGACGCTGGCAATACTCGCGATGGCGCTGGTCACGGCGCCCGTCGTCACCACAGCTTACGCCGCGCCCGACGAATCGCCGCCTCCGTCGTCGGACAAGGGCAAGAAGAAGAAGTCCAGCGAAGTCAAACCCGGCGTCGAGGACACGACATTCGCCACGGGTTATCGCGCAGCCTATGCCACGATCTTTGATCGCGGCGACTATGCCGCCGCGATCCCGCAGTTGAAGGCGCTCGGCCGCGACGACAGCGCCGCCGTCGCCAATTTGATCGGCTACTCCTATCGCAAGCTCGGCGACTACAAGGTCGCGCAGATCTGGTACGAGCGCGCGCTGAAGACGGATCCGAACCACGTCAAGACCTGGCAGTATTACGGCCTGTGGCAGGTCGAACAGGGCAACCGCGAATCCGCGCAGTATCACCTGAACCGGATCGCGGCCCTGAGCGGCACCGGCAGCGAGGAATATCGCTCGCTGGCCGCGGCACTCGAACAGGCGCCCGGCAGCGGGCCCGCTTACTGACCACGCAACTTCCCTGTCAGCCGGCGCAATCCCAGAGGTTGCGCCGGCTGTTTGGTGTCAGGGCGTTAACTTCGTCAGCGCCTCGACCTCGCTCCGGAACGCCTGACGCGCGCCGTCGCGCGAATAGAACATGTGGCCGCCCGGATAGACCACCAGCCTGACGCGTTCGGGCGAGGCGTAGGCCGGCAATTGGTCGAGCAGGATCTTCGAACCAAAGTACGGCGTCGCCAGATCGAACAGTCCGTGCGCCACCAGCAGTTTCAGCTTTGGATCGAGCGCCAGGACCTGCCGCAGCTGCGACAGCGACTCCGGCGGATTGATGCCGCGGCCGAAATCCCAGGCGCCGTGCACCGCGCCATTGAGCAGTTGGTAGGAGCCGTCCGGCCGCCAGTTGAGCTTGCGCCTGGTAAGATCGACCGCCGCGCTGGTCAGCGGCGCGGCCAAAGGCTCGCCCGAGGGATCGCCGAAACGATGGGAGCTCGAATCCGGATAGGGATCGAAGCCGGACACCGAGGCGTCGTAACGGCCGGTCACCCTGCCGTTACGGCGGTCGAATTCGCGGCGAAACTCGCCGACGCCAAGCCGCCCGGCCAGCCTGCGGCTCACCGCCGGGTCGATCCCGGTCAACGCAGCCACTCTGTCGGCGAGCCGCGTCGTCGCCTCGGCGTCGGCCGATCCCTTGAGCAGGTCGGCCAGGAATTCGCCTCGCGCATAGCTTTCGACGTCGGCAAGGTCGGCCCGGGTAACGCCACCTTCGCCTGCCCTGGACTCCCGCGCCACCGCCGTCATCGAGGGCAGGCTCCAGACATATTGCAGCAGGCTGGAGCCGGTGAATTCGCGGTAGTCGAACAGCGGCGACACCAGGATGAGCCCCCTCACCCCGACGCCCTGGTCGACCTGCAGATTGCGTACGATCTTCGGCCCGCGAATCCCGCCATAACTTTCACCGGCGACGAATTTCGGCGACGGCAGCCGATCGGATTTCTCCAGCCAACGGCGGATCACCAGCGCGATCGTGTCGACGTCGCCATCGACCGAATAGAACCGCTTGCGCACCTCATCGCCGGTCACGACGAAGCGGCTGTAGCCGGTGCCGACCGGATCGATAAAGACCAGATCGGTAAAGTCGAGCCAGGTCTCGGCGTTCGGCAACAGATCAGGCGCGGCGGAGGACGTCACCGCATCGGCATTGATGGCGAGCCGCCACGGTCCGGCCGCGCCGAATTGCAGCCAGGCCGAGGAGGCGCCCGGCCCGCCATTGAACAGAAAGGTGACCGGCCGGGTCCGCGCATCGGCGCCGTTGAGCTGGTAGGCCGTGAAGGCGATCTCGGCCTGAGGCTCGCGCTTGTCGTTGAACAGCGGAATGAAACCGGCGGTGGCGGTGAAGTCGAGCGTCCGCCCGGGAAGCGCGAGCGTATGTTGGGTGGTCGAATCCGGCGGCAGCCGGCCTTGCTCGGCGGCCGGCGGATTCGAAGCGTTGCCGCGCGCACCGGTGGCGCCCGGCTTCGGCTCCGACGGCGTAGCCGCCTGATGCTGAGGCTGCGGCGCATCCTGGGCGCGCGCGCCGGTCACCACCGACAATGTGAGGAACACAAGCGCGAAGCGCAGATAACGCGGCGCGTCGAGGCAAATGGCCATGTCCGTTGCTCTCCTGCCCCCGCGATCAGGATACTGATCGCAACAAAGGCAGGGCGATGACAATCACGATTCCGCTAACGCCATGAAGGCGCCCGGCGACCGAATCAATGCTGCGGCTCGCGCTCATGCCCGAGCTGCGCCTGCAGCGTGGACATCCAGAACCACAAAATCGTGCGCGTGATGACGGCGTCGATCGCCAGCAGCGCGGGTTTGACCACCGTAAAGATCTTGCTCATCGCCATCTCCGATACATCAATTGCCTGTGAATGATGGGAGGTTACGCCGGATTGGCCGGCATCATCGTGATCCAGCTCACACATTCTGCGTTGCGGCGCCCCGCTTACGCCCGGGCCAAGCTCGATTTGAATCCGCCGATGTATTAAGAGTTCGATCCCGCCGCCGCGCGGTTCGCGGTTATGTGACATGGATCACACTTTCCTGAGGGCGATCAAGCTACCCGTGTGAGATACTTCCTTCGTCCCGATGCGGCGAAGCGAAATAACGGGATTGTCGATTCTCGATGTCCGGCTTGCGTAGCGATCGGCTCACTTCACCGTTGAGCCCGGCTTCGCCTCTTGGAATGAGGTTTTGCGATGAAGAAAGCGATTGTTGTGGTTATCGCCGTGATGGGGTTCTCGGGGTCCGCGACCGCCCAGGCGCCGGTAGCAGTCGTGGAAGAGGTTCAGGGCAATGTCTCCGGCGCCGAGTTCATGGACTATATCGTGCCGGGAAAGGTCATCAGGCTCGGACAGGGTGCTTCGATCGTGGTCGGCTACATGAAATCCTGCCGCCGCGAAACCATCAGCGGCGTCGGCACGATCATCGTCGGCGAGGATGAGAGCAAGGTCCACCTCGCCGAGGTCGAAGCCGCCAGGACGAACTGCGACCCCGCGCAGGTCCACGCGACGACGCGGGCAACCAGCGACGTCGCCGCCAGCGTCGTCCGCAGCGTGGGGAAAGGCGCCGCGCCAGCCGGCCCGCCGTTGACGCTTTATGGCACCTCGCCCCTCGTCGAAGCCAAGGGGCGCGGCACGCTGGTGTTCGAACGCCTCGACCAGAAGGGCGAGCGCCAGCAGTTCGATCTCACCGGCAACCAGCTGAAGGGCAGGTTCTACGATCTCGCCGGCACCAGCAAGTCGCTCACGCCCGGCGCCACCTATGCGGCAACATTCGCATCCCGCAAGGTCGTGTTCCGGGTCGATCCCCAGGCCAAACCCGGTCCGACGCCGATCGTCGGCCGCCTGCTGCGGTTGGAATAGGTTTTGCCGGGCATCAGACCTTGAATATCGGGCGCAGGACGCGGGACGTCATTGCCTTCGCTGCCATCGTGTTGGTTTGCGCCGCGGTCTCCGTCGCGCCCGCGTTCAACATCGCCCACGGTCTGTCGATCGACATTCTCACGGCGCTGCGCTGGGAGATGTTCGGCAGCAGGCAGGATCCCGCCGCCTCGCCGGCCGTCGTGGTCGCGGTCGACGAGGAAACCTACCAGGCGCCGCCGTTCAAGGGCTCGCCGCTGCTGACATGGACCGGTGAGATCGGCCGCGTTCTCGGCGCGATCGTCGAAGGCGGCGCCAAGGTCGTCGGCTTCGACATCGTGTTCGAGAAGTCGATCGAGCAGTCCGAGATCCCGTTCGGCGGCGGCCAGTTCGGTGAAAAGGTCCGCGGTTTCGACCGCGATTTTCTTCGCGCGCTCGCGGTGGCTGCCGCTGGCGGCAAGGTGGTGCTGGGGGAAGTGCTGCGCGGCGACCAGCCGATCCGGCCCTCGCCGGGACAGCGCATCGCCGTTCGCCAGCAACAGAACGTGCGGGCGCTCAACGTCTACACCGACAGCGACGATGTCGTCCGCCGGCTGCCGCTGACGTTTACGGTGGACGGCAAGCCGGTGCCCTCGATGGCGCTGGAACTGGCGTCGCGCGCGCTCGATGCCAAGGCGGAATTGCAGGCCGACGGAACGGCTGCACTCGCCGGCTACCGGATTCCGGGCACGGTGCGCAATACGATGACGCTCAATTTCGAGGGCGGCGCGGACGACATCCCGACCTATTCGCTGGCCGACCTGACCGCCTGCGCCGCGAAAAGCGACAAGGATTTCTTTCGGCGTCAGTTCGAAGGCAAGGTCGTCGTCGTCGGTACGGTGCTAGGTTCGGAGGATCGCCAGCGGACGTCGAAGCGTTTTGCCACCGGGATCGAGGGCGCGCGCGCGCCACGTTGCGCGTTGGCGGAGCAGCCGGTCAGCGGCCGCTTTCAGCGCCGGGACATCGCCGGCGTCTATATTCATGCCACCGCCGTCAACAACCTGATCGCCCGCAATGTGGCCGTCGAACTCCGCCGCTTTCCGGTTGCCCTGATCGCCGCACTGGTCGCCGCTTTTGCGGCGATCCTGGCACGAACCCTGAAGCCGGCCGCCGCGGTGCTGGCGTTTCTCGGGGCGATGACGATCTACGTGGTCGGCGCCACGGTGGCCTTCAACCACGCGCTGGTGCTGCCGCTCAGCGAACCGCTCATTGCCGGCTTCGCCGCGCTGGCGGCCATGGTCGGCTATCGCTTCATGATCACCGACAAGGACCGCCGGCTGCTGCAGAAGAGCTTCGCGCTGTACCTCGCCCCCGACGTGATCGACCGCATGCTGGCGTCGAACAAGCCGCCGGTGCTGGGCGGCGAAACCCGCCACGTGACGGTATTTTTTTCCGACCTCGAGGGTTTTTCGCTGATCGCGGAAACGATGTCGCCGGAAGCGCTGATGGCGCTGATGAACGAGTATCTGTCCGAAATGACCGACATCATCGAAGGCCATAGCGGCTATGTCGACAAATATATCGGCGATTCGATCGTCGCGGTATTCGGCGCACCGGCCGACGATCACGACCATGCCGGCAATGCGCTGCGTGCCGCGCTGGACTGCTGCGTCCGCCTCGAAGAACTCAATCGCAGCGCGGCTGCGTTTGGCGGCAACAAGGTGGCGCAACGCATCGGGATCAATTCCGGGGACGCACTGGTCGGCAATTTCGGATCGCGGCGGCGCTTCAACTATTCGGTCATGAGCGATGCAGTAAACCTCGCCTCGCGGCTGGAGGGTGCCAATAAATTCTACGGCACCACCGTGATCGCTTCCGAGACGACGGTCGCCCTGACGGGCGAGACGTTCGCCTGGCGTGAGCTCGACACCATCCGCGTCAAGGGGCGCACCAATCAGCTGAAGATCTACCAGTTGCTGGCGCTGGCGGCGGAGTTGACGCCTGCGCAGGCCGCGGTCACGGCTGTTTACGCCAGCGGCCTCGCGCATTGGCGCGCCGGTGAGTTTGCGCTCGCCGAAAAATGCTTCGGGCAGGCCGCCGAAACGGACCGGCCCTCCCGGATGTTTCTCGAGCGGGCAAGGATCCAGGCGCAGCAAGCGCCTTCAGGTGAATGGGACCCGGTCCGGACCCTGCAGGAAAAGTAAGCGGGCTTTCGCAATCGGCACCGGACGGTACCGCCCGATCAACGCGCCCCCTTGCGTCAAAATCCGACGCCGATCATCGCGCTGCCGCCGCTGCGGCCGCCACTGACAATGCTCGGCCGGGCCACGGCCTGCTGGCGCGCGCGCGGGGCGTCCTGCGCCGGCTTTGACCGCGTTTCGCGATCCGACTGGCGGCCACCCTGCTTCCGGCGCGACTGCACGTCGTCGTCATCCTTGGGGCGCGCCGCGATGGCGGGCGGCGCTTTCGGCTTCTCGTCGGCGACGCAGGTTTCGCCCCTCAAGGTCTCGCCGGCGCGGCACTCGATCGGGCAGACCCGGGTGGTATGTCTGTTCAATTCCGCAACCAGACCCTCGGTGACGCTGGCGTTCTCGGTCGGCTGACCTCCGATCGAGAGGTAGCGGCCGAGCGCAGTCCGGGTCGGGGGATTGAGCGTGCCGTCGACCGAGCCGGTCAGGCAGCCAAGGCGGATCAGCTGGGTTTGCGCCGCACGGAGCAATTCGGGCGAATTGGGCAGCGCCGCGGCGCGCCTGGCCGCCGCGGCGTTGAACCTGTCGAGGCTGGCGACAACCAGCGGTCCAAGCCGGTCACAGCTGACGGTCCTGGAGAAGGATTTGAGGTCGTCGAGGCCCGAGCCCTCGCTGCCCTTGGCAATCAGTTCCTCGAGTTTGGTTTGTTCGCTCTTGCAGGAAGCTTCGCGGGCGGCCGCCATCTCCGCCTTCTTGCGCGCGGCCTCAGCCTCTCGGGCCTGCCTTTCGCTGGCGGCGCGCAAAGCCGCGACTTCCGCGGCTGCCTTCTCTCGCTCGGCCTGTTCGGCTTTCTGCTTGGCCTCGGCAGCCTTGCGCTCGGCTTCCGCAGCCTTGGCCTTCTGTTCGGCTTCTGCGGCTTTGGCGCGGCGTTCCTCCTCCTCGCGTTTTTTCGCCGCTGCCAGTTCCGCCGCGGCAGCCCTCGCTTTCTCGGCCGCCTCCGCCTCGCGCGCGCGGCGTTCGTCGTCTTCGCGCTTCCTGACAGCCGCCAGTTCGGCCTTGCGTTGCTCGGCCTGCCGAAGCGCTTCCTCCGCGGCCTTGCGCGCGGCGTCGCGCGCCGCACGGGCCTGGTCCTCGCGCTCCTGGGCGGCCTTCCTGAGCAGATCCATCCGTTGCTGGGCCATGATCGACAACGGTGAATCCGGATAACGCTTGATGAATCGCTGCAGCACCGCCGGGTCGGTCGAGTCCTTCAGCCTGTCCCACTCCAGCGCTTCCTTCGAGGAGGATTCGCGGGTGGAGGGAGCCGCCTGCGGCGGGAGAGCGGCAACAACGGTGTTGGCGGACGGCGCCTGACTGTCCATCTGCGCGCGCGCGAGATCCGCATAGAAGCCGGTCGGATGGGTGCCCAGAAACACCTCCCAGGCCCGGCGCGATCCGATTTTCTGCACCAGTTCGTAGTCGGCCTTGACGTCGCTGGCCGGCGCGTCCCGCGCACCCGCGGGGGCCGGCACCAGCGAGATATTACCGCCGCCGAGCGAGCCGTAAACGAACGGCTCCTGCCGGTTGGCCGTGGTCTTCAAGACCTCGTCCCTGACGCGGCCGAAGGCGAGCCGGACGTCGAGACCGGGCACGGTCAGGTTTTTCAGCACCGCTGCGGTGAAGGGGCTGTGCTGGCCATCGCCATCGTCAGCGGTCGAGCCCGCCTTCGCGGCGTAGGCGATCAGCGTGTCGGTGCTGGTCGGCTCGACCCTGCCGAGACCCGAGGTTACCGCGCGATTGGCGAGTTTGCGTTCGCGGCGCATGGCGGGGACGAAAGGATTATCCCGGCAGGCGTCCAGGATGACGAGACGCAGCCGCTTGGCGCCGTCCGCCGACGACACCAGCCGCTCCAGCAGTATAGCTTCGTCCTCCGCGTCGCGGTCGCTGGCGAGCTTCGCGTCGATCGGGATGAGGTAATTGGTTCCGGCAAGCTCGAGGCCATGACCGGCATAGTAGACCACGGCGATGTCGGCCTGATCGGCTGTCGTCTCGAATTTCCTGATCGCGCGCTTGAATTCGAGATTGCCGACGTTGATCTGGACCTCGACCGAATCGAAGCCCGCGTCCTTGAACATCCTGGCCACGGCGTTCGCATCCCGCGAGGGATTGGCCAACTGCGGAACGGTCTGGTAGCGCGAATTGCCGACGATCAACGCGACGCGCTTCTCCGCCCAAGCGGCCTCGGAAGCCATCGCAAGCATGGCCCCTCCGATCAGTGCCGCCAATGTGACGAGGCGCTTTATCATTTTCCTGTCGAGACAAGCATGGCGGGCGGCTGGCCCGAAATCCATTGATCCACCAAAGCAATATCTTCTCCCTCCTCCCCGATCAACGGTCTGCCCTTTCCTGATGTGACGAGCGTCACTTCCAGGGCTTCCGGAAACCGGCGGAGCACCCATTGGCCATCAACCCTATTCATATGACGGGTGGTTTGCAGGTAGCGGGGTCTGCGCCTGTGGCCGCAATGTTACATGGCACGAAATTCACAGCCCAACTCCCTCACCGTCGCCTTGTTGCGCTTTCGGACCGCAAATTGCTGTTCTAGATTTTGATCTACGGTCGCGTATTTTGCGTTGATTCCATCTTTTTTCCGGACTGGGGATTCGAATGTCTGCTTCTCGCATTGCAAAATTGCGCATGCGTCCCGGCAACACGATCAGGTTTTTTGCCGGTGTCGCATTTGCCATCATGCTGTCGTCGACGGCCGCGCAGGCGCAGAACTGCAACGTGACCAATATCGCGGGGCCGGCCGGAATCGGCGTCCCGCCCGGAACGACGGGACCCGGAGCCGGCATCCTCGGTCAGTTCGCCAGCTCCTTGTCCGCGCAGATTTCGGCGGCGACCAGCAACGCCAATACGGTTTTCCAGGCGGGACAGGGCAGCGCCTTCGTGTCCGCTCCCGGCAATCCTCCGCCGAATTCCCCGGGTGGCGGAATCTGGGGACGCGCCACCGGTGGCCAGGCCACCGTTTCGAGCACCTCGACCACGCAGACCCTCAACCAGTCGCCGCCCGCCACGCTCGATCAAACCACGACGGTCAACTGCAACAACCAGATCCGTGAAAACTATGCCGGCTTCCAGATCGGCGCCGACACCGCGCGGCTGAACTGGAACGGCTGGAACCTGCACCTCGGCACCACCGCCGGCTATCTGGAGTCGAACTCGACTTCCCTCAACAATGGATTTTCCAGCAACATCCAGATTCCGTTTGTCGGCACCTACGGTGTTGCCACCTACGGCCGGTTCTTCGCGGATGCGCTGCTCAAACAGGACTTCTACAATATTGCCCTGAGCAATGCCGGCGCCGGCTTCTTCTCGCAGCCGATCTCCGGCCGCGGCACGTCGTTTGCGATCAACGCCGGTTACAACTTCGCGATCGCCAACAACTGGTTCATCGAGCCCTCGGCCGGCTTCACCTATGCCAGGACCAGTTTTGATTCATTCTCGTCGGTCGGCCAGCCGGGCGTCGGACAGGGAGCCAACATCTCCGGCACCCTGAAGATCAACGACGTCACCAGCCAGATCGGTCGCGCCAGCGTGCGCGTCGGGACTTCCGTGCAGTCCGGAAACCTGGCGCTCACGCCTTTCTTCACGGCAAGCGTGTTCCGCGAATTCGGAGGCAACATCACCTCGAACTTCGCGACCTGTGCGAACTGCAATTTCTTCGGACCGGGTGTGCCGGTGCCGGGCGGGTTCTCCCCCGCCACCTTTAGCGCGGCGACCACGACGTCGAGGGTCGGAACCTATGGCCAATACTCGCTCGGCATCGCCGGGCAGGTCGTCAACACGGGCTGGCTGGGATTTGCCCGTGTCGACTACCGCAACGGCGAGACCATCGAGAGCTGGTCGGGCACCGCCGGCGTTCGCTATCAATTCAGCCCCGAATTGCTTGCATCGGTCATGCCGACCAAGACGCGGGTCAAGGCCCTGCCGCCGGCCATCGCCTATGTGAACTGGACCGGCTTCTATCTCGGTGCCCATGGCGGCGCGGGCTATGGGCGTGATGACATCGGCTTCGTCGGCTACGGCCAGACGGCTGGTACGCGTTCTGCCGGCGTCCTCGGCGGCGGCCAGATCGGCTACAATTACCAGATGGCCAACAAGTTCGTGCTCGGCGTCGAAGCCGATGCCAGCTGGGCCGATCTCAAGGGCGGCCGGACCTGCGGCACCGATACCGGACTTGACGCGAATGGCGTCCCCGGCGGCTTCAGCCCGTTCTTCCTGACCTGCAACACGCGGCTGAACTGGCTTGCATCGGCAACCGCCAGAGTGGGCTATGCCTGGGACCGCACCCTTTACTACGTGAAGGGTGGTGCCGCATTCGTCAACGAGACCGTGTCGGCGAATTGCATCGTGGGACCGTTCAACGTGCCGGGCAATGCGCGGACGTGTAACAATCAGGCCGGCGCCCTGATCAACAGCATTTCGAGCGAAAACACCCGCGTGGGCTGGACCATCGGCATCGGCGCCGAATTCGCGCTGAACGCCAATTGGTCGGCCAAGGCCGAATACGATTACATGGGCTTTGGAACGCGGACAAGTCTGGCCAGCGATGGCACCACGCAGCTGACCTCGCGCACCGACGTGCAACTCACCAAGATCGGTCTGAACTACCGTTTCAATGCCGGCCCCGTCGTCGCCAAATTCTGATCGCTTTCGAGTTCGCCCGGCGCACTCGTTGAAGGGAAGTCACATCAGGCGGTCGCGCCAAGCGGCCGCCTGCCGGTATTTGTGGCGCCGCCACCCCCTGCTCGTCTCGACAAGTCAGGTCAAGGTCGTATAGACGACCCTGAGCGCACCCGCTCCCACCGGCGCGCCGAAATGAGCCAGACAATCCCATGACCAGCCCCAAGCGATATGACCGGATCGCCTTCGTCGCGAGCCCAGGCGCGGAGGCACAGGCGGCGCTGGCGCAACTGACGGCGCTGTACGGCAATCACGCCCCCGATGACGCCGACATCGTGGTGGCGCTCGGCGGCGACGGCTTGATGCTGCAGACGCTGCACCGGCACATGCGCTCGGACAAACCGATCTACGGCATGCATCGCGGCACCGTCGGTTTTCTCATGAACGAATTCAGCACCGCCGACCTTCACGCTCGCCTCGCCGCGGCGAAGGAAACCGTGATCCATCCGCTGCTGATGCGCGCCACCGACGTGCACGGCGTGGTGCACCTGCATCACGCCATCAACGAGGTGTCGCTGTTTCGCCAGACCCATCAGGCGGCGCGCCTGCGGATCCTGATCGACGAGCACCCGCGCATGGCCGAGCTGATCGCCGACGGCATCATGGTGGCGACGCCGGCCGGATCCACCGCCTACAACCTGTCGGCGCAGGGCCCGATCCTGCCGATCAACGCGGCACTGCTGGCGCTGACCCCGATCAGCGCCTTCCGGCCGCGGCGCTGGCGCGGCGCCCTGCTCCCCAACACCGCCTATGTCGTCATCGAGGTGCTGGAGGGCGACAAGCGCCCGGTCGCCGCGGTGGCCGACCACGACGAGGCGCGCGACGTCCGCCGGGTCGAAGTGCTGTCCGACAGGACCATCTCGATGCGGATGCTGTTCGACCCCGGCCACGGCCTGGAAGAGCGCATTTTGAGCGAGCAGTTCAACTATTGAGCTCGAGGCAGATACCGGCGGGCATCGCAACCATTCGTTAACCGGCGCCGCGATATGGTTAACGCCGGGTATACCGTTGCCGGTCTGCCCTCAGGGCCGCGCCATGTTCCGCATCGACTTCAACAAGCTGCGCTTTCTCGTCTGCGACGACAATCCGCACATGCGCCGCATCCTGCGGACGCTGCTGCATTCATTCGGCGCCCGCGAAGTCTATGAGGCCGAGGACGGCGCGACCGCGCTGGAAATGTACAGCCATTACGTTCCCGACATCGTCATCACCGACTGGTCGATGCCGATTTTCGACGGCCTCGAACTGGCGCAGATGATCCGGCAGCCGGAATCCAAGGGCAACCCCTATGCCCCCATCATCATGCTGACCGGGCACTCCGAGAAACGCCGCGTCACCGTGGCGCGCGACGCCGGCGTCACCGAATTCCTCGCCAAACCGATCTCGGCCAAGGGCCTCTACCAGCGCATCCTGAACGTCGTCGCCAATCCGCGCCCATTTATCAAGACCAAGACCTATTTCGGCCCGGACCGCCGCCGCAATACCGCCAACGCCTATATCGGCCCCGAGCGCCGCGTCGGCGGCGAGGTCGAAGTGATGCAGCAGCCGTCGCTGCTCGACAAGGCGCGGTCCACCGTCTAGCGCGAGAGCCCGAGGAATTCATCATGGCGAAAAGCAAGTCCGCGACGGTGCAGATCTCGACCTTCGCCGACCACCACATCATCACCCAGCCCAATCCCCTGCGAAACGTGCTGCGGCGCGTCGCCGAACGCGACCTCGACGATCCGGTGGCGCGCGCCGAAAAGGCGCTCGCCGGCCTGTCGGGCGAGTTCAAGAGCTGGATGGTAATCGAAGCCGACCGGCTGTCGGACGCCCACGCCGCCATCCTGCGCGACGGCTTTACCGACGTCACGCGCGAAGAGCTGTTTCGCGCCGCCCACGACATCAAGGGCGACGCCGCCACGTTCGGATTTCCCTCCGCCGGCGCCGCCGCCGAAAGCCTGTGCCGTATCATCGAGCACGCGCCCGATCTCGACGAGGTGCCGTCCAACCTGATCGCACATCACATCAACGCCATCCAGGCCATCGTGCGCGAGCGCACCAGGCTCGACACCGCCGCCACCGCCGGCGAATTGAGCAAGCAGCTGCGCGGCATCGCGGACGTATTTCTCACGCATGCCAATCGCGACCGCCCCGAACATCTCGAAGCGGTGCTGGCCCCGAGCATTGTTCCGGCGGAGTGAGGTAAACGCACTTTCTCAACTCGTCGTCCCTGCGAACGCAGGGACCCATACGCCGCGCACTCTCAGTTAACGCGCGGAGTTGAGATATCTTCTGCAACAATCAACAACGGTGGCTATGGATCCCTGCGTTCGCAGGGACGACAGCGACGGGGATGCGACTACGCCGCGATCAGCTCGTGCTGCAGCGGCGCGATCGCCTCGTCGGCGACCAGTTCATCGCAGAACATGCGGGCTTCTTCCCGCGCCGACTCCGTCGCGAAGCGGCGCAGCAGGATCAACAGCGGTTCGGCGGCCTGCGGATCGGTTTCGCAATGCGTCAGCACGCGCTCGACCATGCGGCGCCGCAATCTGGCCGCGCCGCCGATGCTGTCGACGAATCCGGTCTCCTGGCAGACTTCGAGCGCCATCTGGAATGCCGCGAAGGTCGATGGCGGCAGGCCGGCGCGGCGCAACAGCGCCTGCAGGCTGGCGCCACCGCGGTCGTGCAGCAGCGCGGAAACCCGCGCCAGCGGCAGCTCGGACAATTCCGCCAGTGCGGCATCGAACAGTTCGAGATTGCCCGACAGCAGCGCGCGCAGGATCAGTCCTGCGGTCAATTGGCCGGTGGCGCGCAGATGCCGCACCAGGCCGCACATGTCGTCGCCGCGCGAACGCGCCGCGATATTGACGGTGGAACGATCGCGCGCCTCGCTTGCGATCCGCCCTGCCCGGTCGGCGCTCAGCCAGTTGCGGGCGACCACGAACCGCGCCAGCGTGTCCGACAACTTGGCGACGAGGGCCACCCGCGTCGCGGCCGGCAAATCCTCCAGCACCAGCATCGATTCCCGGATCGCGGCGAGATGGCCGTGGCGTTCGACGATGCGGTCCCAGGAGAACGCCGCAAGCTCGGCATGGGCGTTCTCGATCAGTTCGAGTGCCGCTGCGGCCGAGCCGACTTCGGCGATCGCGGCGCAAACCGAGGGCGGCAGATTGATGCGGCGGGCGACCGCGCATTGCATGGCGCAATTGCCGGTCGCGATGATGTCGACGAGATCGGCGTCGATCAGAAGCGGGGAATGTTCCAGCACCGGAAGGGCCACCGACGGCTGGTCGAGCGACAGCGCCTGCACGATGCCGGCGGGCGCCTCGGAGCTGCGCGCAAACACCTCGGCCATGGCCTGGCGCACCAGCGGGGAGGCGTCGTCGAGCAACATCAAGAGCGCGCCTTCGGCGGCGGCGCGATCCTCCTCGGACAAATCCGAAATCAGCCAGGCCCGCGCCAGCGACCGCGTTGCCTCTGCCCGCTCGCCTGCCGGAGCGGTACGTATCCAACTGATGAACTGCCGAACGATCATGACCCTGGAGGCCTACGCAACCTTTGACGACACCGTGACGCGATGCCACTGCAAGAGAAAATAAACCACGCCGCTTAACAAAGGGTTCACCATAAACGGCTGGTATTATTGACGTTTTGTTAAGGGAGCGACGGCTGCTGCGGCGGCATCGTTACCCGGACGCTGCGCAGCGCCATAAGCACGTTCACGCGCGTCTGCGACGCGTCATGGCGGAGCGCTGCAGATCCGGCGTCCATTGATCAAGGAAAAGTATAGGTCCCGGATCTGCGAAGCAGCGCCGCGCACTGCATCGCGCCCGGGCCACGAAACGGAAAAACTAGCTGAAGGTGCCGAGGCGATCACTGAAGAGATCGAGCCGACCGGGCGGCCGGACTTCCGGTTTGCGTGCCGATAGAGATTGCGCGGCGCTCGCGGAGGAAATCTCGGTCACGCTCGCGACCGACGTTGCTGACGCGACCGACGTTGCTGACGCAACGGAAGTCAGCGACGAGGAATTGCCCCACAATTCCTGCACCGCCGGCGAGAGCGGTTGCGCGCGCTCGCCGGCCTGGAACAGGGAGCGAAAGATCGGATCGGTCGGCTGCGAATGGGTCTGCGCCGATGCGAACGACAGGGTCGCCGGCGTCACGGCGCGGGAATCCGGAAAACTGGAGAGATAGGCGGCGTTATCCACCGGTGCCGTGGCCGGCGTGGCGCTGGCCAGCGTCACGCGCCGCGGCGCGTCGCCACCGGCCGACGCCATCGCGGTGCGCGTCGCCTGCGAATTGGCGGCGCTGGCATAGCGCGCGTTCAGCACCGAATAGACTTCGGAGACGCTGCGCGCGCGGCCTGTCTTGTCGTAGAAGATCGGGCGATTGGCCGCGGCGGCATTGGGAAACAACGCCGCGCCGGAGGCGTTCGGATTGTTTTCGGCGTTCGAGATCAGCTTGCCGGCGCCGTTGGCGCCCATGAAATGCGCCATATAGAGTTCGCCGTCGGTCGGGCGGCGGCCGATCTTGCCGGTGAGCTTGAAGCTGTTGGACTGGGCAAATACCGCCGCCATTGCCGAGGCGGCCTCGGGATCGTTGCGCAACTTCATGATGGCGGTGCGGGCCGCGGGATCGCTGACGGAATAGCCGCCGGAGGGATTTCGGGTGATGGCGTCGGCATATTTGCCGTAGCCGAGCTGGCTGCCGGCTTCCTTTACGGTGCCGAGCCAGGTCTGGTCGATGAACTGGTAAAGCCCGCGCGCCGACGAGGTGGTGGCGGCGGCCTTCGGATTGAAATTGGATTCCATCTTCGCGGTGGCGAGCATGTATTCGAAGCTGGTGCCGGTGGTATCGGCGGCCTGCCTGATCGCGCCGGCAATCCGGGCGCGCGAGGGCTCGACACCTGCCGTTGCCGTGGCGCTTGACGTGTCGACCGCCATCTGTAGGTGCCCCGCTCCTCGCGAAACGACCGCCCGGACCTCTCGTCACGACAGGCGGCGCTCAGGCCTCATACAACCCTGCGGCGGTTATGGTTAATGGCGGGTTAACCGGAAAGCCGCTAACCGCTCACATCGACGGCATCTTCGATGTCGTCGAATGGACTGTTGGGAGCTAACGATAGACCTTGGCCGGATCGAACAGCCTGTCAGCGTCCACAAACGACAATCGCGCTCCGCCGTCGTCTGATGTGACCGCGCGGTAGAAGCACGAGCGACGGCCGGTGTGGCAGGCCGCCCCTGCCTGCTCGACCCGGATCCAGATCGCGTCCTGGTCGCAGTCCAGCCGCATCTCGACCACGCGCTGGGTGTGACCGGAGCTTTCGCCCTTTCGCCACAGCGATTGGCGTGAGCGGCTGTAGTACCAGGCTTCGCCGCTTGAGATGGTCTTGCGCAGGGCTTCGTCGTTCATGTGCGCGACCATCAGCACCTCGCCGCTGCCAGCGTCGGTGGCGACGCAGGTGACGAGGCCTGTCGCATCGAATTTGGGCCGAAACTTCAGCCCTTCCTCGATGTCGCTGCTGTCTGCGGATGTGGACACGGGCCGCTCTCGCGATGATCTGGCGGGGTCAGCGCTGCGGCCCTCGCACCATGGACATGAAACGCGCCTGCTCCGCCGGATTGTCGCGGAACATGCCGGTATAGCGGCTGGTGAACGTCATGGCGCCATGCTTGGCGACGCCGCGCACCGACATGCAGGTATGCTCCGCTTCGATCACCACTGCAACGCCGCGGGGTTTCAGGACTTCGTCGATCGCGGCGGCAATCTGGGCCGTCAGATGCTCCTGGGTCTGCAGGCGGCGCGCGAAGATATCGGTCAGGCGCGCCAGCTTCGACAACCCCACCACCCGCTCGACCGGCGTATAGGCGATATGCGCCCTGCCATAGAACGGCATCATGTGATGCTCGCATTGCGAGGTGAATTCGATGTCGCGGATCAGCACGAAGTCGTCATAGCCCGCGGTTTCGCCGAAGGTGCGGTCGAGCACCTCCGCCGGACACTGGTGATAGCCTTGATAGAGTTCGTCATAGGCTTCCACCACCCGGCGCGGGGTATCGATCAGGCCTTCGCGGCCGGTGTTTTCGCCGATATAGCCGAGCAGGGTCTGCACCGCCGCTTCGGCTTCGGCGCGCGACGGACGCGGCTGGTCCGCGCGGACGGCCGCGGCGAGAAATTCGGCAGGATCGAGCTCGGCAGGGCGTACTTCCGGGTTTTTCACGTCGGAAGCCTTGATATCGGAAGGCTTGCCTGGGCGGAGCGATTTGATCAAAGCGTCCATGTCAACTCCGTTCGACCGGTCCTCAAGACCGGAGTGTCACCGGGCAGACGGGGCGGTTGGCCGCCGGGCGCCTGAATCCCACTATATTAGCACCACCGCCGCCGAACAGGTTTCGATTCGGACACCGGGGACGCATCGGCCGGGCTGTATTTCCGCCGTCTGCGTCCATATATAAGACCCCAGCGTGCTGACGCCAAGGGTAGTCAAGGGCGGTCGTCGCACGGGAAGCCGGGGCCTAGATCTATGCTGAACGACATTTACAACAAGCGGATCATCGAACTCGCGGGCAATATTCCCCGGATCGGCCGCCTTCCCGACCCCGACGCCAGCGCCACGGCGCATTCCAGGCTGTGCGGCTCCACCGTCAAGATCGACCTCAAGATGGACGGACCTGTCGTCACCGACTTTGCCCATGACGTGAAGGCCTGCGCGCTCGGCCAGGCCTCATCCTCGATCATGGCGCGCCACGTGGTGGGCTCGACCGCGGGCGAACTGCGCGAATTGCGCGAGACCGTGCGAAAGATGCTGAAGGAAAACGGCGGGCCCCCGCAAGGCAAGTGGGCCGATATGGCCCTGCTCGAGCCGGTGCGCGAGTACAAGGCGCGCCACGCCTCGACCATGCTGACCTTCGATGCCGTGGTCGACGCGATCGGCCAGATCGAGGCCAAGGCAAAACAGCCGGCTTCGGCCTGAGCGGACCCGGAAGAAGTCGGTCAAGTCCCGCCAACGGACCAGCCGGGCGGCGCCCCGCGCCTTCTCTGGCACGCTATCTGGGCGTCTTCGGCGCAGCCTTTGCGATCGCATCGACCAGGTCGACGAGGGAGTGGCGGATCTTGCCGTGCGCGATGCCCCCGAACGCGGTCAACAGTTTAAGCGTGTTGCGGTCAGGGATGAGCTTGACCGGAGCGGGACGCGTACTCTCGCCGGGGGAGGTGACGGCGTTGGCGTCGAATAGCGCGCCAACCGGAATGCCGAAGATCTTGGCTATCTGAGGAAGCCGCCCGGCGCCGACCCGGTTCATGCCTTTCTCATATTTCTGTATCTGCTGGAACGAGACGCCGAGCCGGCGACCGAGGTCGCTTTGCGACATGCCCACGATCAGCCGATGGGCGCGGATCGATTCTCCGATCTGGATATCTGCGGAATTCGGCCGCCGGGTTTTTCTCTTCATTACGATTGCACTACCTTGGGAGGATGATTCACCAAGTGCAATTCTAGATATGTTACTCCCCAGTACGTTCTGCTGTTTTGTAGATAGAACAGCGCGCCTGAAACCTCGACAATTTCCGGGCCGCGCCTGTTTCATCGTGGATTCCGGGACAAATCCCATGGTTCGATCGCCGGATACGCCGCGGCCTCCGGGACAGCGAAGCTCGGTCGGTTCAACGCTGGCGTAGAACGGCGGCACGTTTTGCCCTCTTCCGCAACGCGGGCCGGATAGTTCTACTTCATACTACGTCAGGTAGTAGGGAGTCTGAATTATGCAGAATAACGTGCGGACCATCGTCCCCAGCCACAATCAAATCCGCACGGAGGTCGTGACGACATACGAGCAGTTGATGCATGCCTATGCCATCCGCGCCATCTGCTTCATGGAAGAGCACGGCGTCCCGGCGCGGCACGAGTTCGACGGCAACGACTACCAGGCCACCCACATGATCGTCTACGCCGGCGACGAACCCGTCGGCACCCTGCGCATTCGATGGTTCAAGGACTTCGCCAAACTTGAGCGCACGGCCTTTCGCGAGGCCTATCGCAATACCCATGTCCTGAAAGCATTTGCGTATTTCGTGTTCGACCACGTCGCCCGCAAGGGATACGACAAGGTCATCACCCATGCGCAGCCCAAATATGCGCGGCTGTGGCGAATCATCCTCGGATTCAAGAATGCAGAAGGCAAAGCACCGGTCTACTTCGACGGTCACCCGGAGCCGTACCTCGAACTCGTCAAAGAACTCACTCCTCCACTCAACGCAATCTCGGCGAGCACGGACACGGCCGTCCTGTTCCGGACCGAGGGCTTCTGGGATGCCCCGTCGGAGTACGAGGCGGTTGCCTAGACAGACTTGATGTTTGCGAGGCTATCGGGCGAGCCCGCCCCTTCGTTGCTGGCCCGCTACGACCAGCCCTCATAGAACCCGTAAAATGCGAGCATCACCGTGGACTTCTCCCGGACCTACATGAAGCAGGTGGTCGCGATCCACCAAGCGATGTTCGAAAAACTCCTTTTCGACGAGAAAGCGGGAGTGAACCTGGAACTGTCAGAACTGTTCCAAGACGCCGGCAGGACCTATCTACAAATCTCAGAACGGATCAACGCGACGTATTTGTCTCATCATTACCTTCAAGATTGAACATCTTCCTGAATCCGGCGTCGTACGCACTCGGCGGATTGTTCAATCTGAACTCGTCGCCGAACCAGGGATTGTTGTTACCGAAGACCTCGCTCAGCCAGTCGAAGACGAGTCGAACCGGCCGGGCGTTCAAGCGATCGTTGAGTACGATCAGGTAAAGAGGAACCGAAATCCTCAAGTCGATTTCCAGCGGCACGAAGCACGGCTCCACCAGCGTGTAGCTGCCCAGCATTCCAATTCCCTGCCCCGCCTTGACCAGCATGCCGTAAGCGAAGGAATTGTCGCAATAGTGCGCGATGCGTCCGCGCGCCACGGCCTGCTGCCACCCGTCCCACAGCCCGGTTCTGGCAAGGTAGTATTCCGACTGCAGGAAGACATGCTGTTCCAGGTTGTTGCGCGTCGGCAGGCCGTGCTTCCGGATGTAGTCCTTGGCGACGACGGGAATGAAATGAAGCTGCCCGAGCTTGCGACACCGACTGTCCGACGACTCGGCCGGGCTGATCCCGATCATCATGTCGGTCTGGTTTTCCCGTAGGCTCATGATGTTGATCGGGTTCTTCAGATGCAGTTGGATTTTTGGATATTGCGCTGAGAACTGATCGAGAGCCGGTGCCGCAAACAGCGCATTCAGCCCGTCCGTGATGCTGACGCTCACGGTGCCTTCCGCCTCGCTGGTTTCTGCCTTCAGATCGCTGGTGATCGAATAAAGCGTGTGGTCCAGCCGGCACAGGGCCTGGGCAAGCGCTTCTCCTTTTCGGGTCAACTTGACCCCACGGGCTGTAGCGATGAAAAGCTGAGAGCCAACTATATCCTGCAGGCGCTTGACCTGACGGCTCACCCTCGGCTGGCTGGTGTTGGTGAGCTCGGCGGCGCGGTTGAACGATTTGGTCTTGGCCACCGCGAGGAAGACGCGCAGTTCGCCCCAGAACTGGCCGCTCAGGAGATTCTCGTCGTCGAGCGGGCTCCTGTTGAACGCCTGCTGTTCCTCGTCGAATGCATCCATGGTTTTCAGCCAAGTTGAGAGGGCGACCTCCTGCAGCTTAACCGTGTTCGCGGGCCGGAGTCCACGACTGGGGGAACTTCCGCGAAGGGGGATGTCATCCGCGACTTCGCGGCCGACCGAAAGCGAGACAGCGGCGTGCTGGATAATGTGGAGCCAATTATCGGGGCTCGCCGGGGGCGAGACCCTGTGGCGGATGCCGCTGCCGGGCCTGACGTCCCGCCGCTACTGCGCCGGGACCGGGGCCACGACGCCGCCGGTCGGCACCGCCGCTTCCGCCGTCTTGGTTGACCTGGACGGCGCGGCCGGAACCTGCGGCTTCTCGGCGCTGACCGTTTCGCTCGCAAAACGATCCTGCACCGGCTTAACCGCCACCTCGGCCACCGGCGTTGCGCGTGGGTCCGGAAGCAGAACCTCGGCAACCGCGTCGGTCGTGACGAGATTGGTCAGCCGCAATTCGTCGCGGGATAATTCGTGCAGTTCTTCCCACGGCGGCACGCTCAGCGACAGCAACAGCAGGTCGCCGGTGCCGCCCATATCGAAGGTATATTTGGCGAGACGGCCGATATCGCGTTCCACGATCATCAGATCCTGCGCGGTATAACTCGCGGCCCTGGCGTCGTCGGCGCGGTCGCCCATCCAGATCTGATGCACCCTGATATGCGCGGCGTCAGGCACGTAGCGCGTCTTGCCCGCCAGCAGCAGGAACACGCACATGGATTCGCAATAGGCTTCCGGCATGACGATGCCGCGCTCGCCCTGCCCGGTTCGGGTCCGGATGCTGGTGCCGACCGTCGTCAGCGCACCGAGCGCGCGCCAGCGTCGTCCGAGCGCGATGGAATCGTTGACCGACCCGCCGCTGGAATCCAGCACGATGGTGGCGCCGGCGAGCTGGCGCCCGCGCGCAAACTCGTCGAAATCCTTCGGGCTGGTCGCGGTGACGATGCCGACCGCGCTGACCCAGCCGCGGCAATTCGGCTCGCAGGCAACCCAGCTGAACTTCATCGGCTGTTTGCGTTCTTCGAGGCTGGTTCCGGCATGTGCCCGGCCGCCATTGCCGGCCATGATGGCAGGCAGTGCGATACACAGGGCGGCGGCGGCGAGCGCCCAGCCGCCTATTCGGAGCGACTTCACGAGCCTCAATTTGGTTCCTTCCCCCAAAGCCCACTGTCGGACGGTGGTAACGGCCCCACTTTAACGCCCAATGATTCCGTCACATCGGCGTTGTGAAAAAGTTAACCGCGCGTCACATAAGCGTCTATTAACATTTGCTGCGCCGCCACGGATCAGGTGCGGTATTTTGCCTGGTGTGACTCAATTGCAATCCGTAGGTATCCAGGCCCGGTTCCCTGCATGGGAACCGGGCAAAACATCGCTCATCGATAAGCCAATCGCCCATGAAGCATTCAGCGGATTGTTCGGACTGTGCGGCAAGGGTGCAGCGCCTGCCGCGCCAGTTCGGCCGGGCGCTGATCTGGATTTACCGGCATACATTCTCGCTGCTGGTCGGATTCAACTGCCGCCATCTGCCGACCTGTTCGGTCTATGGCGACGAGGCGATCGAGCGTTTCGGGCTGTGGGCCGGCGGCTGGATGACGCTGGCGCGGATGCTGCGCTGCCAACCCTGGGGAACCTCGGGCATTGATAACGTGCCGGCGACGGCGCCGCCGGGCGCGCGCTGGTACCTGCCGTGGCGATATGGACGCTGGCGCGGCGTCAACGCACCTTAAGAAGCCCTTCGGCTAGCGCGAGAACCATCGGAAACCGCGCGGCTGCTCGCCGACGTCGGCCGGCGGCCGCGGCGCTCGCCGGGCGCGTGGCGGCGCCGGCGGCGGCTCGGCCGATGGCGCGGCGTCGGCGCTGCCTGTATCGCCCGAAGGCAGCTTGACCGACAGCAGCAGGTTGGTTTCATGGGTGCGCCAGCGATAGCCGATGCCGAAATCGATCGGCTGGCTGCGCCTGAACAGCTCGGCATAGGCCGGCTGCTCCCGGCCGGGGAATTCGCCGATCGGACCGAGATAGCGGCCGAACGGAAAAAACCGCCATTGCTTCCGATTGTAAAAGGCGAGCGGCACGCCGGAATCGTCCTGAATGATCGTGGCGCTGTTGGCGATGATGAAGTCGCGAACGGTGGTGAAGTTGCCGGAATGCAGTAGATAGGACGCGCTCTTGAGCAGGCTGTTGCCGGGCGCCAGCGTGGCGCAGAATTTCAGAAAGCCCGAGACCCTGACGCCGCTGTTGGAAAGGTCGGTCGAGAAATAATACAGCGTCTTCTCGGCGCCATCGCTGCCGGCGAACAGGATGCGGACGCCCCGCGTCGCGTTGGGGCCCGGATTCTCGTTGGCGAAATACGCCGCCCCCTTGTCGTCGAGCGCGATCGGACTGACATCGCGAATGGTTTTTCCCGACCGCGCCAGGAAGACATAGAGGATCGGCAAGGTGCCGTTGAGCTTGCCGGCCTGCAAATCGGTCTTCATCTGCTTGGTGATGAAGAAGCTGAAGCTCAGGATCGAGCCGAGCGAGCGCTCGACGCTGTGGAGCGCGGCCCCGACGCCGCCCGGCGGCAACCGCGTCAGGTCAGGCACCGAGCCGACCGGCTCCAGCGCGCTCAGCACATAGGTCGAAGCCTTGGAATAGAACACGTCGGCGTAGAGGAAGTCCGGGCCGCTGAACATGTAGAACATGGTCGGCCGCGGCGCCGCCAGATTGGTCTCGGTCCAGCTGCGGATTTTCGAAAGCTGGCGCTGCTCGAGCTGCCCGAACGCGTTATCGAAGAATTTGGCGTGCCGTTGCCACGAAGGGTCCTTCGTCAACGGCGTCAGCGGCGAGTCCGCTGAAGGCGCCATGCCCGCGAGGAAACGCGCGGTGTCATCGGCGGTGACGGTATCGGCGGCGCGCGCCGGCAGCGCTGCGGCGAGCAACATGACGGCAGCCAGCGCCGCCATTTTCACGGGCTGCAGCATCGCTATTCGCGATTCGGGGACGCGGCGCCTCGACCGGCCCGCTTGCGAAAAACAGCGTAAATCACCAGGCCCGAAATCATGATCAAGACACCCAGGAACGATTGCACCGGCCGTTCCGTCAAGAGATAGTACATCATGAAGCCGGTCACGAGCAGGAAAACCAAGGGGGTGACCGGGTATCCCCAGGCCCGGTAGGGCCGCGGCAAATCGGGCCGGGTGATGCGCAGCTTGATGACGCCGAGCACGGTGAAGAACGAGCAGAACAGCAGGCTGAACTGGATGAAGTCGAGCACCTTCTCGAAGCTGCGGGTGAACAGCATCAGGCTGGCGATCGCGAGTTGCAACAGGATGGCGTAGGCCGGCGCGCCCCGGGGCGATTTGCGCGCGAACACCCGAAGCGACGGAATGTCCTCGCCCATGGTCATCATCACGCGCGGGCCGATCCACATCATCGCGCTGATCGAGGATATCAGCCCGAAGCAGATCATGGCGCCGACGATACGGCCGCCGAACTCGCCGAAGATGTGGGTGCCGGAGATGCGGGCGACATCGAGTTGCCCGGCCAGTTCGCCAGATGGCGCGGTGTAGAGGAACACCGCGTTCAGCGCGACGTACAGCACGAGCACGATCAACGTTCCCGCAAGCATCGCCCGCGGCAGGTTCCGCTCGGGGTCGCGCATCTCACCGATGATGTAGGTCGCGGCGTTCCAGCCCGAGAACGAATACATCACGAACACGAGCCCGATCGCGAACGGCGCGCTGGCGATATAGCCGAAGTCGGACACCGAGGGGGTGAACGTGACCGGCTGCGGCGTACCGATGGCAAATCCCGCCACCAGGAACGCCACGATCAGCAGCACTTTCAGGATGGTCGCGATCAGTTGAAAGGTGCTGGAGTGCCTGAGCCCGGCGAGTTGCACCAGCGACACCAGCCAGACCACGCCGAGGGCGAGCGCCAGCGGCGGGGCGTCCGGCAGGACCGATTTGCCGTATTCGCCGAACGCCATCGCGGCCAGCGCCACGGGGGCCGCGAAACCGATCGTCGCCGACACCCAGCCCGCGACAAATCCAAAGGCCGGGTGGTACGCCCGGGTCAGGAAATTGTATTCACCGCTCGAGCGCGGAAACATCGCGCCGAGTTCGCTGTAGGCGAACACCCCGCACAGCGCGACGACACCGCCGACCACCCAAAGCAGCAGGATCGAAAAGCCCGACGGGATGTCCTTGACCTGAAAGCCGAGGCTGGTGAATACCCCGACGCCGACCATGTCGGCCACCACGATGGCGGTCGCCACAAGGACCGAAACGCTCGAACCGCCAGCGGGTACTCGACCGGTCAATGCCGCGCTTCCCGTCTCTGATGCCGCCATCTCGGTCCACGCCCTCAGCCCAGCCGCCCCTGATTTGTCATCGTGCAGGCTGCCCCCCGTCAATTCAAGCAGTGTTAACAATGATTTAAATCACGGGCTGGATTTGGTATCAAGATACCTACGGAAGGCTTCACGATGCTTCCGCAGCCCGCGACATTGCGCAAAGAAGATGGCGGCCCCACAATCGCGACACGATTTCGTGTTCTTTGGGGCATCCGGGGATGGGGAGATTTCCCGGAAGCTTAACGTCACCTCAACGCGAGCTGGCATACGTCAAAGACAGGCGGATATTGGGGCAAGTGGGTGGATGGTCGGGGCGGATCTGAAGCAGCATGATCGCGCAGGCCGAGTGATTTCACATAGCGTGATTTCACCTGATGCGTCGCAGTATCTGCAGATCCCCGCTCGACATCATCGCGCCGGTTCGTATCGATGGCGCTGGATCGCCCTCCTTCTTGCCTTTGTGCCGCTGTCATTCGTACTGGTCCAGTGCGGCAAGGCGCCGAGCGCCGGCATGCTCGCCGCCAACGCCCATGCCTCGGCGGCGGATACTTTCGAAGACCGGTTTCCGGCGCCGACGTTTCGGGATCGCTTCCCGGAGACCAGCGAGAACCTGGCGTCGCGGCAACCGTCCGGCGCACCGCGCGAACGCAGCGTACAGGCGGCGCCCGCGCCGTATCGCGTGGCGTCGCTGGCGCCCACGGTGCCGTTTGAGCGTCCGGCCCGGGAAGAGCAAACCATGCTGGTCGGCCTGAAATCCTCGGCCTTTCCCTATCTCGGCAACCATCCGCGCACCGACGAGCCGTTCCTGAACATTTCCAAGGGCGAGCGGCGCGGCCATCGCAGCTATGGCGGCCGGGTCTACTGGCAGGACGAAACCTACAACGACAACCGCGTGCTGATGCATGTGCCGGAGAAATTCGACGCCAAAAAGCCCGGCGTCATCGTGGTGTTCTTCCACGGCAACGGCGCGACGCTGGAACGCGACGTGCGCGACCGCCAGTTGGTGCCGCAGCAGATTTCGGACTCCGGTGTCAATGCCGTCCTGCTGGCGCCGCAGCTCGCCGTCGACGCCGCCGATTCCAGCGCCGGCAAGTTCTGGCAGCCCGGCGGCCTCAAGCGCTTTGTCGCGGAGTCGGCCGATCACCTCGCCCGGCTCTACGGCGACCCCCGTGCCGCCAGGACCTTCGCCAATATGCCGGTCATCATCGTCGGCTACAGCGGTGGCTTCATGCCGGCGGCCTGGAGCCTCGAGGTCGGCGGCCTCGGCAATCGCGTGCGCGGCGTGTTCCTGCTCGATGCGGTGTATGGCGAGCTCGACAAATTTGCATCCTGGATCGTCAACAACCGCACCGGCTTCTTTGTCAGCGCCTATACCCGTTCCACCCGGCGGCACGAACAGGCTCTGATCGCGATGTTGAAGGAAAAGGACATCGCGATATCGGAGAATATGGATGGACCGCTGCGGCCCGGCAGCGTGGTGTTCCTCGAGACGCCCGAGGGCGTGACACACCGCGATTACGTCACCCGCGCCTGGACCGACCACCCGGTCAAGGACGTGCTGGTCAAGATGGCGGCAACCCCCGCACTGACGCGGGTGGCGGCAGGCGCGCCATCATCAGCAGGGCGCTGATCGGCGCGAGACTTTCGTCCCGCGCCGTCGGATCGCCTAGCGCGCCGCCGGTTCCGGCGGCTTGGCAGGCTTGGGAAGCTTCTCTGCGAAGCTGTTGAAGCATTTCAGCCGGCCGTCCTCTTCCTTGAAGGCCGTGCAATCGGTGACGGCTTTGGGAGCAGGCACCCTGGCCTTCGGCTTCGGCGGGAAGATGGCATCGAAGCAATTCAGCCGCTCCTTGGTTTCATCGTCGATTTCGAGACAAGCCAGCATTCTCACCGCGACCGATTGCGGCTTTGCCTTCGGCTCCTTCGGTGCGTCCTTCGGCTTGATCTGGACCAGCGGCTTGCCGCCGACTGTCGGCGGCGGCTTGTCTTGCGCAAAGGCTGCGGGCGAACAAAGCACCAGAACCAGCGCGAAAACTTTTCTCATGTCACTTCACCCCTTTTGCCCTGATGACATAGGCAATACCCAGGTTCGATGTCCAGACTGGTATCGGTAAAATATCCCGCAGCAAATTATCCTTTGGCAAAATTCCTTGGAATTTCCCTCAGGATTTTCGTTGGGATTGAGGCTTATTGGCGAACATTGTTCTCACTTGTTCACAAAGAAAAAATCCTCGCGCCCGGGCAACGAGCCGTAGGTGTACGGCTCCTGCCGCCCGGCCGTGGCCTCCATCACGTCGTCGCGGACCAGGCGAAACAGCTTGTTGATCTCCACCCCCGGGGTTGCGATCCGCTGCACCACCGCGACCGCGAAGGGTGAATTTTCACCCTCGCCATCGAGCGCAGTCTGGCCATGCTTGGCGGCATAAACCACCAGCGAGGCGCCGTGCACTTTCAGCTCGCCAAGGCCCTTGCCGAGCGACCTCGTTCTTGTACTCCTCGTGCTATCGGCCGATTGGCTGACCGCAACAGGCGCCGGCGATGCGGACGCTATGGCACTCGCAAACGGGTTGTCGCGGCAGGCATCGAGCACGACGAGCTTCAGCTTCTTCGCCCCGTCGATCGCCGCCATCACCTGATCCAGCGGCATGGCTTCGAACAGCACGTCGCGGTCCGAGGCGAGTTTGGCGTCCACCGGGATCAGGTAATTGACGCCGTTCACCTCGATGCCGTGACCCGCATAATACACCACCGCCCAGTCCGCTTTGTCGGCCGCGGCGGCGAAGGTACGCAGCGCCTCGATCATCTTGTCGCGCGAGACGTCGACCGCCATCGTCACGTCGTCAAAGCCGACGGCGCGCAATGCCGCCGCCATTTTTTGCGCGTCGCGGCGCGGATTTTCGAGGACGGCAACCGACTTGTACGCGGAGTTGCCGATGATAAGCGCCGCGCGGCGGCCCTGCTTCGCCGCGGTCGCCTTCGCCACGGCGGGCGCGACCACGGGTGCTGCGACCGCAAGCGTCGGCACCGAAGTCGCGGACGATGCCCTGCTGGGTACGGGCAGGATCTTCGGCTGCGGCGCACCCGACGTCAGCGCTGCGAGCCGCGCTTCCGCAGTCTCCCGGGCTGATTTGGAGATATCGCCGCGTCCGGAATTTTCGCTGACCGACAGCGCGGTGCGGAACTCGGACTTGGCGCGCTCGAAATCGCCCATGCGCTCGAACGTCAGGCCAAGGCCTGCGTAAGCCGGCGCAAAATCGGACTCGAAACGGATGGCCTGGTTGAAATTGGACAGCGCGCTGTCGTAGTCGCCCATGTAGCGCAGCGTCTCGCCGCGCAGCGTCAGGCCGAGGGCGACGCCGGGGCCGCCGGCATAGAGCTCGATGGCGCGATTCTGATCCTGCAGCGCCCGTTCCAGATTGCCGGTGAGCCGCCAGGCGTCGCCGCGATTGGCGTGGTATTTGGCATTCTTCGGAGCGAGCTTGATCGCGACGCTGAAATCGGCCGCCGACTTCTCGTACTCGCCCATCGATTTCAGGATCAGCGCGCGGTTGTTGTAGGCCGACGCCCGGTAGGGGTCGTTGTTGATCAGCGCGATCGACCGGTTGATGTCGGCGATGGCCGCGCCGAAGTCGCCCTTGTCGCGATACATATTGGCGCGCTGGTTGTAGACCGCGGGATCGCGCGGCAGGATCGCGGCGGCCTCGTTCAGCACGGCGATGCCGCGGTCGAAATCGCCTTTGCAGTTCTGCCAGTAAAAAGAGAGCCACAGATGCAGGTCGTAATAGGCCGAATTCTTTTTCGACGGCGAGACGTCCCTCGCCCGATTCAGATCCTCGATCGCGAGGTCGCATTTATTCTGGTTCAGAAGGGCTTGGGCGCGATAGGACAGCGCCAGCGCCAGTTGCGCAGGCGACCGACTGGTATCGATCGCAAGGGTGCAGGCCGCGACCCGGTCGTCCAGTTCGCTGACGCTCTTGATCGTACCGACCTTGCAGCCGGTGGAGCGCTGTTTGGCCGTGACCTGATCGGCCGCCGCCAGGGTGATGCCGCCAAACGCAAGAAATGCCAACGCGGCACGCGCCGCGATCTTCCAGTTCCCCACGATCGCCCCTTCCCAATTCCCGGAGCGACAAAAGCATGAAGGAGGGGCCTTGTCACGATACCGGCTCGTGGAACTCGCCGCTTACTTTCTCTTCGCATCTAGTGGCCTGGTCAGCACCAGCGTCACCAGCGCCAGCATGACAAAGCCCGCCGCCACATAGCCGGAACCGCAGAGCCAGCCACCGGCATAAAGCACGCCGCCAATCGCAGAACCGACCGCCTGTCCAACGTACAGCACCGAGGTATTGAGCGACACCGACGCCGAGGCCAGCGTCGGCGCGGCGCTGACAAGCCGCACCTGCTGCATCGAGTTGGTGGAGGCGAAGCCCAGGCCCCAGATCGCGACCGAGCAGGCCATCAGCGGATAGATGCCGGCGCTGAGCGCCCATCCGGTCATCCCCGTCAGTATCAGGGCGGCGAACAGCAGCGAAGACTTGTAGGCCCCCCAGGAATCGACGATGCGGGTGGCGACCGCGATTCCGATGAAGCCGAACACGCCGTAGAGCAGGAACACCAGCCCGATGTCGTCCGCATCGGCCTGCGTCAAGCTGGTCAGCAACGGCCCCATGAAGGTGAAGACCACGAACTGACCGGACATTTGCAGCATCGTGATCAGCAGCAACAACATGATCAACCGGTTACGTCCGACATCGACCCATGTCTTCAGATCCACCGGTGTGCCGGTCAGTCCGCCCGGCAGGCGCCACGCCAGCAGCAGGAAACTGATGCAGCCGACCGCGCCGATACCGCCATACACCGCCCGCCAGCCATAGCGGCTGGCGATCAGGGCGATCAGCGGCAG
>NZ_JAUYAN010000318.1 GCF_030693485.1 Bradyrhizobium sp. | reverse complement strand
AAAGCCATGACCAACATAACCTACGATGCCGAAGCTGACGCGGTGTACATCACCGTCGGGCGCGGCAAGGTCGACCGGACCGAAGAGACCGGGCCGTTCAACTACGATGTCGATGCCGAGGGACACATTGTCGGCATTGAGGTCCTCTCCGCCAGCAAGGTTCTGGCGCCGGGAGACTGGAAAAAAGCCGGCTCGCCGGATAAAGCGCGGATCAACGCGGCGGCGTAGCAGGTCGTTGCACCACAAGCGCTTGCGAGCGCAAGGGCTGCGGCTGGTGCAGCATTGGGTGCCGGATTTGCGCGATCCAAAGGTGCTCGCGGAAATCCGCCGTGAGGCGGCGCTGATGGCGCAGCATCCGGAAGACGAAATCATCAACGACTGGATCGAGGCGGTTTACGACTGGGACAGCTGGAAGTGATGTGTGACGTTACACCCATGCCTCATAATGAGGAGCGCGTCGGGCAGCGCCCTTGCGGGTTCGCGCTGACGCGCGCCCCGGAATGACACCTATCTCCGTCCCCGCCTTGCCCTCGGCCACCGGATGCGCCACCATCGCGCTTGCTCACTCATAACCACCAAGAAATGCGAGGAAACGCATGAGCAAGCCTGCCGGGTTCAACTATGGCTGGGTCGTCGTCGGCGCCGGTGCGCTGATGACTTGCGTGGGCTTCGGCTCGATGCTGTCGCTGGCGGTGTTCCTGCAGCCGATGTCGGAGGCGATGGGGTGGTCGCGCGCAGGCGTCTCGGCGGCGTCGACGCTGAATTTTCTCTGCATGGGGGTCGCGGCGTTTTTCTGGGGCGCGCTGTCGGACCGCTACGGCACCCGCATCGTGGTGCTGGCCGGCTCCGTGCTGCTCGGTCTTGGTTTGATCACGGCGAGCATGGCCACCAGCCTGTGGCAGTTTCAATTGCTGTTCGGCATCCTGATCGGGGTTGCCGCCGGCGCGTTCTATGCGCCGATGATGGCGATCGCCAGCGCCTGGATCGAACATCAGCGCAGCCTCGCGGTGTCGCTGGTGTCGGCCGGCATGGGCGTGGCGCCGCTGACGGTGGCGCCGTTCGCGAGCTGGCTGATCACGACCTATGACTGGCGAACCGCGATGCTGGTGATCGGCATCGCCGCCTCGGCGCTGTTGATCCCGGCCTCGTTCCTGGTGCGGCAGGCGCCGGAGCCCGCCGCGTCTTCCGGCGCTGCCGGCGCGGAGGCGCCGGCCGTGGAGTGGAGCGTGGCGCAGGCGTTGCGCACGCCGCAATTCATCACGCTGGCGCTGGCGCATTTCGCCTGCTGCGCGGCGCATTCGGGTCCGATCTTCCACATGGTGAGCTATGCGATGGTCTGCGGCATCGCGCCGCTGACCGCGGTCACCGTCTACAGCCTCGCCGGGTTCTCGGGCCTCGGCGGCCGCCTCGCGCTCGGCGTGATGGCGGACCGCATCGGGGCCAAGCCGGTGCTGGTTGCCGGCCTGCTGGTGCAGGCGCTGTGCGTGGCGACCTATCTCGCGGTCGGCCAGCTCGGCGAATTCTACGCGCTCTCCGTCGTGTTCGGCCTCGCCTATGGCGGGGTGATGCCGCTCTACGCCGTGCTGGTGCGGGAATTTTTCGGCGCGCGCATCATGGGCACGGTGTTCGGCGCGGTGTCGGCGTTCGCCAGCCTCGGTATGGCGCTCGGGCCATGGGCCGGCGGCTGGGTGTTCGATACCTTCCAGGGCTATTTCTGGCTCTATGTCGGCTCGTTCGGCATCGGGATCGCGGCGGTCGCGGTGGCGCTGAGTTTCCCCTCGCCGCGGCGGCCGTCGCAACCCGCGCTCCGCCTCGGGCCCGCGGCGGCGTAAACCGGTTGCCTCACTTGATCGGCGGCGGCAGATGGACCACCATTGCGCCGCCACCCGACAAGAAGCCTGGCAAGCGGCGGAACGAGGGGCGAGGAACTACCATGAACAAGGCTGCCGGTTTCGATCTGGTCGAGCGGGCGCGGGCCCTGCAACCGTTGATCACGCGCGAGGCCGACGAGATCGAGCGGACGCGGCGCCTCACCCAGCCGGTGGTGTCCGCGCTGCTGGAGAACGGGCTTTACCGCGCGCTGCTGCCGAAAAGCCTCGGCGGAACCGAGGCGCCGCTCGAGATCTTCATGCAGATGCAGGAGGAGATCGCCAAGGCCGATGCCTCGACCGCATGGTGCCTCGGCCAGTGCGGCGTCTGCGCCATGATCTCGGCCTATCTCGACCCCGGACCGGCCCGCGAGATTTTCAACACCGCGCCCGGCATCCTGGCCTGGGGCGCGATCAACCATACGGTGCAGGTCGTCCCCGGCGGCTACAAGGCCAGCGCGCGCTGGGATTTCGCCAGCGGCTCGCGGCAGGCGAGCTGGCTCGGCGCCCATGTCCGCATCGTCGAGGCCGACGGGTCCCCGCGCAAAAAACCCGACGGCTTGCCCGAGATCCGCACCATCCTGTTCCCGATCGCCAGCGCCACGATGTACGACGTCTGGGACGTGATCGGCCTCAACGGCACCGGCACCGATTCCTATTCGGTCGAGGACCTGTTCATTCCCGAGCAGTTCACCGCGCTGCGCGACGACCCCAGTGCGTTGCGCGAGCACGGCCCGCTCTACCGGATCCCCACGCAAATGGTCTACAGCATGGGCTTTGGCGCCACCTCGCTCGGCGTCGCCCGCGCCACGCTGGATGCCGCCATCGAACTGTCGCGCGCCAAGCAGCCGCAGGGGCTGTCGGCGATGCGCGAGAACAATGCGGTGCAGGGCCTGATCGGACGCACCGAAGCCCAGTTGCGCTCCGCGCGCGCCTATCTCTTTGCCACCGCCGCCGAGGTGTGGCGCGATCTGGTACGCGGCGATGCCTTCACCGAAGCCCATCGCTGTGCACTTCGGCTGGCCTCGACCTGGACCATCCATCAGTCCACCGCAGTGGTCGATGTCGCCTATCACATGGCGGGCGCCACTGCCGTGTTCAGCGCCAACCCGTTCGAGCGCCGCTTCCGCGACATTCACACCATCGCGCAGCAGCTGCAGGGCCGCGACAGCCAGTAGGAAGATGTCGGCAAGGTGATCCTGTCGGGCAAGCTCAAGGCCGAGCCGACGGCGCGCCCGTAGTATTACGGATCACTTCAGTTTGTTAAGCAGTTTCTGGGAACTTCCGAATCTTCCTCTTGCGGAGCTTCGGCAATTCCCATGTTCAAACTTCGATCGATCGCGGCCCGCCTGATCCTGGCCATTTCGCTGACCGTCGCGGCAGCCTGCGCCATCCTCGGCACCTTCTCGATTTTGCAGCAACGCGCATTGACGCGGCTTGCGCTCGATCAGCAGCTCAAGCTGCAATATGACAGCGTCATCGCCGCGATCGACTACGAGGGACGCGCGGCGCTCGCGGTCAGTTCGGTCATTGCCGCGCTGCCCGGGGTCGCCGACGCCGTCGCCAAGAACGATCGCAATGCGCTGCTGGCATTGCTTGGCAATGCGCAGACCGCGCTGAAGGCGCAGGGCCTGCCCTTGCTCAACTTGATGCTGCCGCCGGCAACTCTGTTCCTGCGACTCCATGATCCCAAGGCGTTTGGCGACGACGTCTCGGCGCGCCGTCACGCCGTGGTAGAGGCGAACAAGACCGGAAAGCAGATCGTCGGCGTGGAAGCCGGACGCGATACGCTCGGCTTGTTTGCCAACACGCCTATCGTCCGCGACGGCAAGAGCCTCGCAACCGTCGACGTCGGCGCCACCTTCGGCAAGGAATTCGTCGATCGCGCCAAGCAGCGCTTCGGCGTCGACCTTGCCGTGCACTGGTTCGACGGCAAGACCTTCAAGAAACTGTCCTCGACCTTCGGCGATGCTGTCGTGGCCACCCCGGAAGAACTGAAGCGGGTTTACGACGGTGCCATGATTCGCCGCGATGCCACCCTCAACGACAATGCTTCCGCGCTCTATCTCGGCCAGATCAAGAATTTTGCCGGCCAGCCGGTCGCGGTGCTGGAAGTCGTCAAGGACACCACCGCATACGAGGCAGCGGCGGCAAGTTCGCAGCGCAACCTGGTTCTCGGCACCATCGCCATCCTGGCGGGCGCCGTGCTGCTGGCATTCCTGCTCGGCCGCGGCCTGTCGCGGCCGCTGACCGCGATCACCGCGGTCATGAACCGTCTTTCCAGCGGCGATACCGAAGTGACCATCCCCGGCGGCGAGCGCAAGGACGAACTCGGCACCATGGCGGTGGCGGTCGACGTGTTCCGCCGCAGCATGCTGGAAGCCGGCACCATGCGCGCGGCGCAGGAGGCCGCCAAACAACAGGCGGAAGAGGAAAAGAAGGCATTGCAGCGCCAGATGGCCGACCGTTTCGAGGCCGACGTCAAGAGCGTCGTCAGCGCGGTCGCACGCGCGACCAAGGACATGCAGCGGGTCGCCGGCGAGATCACGGCCAGCGTGAACGGCACCTCGGAACGGGCCACCGCCGCGGCTGCCGCGTCCGAGGAAGCTTCCGCCAGCGTCAACACCGTCGCCGCCGCCACCGAGGAGCTCGCCTCCTCCGTGGCCGAGATCGGCCGCCAGGTCACGCATTCCAGCAGCGTCGCCGACGACGCCGTGCTGAAGGCCGGACAAACCACCGAAATGGTCGGAAGCCTCTCGGCGGCCGGCGAAAAGATCGGCGACGTGCTTCGCCTGATCGGCGCCATCGCCAGCCAGACCAATTTGCTGGCCTTGAATGCGACGATCGAGGCGGCGCGCGCGGGCGACGCCGGCCGTGGCTTTGCCGTGGTCGCCTCCGAGGTCAAGGAACTGGCCAGCCAGACCGCGAAGGCCACCGAGGAAATCGCCGGCCAGGTGACCGCGATCCAGTCCGCCACCGGCGATTGCGTCACCGCGATCGGCGGCATCAGCGACACCATCCGGGAGATCAGCGGCATCGCGACCACCATCGCCGCCGCCGTCGAGGAACAGGATTCGGCGACGCGCGAAATCGCCCGCAGCGTGCAGCAGGCCGCCGCCGGCACCAGTGAAGTCTCGCTCAACGTGGCGGGCGCCAGCCAGGCCGCCGACCAGTCGCGCATCCTCGCCAACAACGTGCTGGTCGCGTCAGGCGAACTCAACCAGCAGGCCACCGCGCTGTTCGACAGCGTCGACAGCTTCCTCGCCGGCCTGCGCAACGCCGCCTAGGCGGGCGGAAGTTCGCACGGCACCGCTCGCCGTTACCTCACCCTGGGGGCGGGCACCGTTGCATGATTGACTCGGCGCCGTTGGCGACGGACGATTGACCCCGTGTCTTGATCGTCCAGCCAAGGGGAGAAAATCATGGCTTACAAGTTCGAAGTCTACAAGGACAAGGCCGGCGAGTTTCGTTTCCGGTTCAAGGCGCCGAACGGCGAGAGCATGTTTGCGTCGGAAGGTTATGCGCAAAAGGCATCCGCCATGAGCGCGATCGAATCGATCAAGAAGAATACGCCGGGCGCCAGCACCGACGACCAGACCAAATAGACCCTTCCTGAAAGGCACGATGCCGCCAACACCGGGAAAGGCCGC
>NZ_JAUYAN010000316.1 GCF_030693485.1 Bradyrhizobium sp. | reverse complement strand
GCGGTTTACCGAACTCGGGCTCGACGTAGCGCCCCGCGCGCAGCAGACGCCGGAAGGCCTCGCCGCGTTCCAGAAAGCCGAGATCGAGAAATGGTGGCCGATCATCAAGGCGGCCGGGATCGGCGTGCAGGCGCAGTGAGGATGGCGACGGCAGCAGTCTTACCGTTACGATGGGCGGCAAGAAGGTCCCACGGTCCATGAGCCATGAAGATTTTGATCGGGAAAAACGCACTTCTCGCTAAGAAGCTGTGGCGCGAAACCGTTAGCGTAGAAAAATCCGAGATAACCCGACTCGCGGTAATGGCGGACTACAGCGGGAGCCGGACAGGTTCATTTCAGCGATGGTCCCGGAAAACAGCGAGCCTGCGCTTCCTGATAATTGATGCTGGAGAAACCCAACTGACTTTGGACGCATTCCAGGACGTTGGGTTCGGACACGCTTTGGCTTGGCTCAAGGAAAGCGATTGGGATGTTGATAGTGCCGTCGAGCAAGCATTGGGAACCCCCTTATTCGCGTGCCAATTTCGGCTTTTCAGCGGTACTGACCGAATTTTGAACATTGCACGCGGGTAGCCGCGTCGACCGCGACCCACGAATTTATGGTTAGCAAAACGTTTAGATCCGCTGCATCGCGCGGTGGCCCGTGCAATCTATTACGGCCTTGCGGGCGCTTAACCTTTACGCGTCTTTAATGGCAGCGACGTAGGGTGCCTGTTGCGCGGCTCCGGATGGGCGGCGTCACCGCCCAGAACGGCCGGTCGAGTACGTGTACGCGTCGGAGTATATGATGGATATCGCTACCCTGCTTGGCTTGGTCGCCGGCGTGATCGTACTATCTACGCTGATCCTGATGGGTGGCGACTTCCGGATGTTCTACGACATCCATGCCGTCATCATCATCTTCGGCGGCTCGTTCGCTGCTACGCTGATCCGGTTCCCGATGTCGGCGATGCTCCATGGCTTGCCGCTCGGCGCCAAGCTCGCCTTCCAGCTGAGCAGCCTTTCGGCGCGCGACCTGGTCGACGAACTGGCCCGCATCGCCGAGATCGCGCGCAAGCAGGGTCCGGTCGGCCTCGAAAAGGTCGAAACCAGCGAGCCGTTCCTCGCCAAGGGGATTCGCTACGTCGCCGACGGCTATGATCTGGAATTCATCCGCGACAATCTCGAGCGCGACCGTGATAATTTCCTGCTGCATCTGAACGAAGGTTCCAAGATCTATCGCGCCATCGGCGACTGCGCGCCGGCCTTCGGCATGATCGGCACGCTGCTCGGCATGGTTCAGATGTTCTCGAACATGTCGGATCCCTCGAAGCTCGGTCCCTTCATGGCGGTGGCCCTGCTGGCGACGCTGTACGGCGCGCTGGTGGCGAATCTGATCTGTCTGCCGATCGCCGACAAGCTGCATGGCCGGCTGATCGACGAGGAAACCAACCGCACGCTGATCATCGACGGCATCCTGATGATCCGCGATTCCAAGAGCCCGACGCTGGTGCGCGAAATGCTGCTGGCCTATCTGCCTGAAAAACATCGTCACGAGGAAAGCGAACTGGTTCCCGCTTGATCAACGGCGACATACAGGCGCGGACATAGAGCATGGCCAAGAAGAAACGCGAAGAAGCACATGGCGGGCACGGCTGGTTCGTGACCTTCGCCGATCTGATGGCCTTGCTGCTGGCATTCTTCGTGATGCTGGTCGCGTTCTCCACCCAGGACTCCGCGAAGCTGAAGGTCGTCGCCGGCTCGATGCGCGACGCGTTCGGCGTGCAGACCGATGCGCGCTATTCCGGAATCATCGAGTCCGATGGCCTGCCGACCCGGGAAAAACTGAAGAACACCGCGCATATTCCGCCCGAGGAAGCCTCCAACAGGCCGACACCGGACGAGAAGGAAAACGCCCGCGCGCAGGGCGCGCGGCTGAAAATCGACCGCGAATTCGCGCTGGCCTCGGCTTCGCTGCGGCAGGCCTTGCAGGACATGCCGGAACTGACCGAAATCTCCAAGCACATCATGTTCGAGGAAACCAATGCGGGCCTCAACCTGGAAATCGTCGACCAGGACGGCCGCTCGATGTTTGCTGACGGTTCCAAGGCGCCGTATGAGCGCACCCGCCGGTTGATCCAGAAGCTTGCCGGCCCGCTCAAGGCAACGCCGCTGCGGATCTCGATCGTCGGACACACTGCGGCGGGCTTCGTGTCGTCGCGAAACGAGTATGGGCCGTTCGACCTGTCGGCGGACCGCGCCAACGCGGTGCGCCAGATCCTCGAATGGGAAGGCGTGCCGTCGTCCCACATCTTCGCCGTCTCGGGCAAAGCCGACGGCCAGCCGCTGTTTCCCGACGATCCGACGCTGTCGGCCAACCGTCGCGTGACCATCACGTTGATGCGCGAAGCTCCGCCGCTGCCCCCTGGCTTGAAGCCATAGCCCGATTCCACTACCAGAATACCGCTTCCTTCTGTGCAGGAGTCGCTTTTGCGGGCGGGTTCTGCACGGCAAGGTGCTAAGGGTAGATCGGTTGACAAGCTTGCCAGGAAGGCGTCGATAGCCGGCCCGGGTCACATCAACGAACAAAGCGTTTTCAGGCATTCATGACTCCCAGCGATCCATCAACCGAAGCCCACGAGGCGGCGCCGGCGACCACCGGCTTTTGGGCCCTGACGCTGGGAAGTATCGGCGTGGTGTTCGGCGATATCGGCACCTCGCCGCTGTACGCGTTTCGCGAGGCCGTCCACGCCGCGGCGCATGGCGGGCCGGTGACGCGCGACATCGTGCTCGGCGTGCTCAGCATGATCCTGTGGTCGCTGTTTGTCGTCGTCACCGCCAAATACGTGCTGCTGTTGCTGCGCGCCGACAATAACGGCGAGGGCGGCACGCTGTCGCTGATGGCGCTCGGTCAGCGCGCGCTCGGCCGCCGAAGCTGGCCGCTGCTGGCGCTGGGCGTGCTTGGCGGCTCGATGTTCATCGCCGATTCCATGATCACGCCGGCGATTTCGGTGCTGTCGGCGGTCGAAGGTCTCAAGCTGGTCACGCCGGCGCTGGTGCCCTATGTGGTGCCGCTGACGGTCCTGATTCTGGTCGGGCTGTTCTCGGTGCAAAGCAGCGGCACCGCCCGGGTTGCGGCGGCTTTCGGGCCGGTCATGATGCTCTGGTTCACCACGCTACTGGTGCTGGGCCTGCTGCATATCAGCGACGATCCCTCGGTGCTGGCGGCGATCAATCCCTGGTATGCGATCCAGTTCCTGTTCTCGCACGGAACCATCGGACTGGTGACGCTGGGGCTGGTATTTCTGGCGGTGACCGGCGGCGAGGCGCTGTATGCGGATCTCGGGCACTTCGGACGCAAGCCGATCCAGGCCGGATGGTTCTACTTCGTGTTGCCGGCGCTGCTGATCAACTATTTCGGCCAGGGCGCGCTGGTGCTCGCCAATCCCGCCGCGATCGAGAACTCGTTCTACCGGATGGTTCCGGAGATCATGCTGATTCCGCTGGTCATCCTGGCGACCGCGGCGACCGTGATCGCCAGCCAGGCCGTGATTACCGGCGCCTTTTCGCTGGTCCGTCAGGCCGTGCAGCTCGGCCTTTTGCCCCGCTTCGAGGTTCGCTATACCTCGGAAACCCATGCCGGGCAGATCTATCTGCCGCGCGTCAACCGGCTGCTGCTGATCGGTGTATTGATGCTGGTGCTGCTGTTCCGCAGCTCGAGCGGATTGGCCTCCGCCTATGGCATCGCCGTCTCCACCACCATGGTCGTGGACGGCATCATGGGTTTCGTCGTGATCTGGAAGTTGTGGAACTGGAAAGCGGCCACGGCTGCTGCGGTGATCGTGCCGCTGATCGTCGTCGACATGACGTTCTTCACCGCCAATCTGCTGAAGCTGTTCGAAGGCGCCTGGGTGCCCCTGCTGTTCGGCCTCCTGATGGCGGGCATGGTCTGGACCTGGCGCCGCGGCGCCGCGATCCTGATCCTGAAGACCCGGCGCATCGAGGTGCCGCTCAATGACCTGATCAAGAGCCTGGAAAAGCGGCCGCCTCACATCGTCAAGGGCACCGCAGTGTTCCTCACCAGCGACCCCAGTTTTGTGCCGACCGCGCTGTTGCATAATCTCAAGCACAACAAGGTGCTGCACGAGCACAACGTGATTCTGACCATCGAGACCGCGCAGACGCCGCGCGTCGACGTCGCCGACCGGGTCCGGATGGAAAAGATCAGCGACAAGTTCTCCACCGTCCGGCTGCGCTTCGGCTTCATGGAATCCCCCAACGTCCCGAAGGCGCTGGTGATCGCGCGCAAGCTCGGCTGGCAGTTCGATATCATGGCGACGTCGTTCTTCGTCTCGCGGCGCTCGCTGAAACCGTCCCCCCATTCGGGCATGCCGCAATGGCAGGACCATTTGTTCATCGGGCTCAGCAAGTCGGCCAACGACGCCACCGACTATTTCCAGATCCCGACCGGGCGCGTCGTCGAGGTCGGGACGCAGGTGATTATCTAGGGCGTTCCAGGCCTCTCCCAAATCGGCTTCCAGCGCTTGATTTTCCCGGCGCGAGAGGCGAGTTTGGCGCCGAAGGGCGACCGCTCGATTTCAGTTGAATTCGCTCGTTGCTCGGAATTTTTGGGAGGATTGTCAGTGGCGGACCAGGGTCATCGGGTGCACGATTTGACGCCGGAAGAGGTATCGAGGGGAATGGCGGAGGGCCGCTATTTGCTGGTCGATGTCCGCGAGACCCATGAGGTTGCCGCGGAAGCCTACCCCGGTGGCGTCGTCGTTCCGCTCTCGAGCTTCGATGCGAAGGATATTCCGGATCCCAAGGGCAAAGAGGTGGTTTTCGCCTGCCGATCCGGCAAGCGATCGGTGACATCCTCGCTGGCGGCGCAGGCCGCGGGCTTTGCCTACGACAAGCATCTCGCCGGCGGGATACTGGGCTGGAAGGCCGCGGGATTGCCGACCAAGAGCGGCGGCTGACATCAGCCATGACGTCCATGAACAAGGTTTTTGCCAATCTGCCCGTCACCGTCTTCGAGGCGATGTCGCAGGCCGCCCGCGACAACAACGCCATCAATCTCGGCCAGGGCTTTCCCGATCATCCCGGGCCCGATGATATCAGGCAGGCCGCGGCGGACGCCGTGATGAACGGCTACAACCAGTATCCGTCGATGATGGGCCTGCCGGAACTGCGGCAGGCGATCGCGGCCCATTACGGGCGCTGGCACGGCCTCGACCTCGATCCGATGACCGAGGTGATGGTCACGTCGGGCGGTACCGAGGCGCTGACCTCGGCCATCCTTGCGGTCGTCGAGCCCGGTGACGAGGTGGTGTGCTTCCAGCCGGTCTACGACTCCTATTTGCCGATCATCCGCCAGGCCGGCGGCATCCCGCGGCTGGTGCGGCTGGAGCCGCCGCATTGGCGGTTGACCGAGGAGGCGCTGCAGGGTGTCTTCAACCACAAGACCAAGGCCGTGCTGTTCAACAATCCGCTCAATCCCGCGGCCGTGGTCTATCCGCGCGAGGACCTCGAATTGCTGGCGCGGTACTGTCAGGAATTCGACACGGTCGCGATCTGCGACGAGGTCTGGGAGCATGTGATCTTCGACGGCCGCGAACATATCCCGCTGATTACCATTCCGGGCATGCGCGAGCGCACCATCAAGGTCGGTTCCGCCGGCAAGATTTTTTCGCTGACCGGCTGGAAGATCGGTTTTGTCTGTGCGGCGCCGCCGCTGTTGCGGGTCGCCGCCAAGGTGCACCAGTTTCTGACCTTCACCACCGCGCCCAATTTGCAGGTCGCGGTCGCCTATGGCCTCGGCAAATCGGCGGATTACTTTCTCGACATGCGCAAGGAGCTGGCGCGCAGCCGCGACCGGCTGACCAAAGGTCTCGAAAGTATCGGCTTTCCCGTGCTCAAATCGCAGGGCACGTATTTTCTCACGGTCGATCTTTCGCCGCTCGGGCTCAACGAGAGCGACGAGGCGTTCTGCAAGCGCATCGTCACCGACTACAAGGTGGCGGCGATCCCGGTGTCGGCCTTCTATGAAGACAATCCGGTGACCTCGGTGGTGCGGTTCTGCTTTTCCAAGAACGATGCCACGCTCGACACCGCGCTGGAGCGGCTGTCGGACGCGGTGCATCGCCGTTAGGAGGACGACAAGGATGCGCCGCCGCTCTTACCTCCCGTTCACCGCAGCAATGGTCGCGGCCCTGGTGGTGTGTTCGATCCCCGCGGAGGCACAGCAGCGCACCGTCAATTTCTACAACTGGTCGAACTACATGGCGCCGGGGGTGCTGGAGGATTTTACCAGGGAAACCGGCATCAAGGTCGTCTACGATACGTTCGACGCCAACGAGACCCTGGAGACGCGGTTGCTCGCCGGAAAATCCGGTTACGACGTCGTGGTTCCCACCGGCTATTTCCTGCAGCGCCAGATCACCGCCAAGGTTTTCACCAGGCTCGACAAGTCGAAACTGCCGAATCTCGCCAACGCCTGGCCGGTGGTGACCGACCGGCTCGCCAACTACGATCCCGGCAACAGCTACGGCGCCAACTACATGTGGGGCACCACCGGCATCGGCTTCAACGTCAAGCAGGCGCAGAAGCTGCTCGGGCCCGACGCCAAAATCGACAGCTGGGATATCGTATTCAAGCCGGAGCATCTCGCAAAATTCAGGGAGTGCGGCATTCACATGCTGGATTCCGCCGACGATATCCTGCCCGCGGCGCTGGGCTATCTCGGACTCGATCCCAACTCGACCAAGGCGGCCGACCTCGACAAGGCGGCCGATCTCGTCAGCAAGATCAGGCCCTATGTTCGAAAATTTCACTCGTCGGAATATCTCGGCGCCATGGCCTCCGGCGAGATCTGCTTCGTGGTGGGCTGGTCCGGCGACATCATGCAGGCGCGAAGTCGCGCGGCGGAAGCCAGGAACGGCATCGAGATCGGCTATACGATCCCGAAAGAGGGCGCGCAGATGTTCTTCGACAATCTGGCGATTCCCGCCGATGCGAAGAACCTCGCCGAAGCCTATGAGCTGATCAACTACCTCTACCGGCCCGACGTCGCGGCGAAAAATTCCGATTTCCTGTCCTACGCCAACGGCAATCTGGCGAGCCAGAAGCTGATTGATCCGAAGATCCTGAATGACAAGAACATCTATCCGGACGAGGCCACCATCCGGAAACTGTTCGTCATCACCGCGCGCGATCCGGCAACCCAGCGTGTCATCAACCGGTTGTGGACGAAGGTGAAGACGGGGAGGTAGGGCTCGCTGTCTCTTCCGTCATTCCGGGATGGTGCGCCAGCACCAGATCCGGAATCTCGAGATTCCGGGTTCGATGCTTTGCATCGCCCCGGAATGACTATGGGGTTGCTACCGCCACCTTCGATGCAGCCACAGCCACTGCTCCGGATATTCGCGGACCCAGCCCTCGACCACCGAAGTGACTGCCTGCATGGTGCCCTGAATGTCGACTTTCCCCTCGGCGTCGCGCACCGGTTTCACTTCTTCTGAAAGTTCCGCGCGAAAGCGGTTGCCGGGCAGGCGGATGATGCGGGTGCCGTGGATCGGGCAATCGACCTGGCGCAGCAACCGCGCCAGCATCGGGTTGGCTTTGGTCTTGCGGCCGAAGAAGGTGACCTCGACCCCGTTGGTGAGATACTGGTCGACCAGCATGGCGACGTGCTGGCCTTTTTGCAGCGCTTCCGCGAGCTTCAGCGGGGCCTCGCGGCCGGCCGGGATCAGCGTGCCCATCTTCACCGCGCGGATCCGCTCGATGGCGCGGTCGGCCGACTGGCTGTTCGGCCGCCGGAACAGGATGGCGGCATCCAGCCCGTGCGCCACCGCGGCCAGCGCCGGCAATTCCCAATTGCCGAGATGACTGGCGAAGATCAGCGCGGGCTTGCCGTCATTCTTGAGCTGGGCGAACAATTCGTGGGTTCGCTGCGGGATTTCGACCCGGCTCTTCTCGGGGCAATTGATGTCGTAATCCCAGATATGGTCGAGATGGGCAAACTCGGCGCCGATGCGGCCGAGATTGTCCCAGACGCCCGCCAGGATCGTCTCGATCTCTTGCGGCGACTTTTCGGGGAAGGCTGCCCTGAGATTCTCGCGGCCGATCCGGTCTTCCCGCAGCCTGGGACCGATCCATCGCAAGGCGCGGCCGAACCGGTTCGCGGTCTTGAACGGATCGAAGAAGCGGGTGGTGCGCAGCATGGCGATCGTCAACGCACCGACGGCGGCGTCGCCCAGCGCCTTGGCCGCGTTACGGAGGCGGAGTTTGGTGCGAAGGACCAGATGGCTCATCTGAACAAGCTGGCCGACCGCTAGATCGGTTCGCGGGTCAGGATCAGCGAAGCGTTCTGGCCGCCAAATCCGAACGAGTTCGACATCACCGCGGTGACCCGCGCGTCGCGGGCGACGTTGGCGACCACATCGAAGGGAATTGCAGGATCCGGAATTTCGTAGTTGATGGTCGGCGGAATCCGCTGATGTTCCAGTGTCAGCAATGAGATGATCGCTTCGACAGCGCCGGCGGCCGAAATGGTGTGACCGATCATCGATTTGTTCGACGACACCGGAATTTGCGTGGCACGCTCGCCGAACACGGCGGAGATGCCGATATATTCCATCTTGTCGTTTTCCGGCGTCGCGGTGCCGTGGGCGTTGATGTGATCGATCTGTTCGGGAGTGAGACCGGCATCGTCCAGTGCCTTGTGGACACAGCCGATGATCGGCTTGCCGTCCGGACTGGAGCGGGTGCGATGAAACGAGTCGGTCAATTCGCCGCAGCCGGCCACGACGCCAAGGATGGTCGCACCGCGTGCCACGGCGGCTTCATAGCTTTCAAGCACCAGCGTACCGGCGCCTTCCGCCATCACGAAACCGTCGCGATTCTTCGAGAACGGCTTGGACGCGCCCTGCGGCGGATCGTTCTGAGTCGACAGCGCCGACAGCAGCGAAAACCGGATCAGGGCTTCGGGGTTCACCGAGCCATCGGTTGCGACCACCAGCGCGGCGTCGGTTTCGCCGCGGCGAATGGCCTCGACGCCGAGCTGGATCGCGGTGGCGCCCGACGCACAGGCCGTCGAGAGCGAAATCGGTGATCCCTTGGTGCCGAATTTTCCGGCGAGATGACCCGCAACCGAGCCGAACATGAAGCGGTGATGATAAGGCGCGAACTTGCCGCCGCCGCTGATCGCGAGCACGTCGTTGACGTCGAAATCGATCTTGCCGACCGCCCGGCCGACTTCGATCCGTTGCGGCCATTCGACCTCGACCGGCGCCACCGCCAGAAACAGCGGTCCCGGAAAATCGCCCTTGCGGCCGATGCCGGACTGCGCGAGCGCTTCCTCGGTGGCGACGTCGGCGAGCCGCTCGGTCAGCGCGGTCGATGAGGACGGTTCGACGGTGACGAAATCAACCGTCCCGGCCATCGTCGACTTGAGGCCGTCGATCGGAAAACGCGTGACTGTGCGGATGCCGGATTCGCCCGCGGTCAGTTTCTTCCAGTTGTCGGTTTTGCCGGCGCCGAGCGATGTGACGATGCCCATGCCGGTAACGACGACGATCGGTCTGCCGAATTTGTCGCGTGGTGCTGTCATGATGTCCCCGTCGATCCCGCGCCGTCTCTACTTGATGGCCTCGACCAGCGCCATGCCCTCGCCCTGCCAGTGCCCGGCCCCGACAACCACAATCTGGGTTGGCGGCTTCGACATTTCAACCTCGAGACCGGTCGGATCATTGGGCGGAAACAACGCCCCGCGCGACAGCGACAACGCCGCCAGCGCGAGGCCCAAAGGAAACTGGGTCTCCATGGTGTGGCCGAACGACGTTCCGGTGGAGCGTACCGGACAATCGGGGTGGTCGCGCAAGAAGGCCTTCTCTTCCGACGTTACCGGGTCGACGCCGGTTGCGCCTGATATCAAGGCACCGTTGTCGCCGACCTTGCCGAGCCTGGACCACATGGCTGCCAGCGATCGCGTCACCGCGCCCGGCTGCTTGCGCTGCGCCAGATCGGTGACGACGTTGGCCAGCCTTGCATAGGGCTTGGCGCCGCGCGCTTCCGCATGCTCCCTGGATTCGATCACCAGGAACACGCCCGCCGAGCCCATGGCGAAGCCGCTGTGCTCGCCCCGCGCCCATACCGGGTCGAACTTGTTCTTGAGATTGAAGTCGCCGAATTCATAGAGGATCATGAGATCCGTGCGCTCGCCATTATGGGCCGCGCCCACCAGCGCGATATCGCTTTGACCGGATTCAATTCGCGCCAGCGCAATTCGCGCCGCATCGATGCTCGCCGCTTCCTCGCCCATGAAGGTGCGGGAAGTTCCCGAGACGCCATGAACGATGGCGATATTGCCGGCCAGCAAATTGGAGAGCTGGGCCAGAAACAGCGTCGGCCGCAAATCGTTCATCAGCCGTTCGTTGAGAAAGGCGGGACTGGAATTGCCCTTCATGTAGGCGTTGAGAATCGCCATATCGACCGGGACATCGCGCTCGCCGCCACCGGCCGCGACGATCATGTCCATTCGTCCGAGGATTTCCTGGTTGCCTTTCACCCCCGCGGAATCCAGCGCAAGCCCGGCGGCATAGGTGCCGATGCGCTGCCAGGCTTCCATCTGGCGCACATCGCCCTTTTTCGGGATCTGCGCGTCGAAGGAGACCGGCGCCAGCGGGTGGACGATGTAGGGCGCGAAGCGCTTTTCATCGACGTTGATGCGGCGCGCCTGGAGGGCGTCCCAATGCGCGTCCAGCCCTTCGCCGAGCGACGAGACGATACCGATCCCGGTGATCCAGGCTTCCTTCGGCTTGTTCATGGCGTCATGGCCTGCAGCGGAAAGCCGATCTCGTTGGCCTTGGCGTCCATGTGCACGCGCAGGGACGGATCGGGGAACGGGATCTGGCGGAAGGTGAGCGTGGCGCTGCACTTCAGTTCGGCGCCGACCCGCGCCTTGGCCGAGGTGACGGCAAAGCCCGAGCCTTCATGCTCGATCTTCGCTTCGATCGTCAACAGCTGGCCGGGACTGACGAAACCCCGCATCTTGGCTTCCTTCACCATCGCCAGGAACGGCATGCGCTCGAACTTGGTAACGCCGAGCAGCAGCCAGCCGGAGCTCTGCGCCATCGCCTCCGTCAGCAACACGCCGGGCATGATCGGGAAGCCCGGGAAGTGTCCCTCGAAGATGGTATGCGCTGGCGGAACCTGGGCCTCGACGATGATCGTCCTGGCCTCGAGGTCGAGCGCGACGATGCGGTCGATCAGCTGAAAATAATCAAGATTCATGGGCTGCGATTAAGCGCCCGCGGTCTTGGCCGCGACCAGTTCGTCGATGCGGGCGGCGAGGTTTTTCAGCACGAAATACTGCTCGGTGGTCGCCTTGCCGTCATTGACCTCCTGGGTCCACTTCTCCAGCGGCATCTTGATTCCGAATGCCTTGTCGATCGCAAACGCGATGTCGAGAAAATCGAGGCTGTCGATGCCCAGATCGTCGATGGCGTGGCTCTCCGGCGTGATCGTGTCGCGCGGGATGTCGCAGGTTTCGGCGATAATCGTGGCGATCTGATCGAAGGTAGAAGACATCATTAAGCCTTTGATATATTGGAGGTAAATCCGATGGCGGCACGGAGTGAGGGCGCGGCGCTCCGGATTGCCTCAGCCCCCGGCCGGAGTCGAGTGCCCGTATATCGGAGCGAGGCCCTGAGTTCAATGGAGCGGGCCGCCAGCGGTGCCGGATTCCCCGGCAAAGCGGCCGGATTCGCGCCGAAAATCCCTGGCGTTTTCGAGCGATGACCTGTCTTGAGGGGATCCCGGACGGGTACCCGGTTCGCGTCAGGAAAGCCTGTCAAAACAAACGACTACGGCCGAGTGCTGAATCAGGAACCGAACAGGCTGATGCTGCGCGGCGTCGAAATCTGGGCGCAGTCGCGCCGTCCCATCAGCACGCAATCCTGGGTCTTGCGCAGGTCCGCGATGCTGATCGCCAGCCATATTCCGATCGCCGTCAGCGCCACGGTGAAGGCGAGGGCGGCGACGTTCGCCAGCAT
>NZ_JAUYAN010000313.1 GCF_030693485.1 Bradyrhizobium sp. | reverse complement strand
ACCCCGGTTGATCAATCCCGGGATTTTACGTCCCGATCCTTCGGCTCGGCCTTCTTGAGTTCGCGGTCAATCCGCAGCTGGACCCGTCGGATGGCGAGCAGCCTGATGTTGGTCTCGGTCTTGCCGGATATGACCGCGTCGCCGACCCGGAATTGCCATTGCCAGACGCCCGGCACTGACGGCGTAACGGTGTACTCGACGCCCCTGTGCATCATCGGAAATCCCGCTACGCTTCAAGGATGCTGGTTTCGTAGTAAACTATAGATTGTTAGTTCAAACAATACACGCTCTGGAGCGGATTGTCGCGGATGCCGCGCGCGGCCGGGCCCGCAACGGAGCAGGGAAGGCGATCGGCGCAAAGTGGCATCGGGCGCTGTCTGCGGATCGCAGCAATCATGCTCGGGAAAATTGGCCGCGAGGACAGGCGGACATGCAGTCATACGGAATACGGCCCCGACTTCCGTTGCGGGAGCTGCAATGTGCCGGCGGGACCCCTGGCTGAAGCTGACTTGCCTTGGTGCCCTTGAGCCCGGGAATGCCTGCCATAACAAGGCTCTACTCCGTAGTACTACGTAGAACATTTAGGCGTGTGTTAACCGGTTCGACAGCCTGTGAAATCGAAAAACACCAGTTGTGTTTTCTACTTGAGCCACCCGGGATGGAGCCTTTCGCTCGGGATTTGAAAAAGAACATATTGCGAACTCGGAACAAATAGGGTACGTTATTCCCAAGTCGCTGCCGTCAACGCTGTCCGTTTGTCCCTCTAGCGAATCCCCGTCATAAGGAGCACCACCAATGGCCGCCCCCACTACCGCGCTGCGTATCGTCGAAGGATCCTCCATGGACAAGACCAAGGCCCTTTCGGCCGCGCTCTCCCAGATCGAGCGCCAGTTCGGCAAGGGCTCGGTGATGAAGCTGGGCAAAAACGATCGCTCGATGGACATCGAGACCATTTCCTCGGGCTCGCTCGGGCTGGATATCGCGCTCGGCGTCGGCGGCCTGCCGCGCGGCCGGGTGGTGGAAATCTACGGACCGGAATCCTCGGGCAAAACCACGCTGGCGCTGCACACGGTGGCCGAAGGCCAGAAGAAGGGCGGCATTTGCGCCTTCATCGACGCCGAACACGCGCTCGACCCGGTCTATGCCCGCAAGCTCGGCGTCAACATCGATGAACTCCTGATTTCGCAGCCCGACACCGGCGAGCAGGCGCTGGAGATCTGCGACACCCTGGTACGATCAGGTGCGGTCGACGTGCTGGTGATCGATTCGGTCGCCGCCCTGGTGCCGCGTGCCGAACTCGAGGGCGAGATGGGCGACGCGCTGCCGGGGCTGCAGGCCCGGTTGATGAGCCAGGCGCTGCGCAAGCTCACCGCCTCGATCAACAAATCCAACACCATGGTGATCTTCATCAACCAGATCCGGATGAAGATCGGCGTGATGTACGGTTCCCCGGAAACCACCACCGGCGGCAATGCGCTGAAATTCTACGCTTCGGTCCGCCTCGACATCCGCCGCATCGGCGCGATCAAGGAGCGCGACGAGGTGGTCGGCAACCAGACCCGCGTCAAGGTGGTGAAGAACAAGCTGGCGCCGCCGTTCAAGCAGGTCGAGTTCGACATCATGTACGGCGAGGGCGTCTCCAAAATGGGCGAGATCCTCGATCTCGGCGTCAAGGCCGGCATCGTGGAAAAGTCCGGCGCCTGGTTCTCCTATGACAGCCAGCGCCTCGGCCAGGGCCGCGAAAACTCCAAGGCTTTCCTCAAGGCCAATCCCGACATGACCGCGAAGATCGAGGCGTCGATCCGCCAGAACTCCGGCCTGATTGCCGAACAGATTCTGGCCGGCAGCCCCGAGCGCGACGCCGAAGGCGAGGAGCCCACGGAGGAGTAGGTCCTTTATCCGGGCCTTGGTCGCCTGAATTAAAGTTCAACATGAGCGGGCGCTGAGGACGTTGAATTACCGACGTCCCCAGTGCCCGTTTTGATTTTGGAAGGTGATTGCCGGCAGCGTTTCGTTGGCGGTGACGATTCGAAATCGCGAGAATCCAAAAGTGCTTAGAGCCGAAAGCGGAGACTTTTGATTCGCTTATGTAATGTGGCACTTCAAGTGCGCGAGCTGCCGTCCGGGACCCGAAGTCCCGGGACATCATGATGTGCGTCGCACATCCGAAGCTCTCCTTGCACTATCCCCGAATGACCTTAACAACGCGTCACTCCGCGGCCTCCGCGTAGTCCGTGACCGGCGGGCACGAGCACACCAGGTTGCGGTCGCCATAGACGTTGTCGACGCGACCGACCGGACTCCAGTACTTGTCGGATCGCGAGGTGCCGGCGGGGAAGCAACCATCTGTGCGGGAATAGGCCCGCTGCCAGCCATCATCGGCGATGTCGTGCACGGTGTGCGGGGCGTGGCGCAGCGGCGAGGCCTCGACCTTCCAGCGGCCGGATTCGATTTCGGCGATCTCCTGCCGGATCGCGATCATGGCGTCGCAGAAGCGGTCGATCTCGGCCTTGGATTCCGACTCGGTCGGCTCGATCATCAGCGTGCCCGGCACCGGAAAGCTCATGGTCGGGGCGTGGAAGCCGTAATCGATCAACCGCTTGGCGATGTCGTCGACGGTGACGCCGCTCGTTGCCTTCAGCGGCCGGGGGTCGACGATGCATTCATGGGCGACCCGGCCTTTGGCGTTGCGGTACAGCACCGGGAAATGCGGATCGAGCCGGGTGGCGATGTAATTGGCGTTGAGGATCGCGATTTCGGTCGCCCGGGTGAGGCCTTCGCCTCCCATCATCAGGATGTAGATGTAGGAGATGGTCAGTATCGAGGCCGAGCCGAATGGCGCCGCCGACACCGGTCCGACCGGCGCCCGTCCGTCGGCTGAGAGGTGGCCCGGCAGGAACGGGGCCAGATGCGCCTTGACGCCGATCGGACCCATGCCGGGGCCGCCGCCGCCATGCGGAATGCAGAAGGTCTTGTGCAAATTGAGATGGCTGACATCGGCGCCGTAATCGCCGGGCCGCGACAGCCCGACCTGGGCGTTCAGGTTGGCGCCGTCGAGATAGACCTGTCCGCCATGGCCATGCACGATCTCGCAAATTTCGCGAATATGCTCCTCGAACACCCCGTGGGTGGAGGGGTAGGTGATCATGATGGCGGCGAGGTTTTGCGAGTGCTTTTCCGCCTTGGCGCGGAGATCGTCGACGTCGACATCGCCCCTGGCATCGCAGGCCACCACCACGACCTCCATCCCGACCATGCTGGCGGAGGCCGGATTGGTACCGTGGGCCGAGGAGGGGATCAGGCACACCTTGCGGTGTGGCTCGCCGCGTGCGGCGTGGTAGCCCCGGATCGCCAACAGCCCGGCATATTCGCCCTGGGCGCCGGAATTCGGCTGCAGCGAGATCGCGTCATAGCCGGTGATGTCGCACAGCCACTTTTCGAGCCGCTTGAACAGGGCATGGTAGCCCTTGGCCTGGTCGGCCGGCGCGAACGGGTGCAGCGCGCCGAATTCGGGCCAGGTCAGCGGGATCATCTCCGAGGTGGCGTTGAGCTTCATGGTGCAGGAGCCCAGCGGGATCATGGCGCGGTCGAGCGCGAGATCGCGGTCGGAGAGTTTTCGCATGTAGCGCAGCAGCTCGGTCTCGGAGCGGTGGGTGTTGAAGACGGGATGGCTGAGGAAGCCGCTGGCGCGCTTCAACTCGGACGGCAGCGCCTCGTGTGCGCCCGCCACAACCTCCGAATAGGCCAGCTTGCCGCCAAACGCCCGCCACACCGCCTCGACCTCTTTTGCCGTTGTGGTCTCGTCCAGCGAGATCCCAAGGGTCCGCTTGCCGATGCGAAAATTGATCTTTTCGGCCAAGGCGCGCGCGACGATCTCGCTTTGCTTGCTGCCGGCATCGACCGTCACGGTGTCGAAGAATGCCTGAGATTGCGGCGCAAAGCCGAGCCGGCGCAATCCGGCAGCCAGTACCGCGGTGCGACGATGCACCGTGCGCGCGATGTGGGTCAGCCCTTCCGGGCCGTGATAGACCGCGTACATCGAGGCGATCACCGCCAGCAGCACCTGCGCGGTGCAGATGTTGGAGGTGGCCTTCTCGCGGCGGATATGCTGCTCGCGGGTCTGCAGCGCCAGCCGATAGGCCGGCTGCCCCCGCGAATCGATCGACAGCCCGACGAGCCGCCCCGGCAAGGAGCGCTTCAGCGCGTCGCGCACCGCCATATAGGCCGCATGCGGTCCGCCATATCCCATCGGCACGCCGAAACGCTGCGCCGAGCCAATGGCGATGTCGGCGCCGAGCTCGCCCGGCGACGCCAGCAGCGTCAGCGCCAGCAGATCGGCGGCAACCACGGCCAGCGCGCCTTTGGCCCGAAGCGCCGCGATCGCCGGCCTGAGGTCGCGCACCGCGCCCGAGGTGCCGGGATATTGCAGCAGGGCACCGAACACCGCCGCGTTGTCGAGATCGACAAGGGGATCGCCCACGATGAGGCTCCACCCCAGCGGCTCGGCGCGGGTGCGCAGCACCGCCAGCGTCTGCGGATGCGCTTCGGAATCGACGAAGAACGCCTTTGCATTGCCGTGCGCGGCGCGTTCCGCCAGCGCCATCGCTTCCGCCGCAGCGGTGGCTTCATCGAGCAGGGAGGCGTTGGCGACATCGAGCCCGGTGAGGTCGCAGATCATGGTCTGGAAATTGAACAGGGCTTCCAGCCGGCCCTGGCTGATCTCCGGCTGATACGGCGTGTAGGCCGTGTACCAGGCCGGGTTCTCCAGGATGTTGCGCTGGATCACCGCCGGCAAAATCGTGCCGGAGTAGCCTTGGCCGATCACCGACGTGAACACCTCGTTCTGCGCCGCCAGCTCGCGCATATGCGCCAGCGCGTCGGTTTCGCTTAAGGCGCTGCCGAGATCGAGCGGCGCCTGCTGCCGGATCGAGGACGGCAGGGTTTCGGCCATCAGCGTATCAAGGCTTTTCGAGCCCACGGTCTCCAGCATCGCGCTGACGTCGCGCGGCGAAGGGCCGATGTGGCGGCGCACGAAGGTGGCGGCGGGCTCGTCGGAGTGTTTAAGCGGCGCGTTCATGTTCATACCCTCGCTGCTCACGCGGTGTGCTTGGCGTAAGCGGTCTCGTCCATCAGGCCGCCGAGTTCGCTCTTGTCTGCGATCTTCAACTTGAAGAACCATGCCTTGCCGCCGGCGTCGGAATTGACCAGCGCCGGTTCGGCGGCGAGCGCGTCGTTGACCTCGAGCACTTCGCCCGTAATCGGGGCATAGACGTCGGAGGCCGCCTTGACCGACTCGACCACGGCGGCGGCTTCGGCCTTCTTCAGGCTGCGGCCGACCTTTGGTAGCTCGACGAACACCACGTCACCGAGCTGCGACTGCGCGTAATCGGTGACGCCAATGGTGGCGACGTCGCCCTCGATCCGGAGCCATTCGTGGTCGGTGGTGTAGAGCGTCGTCATGACGGATCCTTCAGCGTTTTGAGGTTCAACGTTTGTACGTGTTGGGAACGAAGGGCGTGGCGGCGACCCGCAGCGGCAGCCGCGCGCCGCGCAATTCGGCGAACACCAGGGAGCCCGCGGCGGCGAGCGAAACCGGCAGATAGCCCATCGCGACAGGGGCATTGAGGCTGGGGCCAAATCCGCCCGAGGTGACCTGGCCGATCGGTTCGGACGAAACCTCGTCCGCGAATAGCGGCGCACCTTCGCGCACCGGGGCGCGGCCTTCCGGCCTCAGCCCGACCCGGCGGCGCGATGCGCCTTTTTCGAACTGCGCAAGAATCCTGTCGGCGCCCGGGAAACCGCCGGCGCGCGCGCCGCCCTGGCGGCGGCTCTTCTGAACGGACCATTCCAGCGCGCCCTCGACCGGCGTCGTCGTCGTGTCGATATCGTGGCCATAGAGGCAGAGCCCGGCCTCGAGCCGCAGGCTGTCGCGCGCGCCGAGCCCGATCGGCAGCACGTCGCCATTCGCCAGCAGCGTTTTCGCCAAGGCTTCCGCCTGTTCGGCTGGCACCGAAATCTCAAAGCCGTCCTCGCCGGTGTAGCCCGAGCGCGAGACGAAGCAATCGACGCCGTCGATGCGGCGCGGCCCCGTATCCATGAACCGCATCGCCGATATTTCGGGGCACAGCCGGGCCAGCACCGATTCGGCGCTCGGTCCCTGCAGCGCCATCAGCGCGCGGTCGGCAAGCGGCTCGATGATGCAGCTGTCCGACAGGTGCGAGCGCAGATGCGCCTCGTCCTCGGCCTTGCAGGCGGCGTTGACCACCAGGAACAAATGGCTGCCCAAATTCGCCACCATCAGATCGTCCAGAATGCCGCCGGCCTCATTGGTGAACTGGGCGTAGCGCTGCCGGCCCGGTGCAACCGCCAGGATGTCCTGCGGCACCAGCCGCTCCAGCGCCAGAGCGGCGTCTTCGATCCGGCCGGATTTCGCCCGCAGTTCAAGCTGTCCCATATGCGAGACGTCGAACAGCCCGGCCGAATTGCGGGTATGCAGGTGTTCCCTGAGCACGCCGGGTGCGAATTGTACCGGCATATCGTAGCCGGCGAAGGGCACCATCTTGCCGCCGCTGGCGCTATGCAGCGCATGCAAGGGCGTGGTTTTCAATGCGGTTTCGGTTTCGCGCGCAAGCATCATGAGGCCCTCGCGGTTGCCGAGGAGGATTCCTCGAAAACCTGTCGAAGCCCCATCTGTCGCTGTGCCTGAGAGTATTATCCCGTCGGCGGACGCATCCCGGGACTGGCCCGGCGGCGCCTCTTTCCAGATGCTAGCAAGTCACGCGGTCCGTTTGCCTGAGAGTTTCCGGGGCGGTTGCTCCTTCGGCGCCGGCGTGTAAGCCGATCTCTCCCGACGTGACTATCTTGAACGAGGCTTAGGAAACCACGGCCACGGCAAGGCTGTCAACGCGGCCGCAGCAATTATCAACGAACCTTGTGCTGCTGCGGCAAGCCGCTGATTTGTTGCACACTTTCTGGACAGCGCCATCCCCCTTGTCTAAAAGCCATGGCTTGGTACTTGGGCCGGTGAGATGGCGCGTTTGCAGCGAATCCCCGGGCTTTTTACGATTGGACGGACATGAGCGGCGTCAACGAGATCAGGTCGGCATTTCTGAATTACTTTGCGGCGGAGGGCCACGAGATCGTGCCGTCGTCACCGCTGGTGCCGCGCAACGACCCGACGCTGATGTTCACCAATGCCGGCATGGTGCAGTTCAAGAACGTCTTCACCGGTGTCGAGAAGCGGTCGTACCAGCGCGCCACCACCTCGCAGAAATGCGTGCGCGCCGGCGGCAAGCACAACGATCTCGACAATGTCGGCTACACCGCGCGGCATCTCACTTTTTTCGAGATGCTCGGCAATTTCTCGTTCGGCGACTACTTCAAGGAGCGCGCGATCGAGCTCGCCTGGAACCTGATCACCAGGGATTTCGGCCTGAAGAAGGACAAGCTGCTGGTCACGGTCTATCACACCGACGATGAGGCGGCCGCCCTCTGGAAGAAGATCGCGGGCTTCGGCGACGATCGCATCATCCGCATCCCGACGTCGGACAATTTCTGGGCCATGGGTGACACCGGGCCCTGCGGTCCCTGCTCTGAGATCTTCATCGACCGTGGCGAGCACATCTGGGGCGGCCCTCCTGGCAGCCCGGAGGAGGATGGCGATCGCTTCCTCGAATTCTGGAATCTCGTCTTCATGCAGTTCGAGCAGGTGACGAAGGAGGAGCGCCAGCCGCTGCCGCGTCCCTCGATCGACACGGGTTTGGGGCTGGAGCGCATGGCCTGCATCCTGCAGGGTGTCGACAGCGTCTTCGAGACCGATCTTTTCCGTCATCTGATCGATTCTACCGCATCCGCGCTCGGGACCGGACCGCAGGAGCAGACCGTCGCGTCGTTCCGCGTCATCGCAGACCATCTGCGCTCCTCCGCCTTCCTGATTTCCGACGGCGTGCTGCCGTCGAACGAGGGCCGCGGCTATGTGCTGCGCCGGATCATGCGCCGCGCGATGCGCCATGCGCAGTTGCTCGGCGCGCGCGATCCCTTGATGCAT
>NZ_JAUYAN010000305.1 GCF_030693485.1 Bradyrhizobium sp. | reverse complement strand
CATCCCCCCGCGAATGCCGGCCCCGGGCGCCAAACGTCTGCGCGGCGGCCGAAGGGCCGCCGTTTCGAAAGTGAGGCACCGCTTTGGCGTCCACGGGGGTTCTCCCGTTTTTACGCGGCTGACGACACTCAACTCCACTAGGCAATTTTTGCCGTCTTTATGGTTAGGAAAGGGTTAACGACCCGTCATTCCGGGGCGATGCGCAGCATCGAACCCGGAATCTCGCGGCAATTGATCGAGATTCCGGGCTCGCCGCTCAGCGGCGCCCCGGAATGACGGAATGTGAAGCAGGGAGACGACACAGGTTCTGCTGCGCTGCATCTGCATGCCCATTATCGCGCCATGTGGCTTGACCTGGAACCCCGGGGCGACGAAGTTGCCGCCGTGTACGCCCCCTCCCAACCATCGAAAGATTCGACGCCCTTCACCCCGGACTCGCGCCAGGCGTGGCTGCGCCTCGCGCTGGCGGTCCTGATCGGCTCCGTCGGCGCGGTCGGGATGTGGTCGGTCGTGGTGGTGATGCCGGTGGTGCAGCAGGAATTTGCGACCAGCCGCGGCGCGGTTTCGTTCGCCGCCACCATGATCTTCCTCGGCTTCGGTGTCGGCGGCGTCATCATGGGCAAGATCACCGACCGGCTCGGCATCGTGCCGGCGATGGCCGTCAGCATCGCCTTCCTGACCGGTTCCTATGTGCTGGCCGGACTGTCGACCGCGCTGTGGCAGTTCATCGTCATTTCTTTCATGATGGGCCTCGGCACGTCGGCCACCTTCGCGCCGCTGATGGCGGAGGCCTCGCACTGGTTCGAGCGCTATCGCGGGCTGGCGGTGACCATCGTCGCGTCAGGTAATTATGTCGCGGGCACGTTCTGGCCGCCGCTGATCAACTGGAGCACGCAGGCCTATGGCTGGCGCGCCACCCATGTCGGCATCGGCATTGCCGTCGGCCTGTTGATGACGATCCTGCTGCTGGTGCTGCGCCGCGTCATGGGCGGCAGCGCGGCGCAGGATCACAGCAACGCGCCGCCGCCGCGAATCGATCTCAAAATGTCGGCCAACACGCTGACGGTGCTGCTGTGCATCGCCAGCATCTCCTGCTGCGTGGCGATGGCGATGCCGCAGGTGCACATCGTCGCCTATTGCGGCGATCTCGGCTACGGCGTGGCGCGGGGCGCCGAGATGCTGTCGCTGATGATGGCATGCGGCATCATCAGCCGAATCGGCTCGGGCTATCTCGCCGACAAGATCGGCGGTATCCCGACGCTGTTGATCGGATCGGTGGCGCAGGGCTTTGCCCTGCTGTTCTATCTGTTTTTCGACGGGCTGACGTCGCTCTACCTGATTTCCGCGATGTTCGGCCTGTTCCAGGGCGGCATCGTGCCGAGCTACGCCATCATCGTCCGGGAATCGATGCCGGCGAGCGAGGCCGCGACCCGCGTCGGCATCGTGATCATGGCCTCGGTGTTCGGCATGTCCGGCGGCGGCTGGATTTCCGGCGTGATCTTCGACGCCACCGGCTCCTACGCGGCGGCGTTCCTCAACGGCGTGATCTGGAACGCGCTCAACATCGTGATCGTGACGGCGCTGCTGCTGCGGGCGAGGGCGCGCTCGCGGCTGGCGATGGCGTGACGGCAATTATCCCTTTTCGACGTCGCCGCCGGCATCGAGCCAGCTCTTGAAACCACCGAGGTTGCGGACGTTTTCGTAGCCCATTTCCTTTAGCGTCTTGAGCACCAGTGCCGAGCGGCCGCCCGAGGCGCAATAGGCCACCACGGTCTTGGCCCGGTCGAATGCCGCATCGTGCAGCGGGGAGGCCGGATCGGCGCGAAATTCCACCAGGCCGCGCGGAATGGCGAGGGCGCCCGGCACCTTGCCCGATGTTGCGACCTCGGCCGGTTCGCGGACGTCGAGAAACAGCACATCGGCCCGGCCGACCAGTCCCTTGGCTTCCTCGGGGCTGATGCGCGGCACCGCGGCTTCGGCCTCGGCCAGCATCGTTTGTACTGTTTTCATTGAAATCTCCTCCCGGATCTGGACGCCGTTTTGCTATTCGCCGCGAGTAAGGCGCAAACCCCGCACCGTGGCAATGCCAAAAGATCTGGCGCGAATTCCGGCCTGATGTTGTCGAGATACCGGCAGCGGAGGTTTTACGCCGCCTGGCCCGCCTTCAGCAGCGTGCAGCCCGAGATCTTCAAGCTGCCGTCGGACTGCAGCTCCAGCGTATAAAGTGCCTCCCATGGCACACCCTCGGCGTCGACGATGTGAGCGCGTTGCGCGATCCTGCCGTCGGCGACCCGCGCCTCGCCGAATTCGAAACTCTTGTGGCGATAGACCGGCGCATAGCTGCCGCGCACCATCGCCATGAAGATGTCTTGCGGGAAGACTTCCTGGATCGCGGGCGCCGCATGGGAATAGGCCGCCGCGGCGTCGTCGCGGCCGAATGCCTCGACCTGGGAGCGGATGACGTTTTGTGCGGCGGCGACGTCGTCGGCGGCGCGGGCCGGGGCGCTGAAGCCGATCAGCAATACGACGAGCAGGAAAAAGGCGCGCATGAGGGGCTCCGCTTGGCGATGATCGTACCCCTCAGATACGCGGCAGCCCGGCGCAAAGGTTCAGCCAATTTTCCATAACCGCGGCTGCGTTCCGGCGGTCGCGAGACGGGGGACTCGCATTTCCGCAGCAAGTGTGCGCCACCTTCTGCGATGGATCAAATGCGGGCAGCGCGGGGGCGATAAAATTCACGTCACTCGACCGGCGTGCAATGTTGGCTAATCTCCGGTGCGCCCCCGCCCAAATCCCCAAAGCAGGCCAAATGCCCGACGAAATACCATTGCCCGGCTCGATCCATGGTCTCAGCGAGGCAGAAGCCCAGGCCAGACTGCAGGCCGAGGGCTACAACGAGTTGCCCCGGCCGGACCGCCGCACGCCGTTGCGGATCGTCCTCGAGGTGGTGCGCGAACCCATGCTGGCGCTGCTGCTCGGCGGCGTCGCGATCTATCTGCTGCTCGGCGATCTCAGGGAAGCCATCATCCTCGGGATGTTCGCGACCCTGTCCATATTGATCACGGTGATCCAGGAAAGCCGCACCGAGCGCGTGCTGGAGGCGCTGCGCGACCTCACCAGTCCGCGCGCGCTGGTGATTCGCGACGGCGCGCGCAAGCGGATCACCGGCCGCGAAGTCGTGCGTGGCGATATCCTGGTGCTGGCCGAAGGCGACCGGGTGCCCGCCGACGCGGTCATTGTCGAATGCCGGGACCTGCAGACCGATGAATCGCTGCTAACCGGCGAGTCGGTTCCCGTGCGCAAGACCGCGCGTGCCGATGCCGGTCCTTCCGAAAGCCGGCGGCCCGGCGGCGATGACCTGCCCATCGTGTTCTCCGGCTCGCTGGTGGTGCGCGGCACAGCCATAGCCGAGGTCGTTGCAACCGGCATCCGCAGCGAAATCGGCAAGATCGGTCAGTCGCTCGCCACGCTGGAGACGGAGCCGCCGCGGCTGCAGGCGCAGACCCGCCGCGTGGTGCGGATTTTCGCCATCGCCGGCGCTGCGGTCAGCATTCTGGCGGTGGTGCTGTACGGCACCCTGCGCGGCGGATGGCTGGATGCGGTGCTGGCGGGCATCGCGCTCGGCATGTCGATGCTCCCGGAAGAATTTCCGGTCGTGCTGGCCGTCTTCATGGCGATGGGCGCGTGGCGAATCTCGCAGGCGCGGGTGCTGACCCGGCGCGCCGCAGCCATCGAAACCCTCGGTTCCGCCACGGTGCTCTGCACCGACAAGACGGGGACGCTGACCGAGAACCGGATGACCATTGCGGAATTGCGGCTCGCGGACGACGACACGTTCCGGCCCAGGGAGACACAGGGTGCCCCGATGCCGGAGCGCTTCCACGCGCTGGTCGAATACGGAATCCTGGCCAGCGCGCGCGACCCGTTCGATCCCATGGACAAAGCGTTTCACACCCTCGGCCGCGAGCACTTGGCCGGCAGCGGGCGTTTGCATGATCCCGAATGGAAGCTGGTGCATGCCTATGGGCTTCGTCCCGGTCTGCTGGCGATGTCGCAGGTGTGGCAGCCTTCCGATGCTCAGGAGTTCGTCGTCGCGGCCAAGGGCGCACCCGAGGCCATATCCGATCTTTGCCACCTCGGTGCCCCCGAGCTGGCCGCGCTGAAGCGCTCGGTGGACGTCATGGCCGCCGAAGGCCTGCGTGTCCTCGGCGTCGCCCGCGCTTCCCTCGCTGGCGCCGCATGGCCCCTGTCGCAGCATGATTTCGTCTTCGAGTTCACAGGGCTGGTCGGCCTCGCCGATCCGCTGCGGCAGAGCGTGCCCGCCGCCGTCGCCGAGTGCCGCTCCGCCGGCATCAGGGTGGTGATGATCACCGGCGACTATCCCGCGACCGCCACGGCGATCGCCCGTCAGGCCGGTCTCGACACCGCCGACCTCGCGACCGGAGAACAACTGGAAACGCTGAGCGCGGAACAACTGGCGCAGCGCGTGCGGACCGCGACCGTGTTCGCGCGGATCATGCCCGATCAGAAGCTTCGCATCGTCGATGCGCTCAAGGCCAACGGCGACATCGTCGCCATGACCGGCGACGGCGTCAACGACGCGCCATCGCTCAAGGCGGCGCATATCGGCATCGCGATGGGCGGCCGCGGCACCGATGTGGCGCGCGAGGCGTCCTCCATCGTGCTGCTCGACGATGATTTCGGCTCGATCGTGCACGCGGTGCGGCTCGGCCGCCGGATCTACGACAACCTTCGCAAGGCGATGGGGTTCATCTTCGCGGTGCATGTGCCGATCGCGGGCCTGGCGCTGCTGCCGCTGCTGTTCGGCCTGCCGATCATATTCGGGCCGATCCACATCGCGTTCCTGGAGATGATCATCGACCCCGTGTGCTCGCTGGTGTTCGAGGCCGAAACGGAAGAGGACGACGTCATGAGCCGACCGCCGCGGCCGCCCGATCAGCCGCTGTTCTCGGCCAGCCTGATCGGGTGGAGCCTGGTGCAGGGAACCCTGGCCTTCGTGCTGGTCACCGTCATCTACCTCACGGCGCTGACACGCGGCATGCCGGAGGCGGAGGTGCGGGCGCTGACATTCTTCTCGCTGGTGCTGGTCATTGTCAGCCTGATCTTCGTCAATCGCTCGTTCAGTGCGTCGCTGATCGCGGCGCTGCGGCGGCCGAATGCCGCGCTCGCATGGGTGATGCTGGTCGTTCCAGTCATGCTAAGTCTGACGCTGCTCTTCCCTCCCGCCAGCGCGCTGTTCCGCTTCGGGCCCTTGCATCTCGACGATCTCGCATTGACGCTGGCGGCGGGGATTGCCGTCCTCGTGTCGCTGGAAGCCCTGAAGTCCATCGGGCGCGGCCGCTTCAGGGTTGCGGTGCATTGACCATGACGATCGAAAACACTGACCATGCCATCGAGCTGCGTGTCGACGAGATCGCGCAGCTCTTTCATACCCTGGACCCCTCGCCGTTTCGGGAGCGCGACCTCGACCGCGAGGCGGAGGAATTCATCGTCGGTTGGGCGCGCGAATTGCGCACCGATCAACCCATCAGGATTATCGTCCATTTCCCGGCAAGCGAGCTTCAGAACAAGGCGGCGCAGGATTTGGCCGAAGCCATCCGCGGGTATTTTTCCCACCGCGCGACGGTCTTGCAGGGCGACCTCACCGAGCTGTTCCGGGTTGGCCGCCGTTCCCTCGCCATCGGCATGATCGTGCTGATCGCGTGCTTTGCCATCGCTCGCTTCGCAAGCGGATTCGTCGAGGGGGCGCTCAGCCGCATGATCGAGGAGAGTTTCCTGATTTTGGGCTGGGTCGCGAACTGGCGCCCACTCGAAATCTTTCTGTACGACTGGTGGCCGATTGCCCGGCGGCGCGATCTGTATCGCCGCCTTTCCAGCGCATTGGTCGAGGTTCGGTCATTTCCGGCGGCCTGAACCGGCGCGCATGCTGCCGGCGAACCGGCGCCGCAGCAAGGTTACGCCGCGCGGTTGATCCATATCAACCGTGTTGCCTCTGCGGTTTGCTACCTGATACCAATGCAAATCTTCAACTCACCGACCCGCTACGGTGCCGTTGCGCAGTCACTCCACTGGTTTGCGGTGGCGCTGGTCATCCTGGCCTGGGTTTTGGGTGTATCCGACGACTTGTTGCCGAAGGGACCGGCCCGGGCGACTGGACTCCAAATTCACATCGCTGCCGGACTGCTGGTGATCGTATTGACGATCGTGCGCCTGCTGTACCGCACCGCGGATCCCTCGCCGCCGGTAGAGAAGACCGAATTCGGCGACGGGTCATTTGCCGGCTGGATGGGCCTCGGAGCCAAGCTCGCGCATGTCGGCTTGTACGTACTGCTGGTCGCCGTCCCCCTGGTCGGCATCGCCGTGCAGTTCGCCCGTGGCGATGCCTTGCCGGTATTCGGACTGTTCGACATTGCTTCGCCCTGGCCCGCCGATCGCGCCTTCGCGCGTAGTCTTAAAGGAATCCACGAACTGCTCGCGCACGGGCTATTGGCGTTGGCCGGCCTGCATGCCGCCGCGGCGCTGCTGCATCACTGGGTGTTCGGGGATCGTACACTGACCCGGATGCTTCCCGGATCGGACGCCGATCGATAGCGCTGCCGGTTCCGCATGTTGGTGCGGTGACGATGGACACCGGCCGCTGAATCCATCAAAAAACATGTTCAAGGTCGCCCGTGCCTCCCGGCATCGTGCTCGACTTGCCGAGCGAGGAGACGTTGGATGTCCGTCCAGTCCACTGCAACGCGGGACGCCGCGCCGCGCCTCGTGCGATCGCTCACGCTGACGCATGCCGTGCTTTATGGGCTCGGCGTCACCATCGGAGCCGGCATCTATGTTCTCGTCGGAATTGCCGCGGGGCGCAGCGGAATGCATACACCGCTGGCCTTCATCGGCGCCGCCATCGTGATGGCTTTCAGTGCGGCGTCCTTTGCTGAGCTGGGGACGCGCATGCCGGTGAGCGCGAGCGAAGCGGCCTATGTGCAGGCGGCCTTCCGGCGCGACTGGCTCAGCCTTGCCGTCGGGCTGCTGGTGGTTGCGACGGCGACGATCTCGGCCGCGACGATCAGCGTCGGCAGCGCCGGTTATGTCGCGGTATTTGTGCCCGTTGCAGCGCCGTGGATCATTTCCGGGGTTGTCCTTGCCATGGGTGCGGTGGCATGTCTTGCCACGGTCCAGTCGGTCACATTTGCCGGCATCATGACGGTGATCGAAATCGGCGGGCTCGTGCTGATCATCGTCGCCGGTCTCGGTCACGGCACCGAGGTCGTCGCGCGGCTTCCCGAAATCTGGCCTTCTGCCGGCGATTCGGCGGCCTGGGCCGGAATAGCCGGAACCTCGCTCATCGCAGTCTTTGCCTTTATCGGCTTCGAGCATCTCGTCAACGTCGCCGAGGAGATCAAGGAGCCGAGCCGCACCCTGCCTCGTGCGCTGTTCCTGACCCTCGGCCTGACCGCCCTTGTCTACGCGCTGGTGGTATGGATCGCGGTGACGGCAGTGCCGCCGCAAGAGCTGGCTCGCTCGCCGGCGCCTCTGGCTTTGGTGTTCGAGCGTCTTACGGGCCTGCCGCTCGTTACGATGAGCGCAATCGCGATCGTCGCCACGCTCAATGGCGTCATCGTGCACATGATCATGATCGCCCGGGTGATCTATGGCCTGGCCGATCAGGGCAGCCTGCCGAAGGCACTCACTCGATTGAACCCGGTGACGCACACGCCGCTGCTCGCAACCGCTTTCGGCGTCGGGGCGATTCTCGTGCTGGCGCTGATCGTTCCGCTCGCGGGCCTTGCAGATCTCACGGCGCGCTTTACGCTCTTCGTTTTCGCAATCGTCAATCTCGCGCTGATCCGGATCAAGGCCAGGTCCGAAGCTCCGCCGCCAGGAACGTTCATCTGTCCGCGATGGGTGCCGTTCGCAGGCCTGGTCTCCAGTGTCCTGCTTCTGGTTGTTGACCTCGTCGTCTGAGCCGTGGCCGGCCAGCCGCGGGCCATGACATCGTGATGTCGCAACCTGCACCCGGTCCAGGCCGATCCCTGGCGAGATGGGTTGTCTGCGGGCCTCGCCATGCGCCGGCTATTGCCGTGGCGAAACGCAAGGCGCATTATTCGTCGATGTTCAAAACAGAATTCCGGAGCAGGGAATAATGGCGGGTGACAAGTCGCATTACGAGGTCATCGTCGTTGGCGCGGGTGTGGCTGGAATCTACCAGATCAAGCGCCTCGCCGACCTCGGCGTCGATGCGCTGGTGCTGGACGCCGCCCCCGACCTCGGCGGCACCTGGTACTGGAACCGCTATCCCGGAGCCCGCTTTGACTCCGAGAGCTACACCTATGGCTACTCGTTCTCGAAGGAACTGCTCGACGAGTGGCACTGGAAGGAACGGTTTTCCGGCCAGCCGGAGAATCTCCGCTATCTCAATTACGTCGCCGACAAGTTCGATCTCCGCAAGTACATGCAGTTCAACTGCAAGGTCGAGGCGGCGGAGTTCGACGAGGCCGATGACCTGTGGCGGCTCCGGATCGACGATGGCCGCGAGCTGACTTGTCGCTTCGTCATCATGGCGGTCGGGCTGCTGTCGGCGCCGACGCTGCCGCGCTTCGCGGGAATGGACAGCTTCAAGGGCCGCTCGTTCCACACCTTCCACTGGCCGCACCAGCCGGTCGAGCTGGCCGGCAAGAAGGTCGCGGTCATCGGCACCGGCGCCACCGCCATCCAGATCATCGGTGAGATCGCCGACAAGGTCGGCGAGCTCACGGTGTTCCAGCGGCGGCCGAACTGGAGCGCGCCGCTCAACAACAGCCCGATCTCGGACACCGAGATGGCCGATATCCGCGCGCGCTATGACGACATTTTCGAGACCTGCGGCCGCACCCCCGGCGGCTTCGTGCACGAGCCCGACCGTCGCGGCTTCTTCGAGGTGACGCGCGAGGAACGGCTGGCGCTGTGGGACCGGCTTTACGACGAACCCGGATTCGGAATCTGGCTGAGCAATTTCCGGGAAATCTTCACCGACCCGGCCGCCAACGCCGAATTCTCAGCCTACATCGCCGACCGGATCCGCCGCCGCGTCAACGATCCCGCGGTCGCGGAGAAACTGATCCCGAGGGATCACGGTTTCGGCGTGCAGCGGGTGCCGCTGGAGACCAATTATTTCGAGGCCTATAACCGGCCCAACGTGCACCTCGTCGATATCAGCGAGACGCCGATCGAGCGGATCACCGAGACCGGCCTGCGCACCAGCGCCGGAGACCACGCGTTCGACATCATCGTCTACTCCACCGGCTTCGACGCCATCACCGGCGCCTATGACCACATCGACATAAGCGGGATCGGCGGCGAAAAACTGTCCGAAAAATGGAAGGACGGTCCGTCGACCTTCCTCGGCATGCTGGTGCATGGCTATCCGAATTTGCTGATGCCGACCGGGCCGCAAAGCGGCTCGGCGTCGACCAATTTTCCGCGCGGAATCGAAACCGGCGTCAACTGGTGCACCGCGCTGCTGCAGCACATGTGGGCGCGCGGCTACACGCGGGCCGATCCCACCCGAGCGGCGCAGGAGCGCTGGACCGGCTACGTCGCCAAGATGTACGCGATCATGCTGCTGCGCAACGCCAAGGGATGGTTCACCGGCTACAATTCCAATGTGCCCGGCCACGAGGAAGGCAAGGTCCGGCATGTCGTATTCAACGGCGGCACACCGAAATACGTCGCCGCCATCAACGACGTCACCGCTAAGGGCTATGAGGGGATCGTGTTCACGCCGGATTCGCCGGCCTCGGTCAGGCCATTGGCCGCCGGCGTTGAGGCGCGGGCGGGCTGATTGGCTGCGGTACCGTGTGCGGCATGAGACCGGGCAATGTTCGCCGCGAAAAATTCTCAGCGTCTCTCCACCACCGCGACCGCTGCTTCGTTGCGGCGCAGGAACGGTATCGTGAAGGGGGCATCGTAAGTGAGCGAATAGGGCGCGCCGGCCGGCTGCCATGCCGATCCCGCCAGCTTGCCGATCAGTTCGGACTGGCGCTGCGCGAAATCGGCCCCGGATCCGGAAAACCGCAGCGTGGCAATGGTCTCGCCTGGCACGCTAACCACCCGCACGCGCGGATCGCTCGGCTTCGGCGCGCTGTCTTCGCCATATTTCGCCGGCAGGAAGAACTGCATCCGCATCCTGCCGGATGCTACGGAAGCCTGAACGGGTGCCGTCATCGCCAGCAATTCGCGATCGCGCACCTCGACCGGCGTGGTCATCGCGATCCTGGCGTTGCCGGAACCGGAAGCCTGGTTGGCGCCGGCGATAAAGGCAAACAGCAGCCGGAAGGCGTCGTCACGCCCGGCCTTGCCGTCCGCGGGCAATTCCACTTCAGCCGCGAGGCGCGGTACATAGCGTCTAATCTCGACCCCGTCTGCGACACGGTTGACCACATCATACCGTGGCTCTTCGTAAAGACGGATGCCGAACACACCGAGGATGGCCTCGAATATCAGCACGGCGTAATAGGTGACGGTGGACCACATCCGGATTTTCCTTGTCAGGTTTCGCCGGTTGCGCTGAGCGGAGAAACACAAATTTCCAGGCTGGTCATTTGGGATTTGGCGCGGCCCAGTTCAAGCCGACGGTCCTATCCCTCCGCCACCGCATCCCCCCACGGCTGCGCACTTTCCGTTGCGCCTGAGTTGGTGTCGCCGTCGCGCAGCACCACGCTCGGGCAGGCGAACTTCATCGGGAACGTCTGCACCCGCGCTTCCTCGTAATCGAAGCCTGCGCGCAACGCGTCGCTTACCGGCGACGGCAGCCGCACGTCGCCGATCACCACGGCGCCCTCGCTGGCGTCGATGCGCGGGGCGTGGATCGCAGCATTCAGGTCCATGCCGTAATCCATCACGAAGGACAGCATCTGCGTCACCGCCGGCAGGATGCGCCGTCCGCCGGAGGCGCCGAGCGCCATGCGCCTGCCGTCGGCGGCCTGCGCCAGCACCGGGGTGTAATTGGTCAGGCAGCGCTTGCCGGGCGCCAGCGCATTCGGCCCGCCGGGGGTGGGGTCGAACCACATGATACCATTGTTCATGGTGACGCCGCTCTGCGGCGTGACGAATTTCGAGCCGAAGGTCGACAGCAGGGTCTGCGTCACCGCCGCCATGTTGCCCTCGCGGTCGACCACGGAAAAATGCGTGGTGCAGGCCGGCGCCAGATGCTCGGCGCCGAGCGCGCGCCGGCCGTCGGCATCGCCCATGTCCTGCAGCCGTTCGCGATAGGCCGATTGCAGCGCCAGCGCATATTCCATGTAGGCCGCCGCATCCGGTCCGCCGCGGCCGGGCTGCAGCTTCTGCTGCAGCAGGCGCAAGGTGTGCGCCAGCGTCGGGCCGCAGGTCAGTTCCGGCGTCGCATAGACATGGCCGCCGCGATAGGGAATCGCCAGCGCGTCGCGGCCATGGGCGCGGAAGGCGGCGAGGTCGTCGACCGTAAGCGCGCCGCCGGCGGCCTGGATATCGGACGCGATGCTGCGCGCGAGGTCGCCCTGGTAGAAATCGCGCGGACCTTCGGCGGCGAGGTAGGACAGCGTCGCCTTCAGCCGGTCCTGCGGGAGCCGCACGCTGGACTTGATGCCCCATGGCGCATTCGGCGGCAGGCCGTCCTGCAGATAGGCGGCGGCGCTGGCGGGGTACCGCCTGAGATCGGCGGCCGAACTCGCGATCATCAGCGTGGTCCACCAGTCCACCAGCAGGCCTTCGTCGGCGAGTTTGATGCCGGGGCCGAGCAATTCCTGCCACGGCATCTTCGCGTGGCGGCGATGCGCCTCTTCCATGCCGGCGACCACGCCGGGCACCGCGATCGAGCCCGGACCATGCAGATTGCGGTCGTCCTTGACCCGCGGCCACGGGAAGATATCGGAGGCCGCGCCGTCGCCGGTCAGCGGATAATCCTCCGGCCGCAGGCTGTTCGGCGCCCCCATGCCGTAGTCGATCACCTCGTAACGGTTTTCGCGGGCGCGGTAGAGCACCATCGCCCCGCCGCCGCCGATGCCGCTCATCCAGGGCTCCAGCACCCCCAGCGCGAACGTGGTGGCGATCACGGCGTCGACGCAGTCGCCGCCCGCCGCCAGCACGGCGGCGCCGACTTCGGCCGCTTTGCGCGATTGCGCGGCGACGATGCCGCCTTTGGAGACGGCAGCCGGTTTGCGGAACTGCTGGGCGTTGGAGAACTGGTCGTGCATGGGGGTTGCCTTGTTTTCATTTGGTGACCGGGCCGAGTTGGCGTGGCGCGCCAAGGATGGCACATTGCCCACTCGAATTTCAGCAAGGAGAGCAAAATGGCCGGAGTGAAGCAAGCCAGGAACGGCGCCGTCGGCGTGCTGACGCTGAACGAGCCGGCGAGCCTGAACGCCATGACGCCCGACTTGCTCGGCGGCCTCGCCGCCGCAATCGGCGAAATGGCCGCCGACCCCGGCGTGCGGGCGCTGGTGCTGACCGGGGAGGGCCGCGGCTTCTGCTCGGGCCAGAACCTGAAAGCATCGGAGGCGCTCGGCAGCGACATCGTCGCCGGCGTGATGAAGTTTTACTGGCCGGCGTTCCGGGCATTGCGCGAATGCCGGGTGCCGATCGTGGTCGCGGTCAACGGCGTCGCGGCCGGCGGCGGCTTCAGCCTGGCGATGGCCGGCGACATCATCGTCGCGGCGCGGTCCGCGAGTTTCATACAGGTGTTCAGCCGGATCGGTCTGGTGCCCGACCTCGGCTCGACCTGGCTGCTGCCGCGCCTGGTCGGCCGCCAGCGCGCGCTTGAGCTGATGCTGCTGAACGAACCGCTCTCCGCCGAGCGCGCCCATGAATGGGGACTGGTGCGGCAGGTGGTCGATGACGCGCAGTTGCTCGGCGAAGCGGTGCAAGTGGCGCAGCGCCTCGCCGCCGGGCCGACCCGCGCGCTGGTCGCCACCCGCGCGCTGCTGGAGGAGAGCGAGCACGCGAGCTATGCCGCCCAGTTCCAGCGCGAGATCGAGGTGCAGGCGGATATCCGCCGCAGCGAGGACGCGCTGGAAGGCCGCAACGCGTTCGTCGAGAAGCGCGCGGCGCGGTTCAGCGGGCGGTAGGCATAGCTGCCGGTAATGTAATCTGGTGGCAAATGCAGGACGGGTCGGCCACAGCGCCGCCAGTCATCATTCGCCCAAGCTCTTCGCGAGTTGCTTCAGCAACTGGCGAAGAGCCTTCTGGTCGGCCTGCGACAGCTCGGAAAACCATTCTCCGATCATCCGGAAGTCACTGGCATTACGCCATTCCCAGCCGCGGCTGCCGGCGGAGGTCGCCGTCAAGCGCTTCACCCGGCCGTCGGCCTTGTCCTGAACGATCCTGAGCATGCCCTTGCGCTTGAGGCCGGCTGCGATCTGCTTCGCATTCTGGTGGCTTGTCGCCATCGCCGAAGCCACCTCACCCAGGGTCGGCTTTCCCCTGGCGCGCACCACGCTCAGCAAGACGCCCTGTTGGCTGGTCAGGTTCTCGTCGCGAAGATGCTGGTCCATGAGGTGCCGCAGCCGCTGGCTGCAGAACAGGATAAGCCTGAAATTGCGGACCGCTTCCGCCGATTTTCCCGCGGTGCGGGTTTCCGCGGCGTCAAGCTCGTAGCGGCGCTTGCCTTGTCCGGTCATTTAGGTAATATATTACATAATTGGACGAGATGCCAGGATTATTCGCAAGGATTAATCACATGATTTGCCTGATGCCGATGTGCGCGTACCTGTCCGAGACCTCGCGCATGATCCAGATTTACAAGGCGCTGAAGGCGCAGGGCGCCAGGGTGTGCATGGCGACGCACGGCGGCGTCCACGAGGCCCTGTTGCGCAACGAGGGCATCGACTTCGACATCGTCGGGCCTCGCATGGACGAAGCCCGCGGACATCGGTTCGTCGGCGACAATGTCGGTGTCGGCAGTCCCGACCAGAGCATGTACGGCCCCGATGAAATGCGCGCTTATGTTCTGGCGGAGGCGGACTATTTCAATCGCAAGGGAATATCGGCGGCGGTCACGGGCTTCACGCTGACCGCGCTGCTCTCGACGCGGCTCGCCGGAATTCCGCTGATCACGGAGCACGCCGGTGCATTCATTCCCCCGTTGTTCGAACGCAACCTGCTTCCCGCGCCATCCACGGCGCCGGTACCGCTGTTCAACTATTTGCCAAAAACACTGGTGCGCCGGCTGCTGAACAAGACCGTCGCAGGCCGCAAATTCTATCTCTCGGGGTATCATGCGCTGGCCGCGGAACTCGGTATGGCTCCGATACCGAGCTTTCCCGCATTGTTGCTTGGCGATCTTGTGCTGGTGACCGAGGCGCCCGAAGTCTACGGCGTAAGCGAACAGGACATGAGCAGTTGGCGCCCGCGGGGCGATGCTTATTGGCCGACGACACGGTTCGAATACACCGGCCCGCTGTTCGCCGAGTTTGATCTGCCCGTGCCGCCCGAGATCGAGCAGGCCTTGCAGCGTTCGCGCCCGACTATTTATGTCGCCTTGACATCTACATCGGCGGAATTGGTGCGCCGCGTCGTTCGGGCTGCCGTGGCGAGCGATGCCAATGTAATTGTAGCCGGGACGGTGCACGACGTCCGCGACCTGGCGGCTGCGAACGTCACTGTCGGCGACGTGCTGCCGAGCCACAAGATCATGCCGCGGGTCGATCTCGCGATCACCATGGGCGGTCAGGGCAGCGTGCAGTGCGCGATGGCCGCGGGCGTGCCGTTGATCGGCATCCCGCTGCATCGCGAGCAGGATTCGAATGTCCATTTCCTGGAGAAAAGGGGGGCAGCAAAACTGCTTCCGCTCGGCGGCATCAATTCCGACGGGATACAGCGCCTGTGCAAGGAGATGCTGTCCAGGCCCTCCTATCGAACGGCTGCCCAGTCGATTCAGGCGGCCTATGCGAAGCGAAACGGGCCGGAATTATGCGCCTCGGCGATACGTCGGTATCTGAGCGCGCGTCAGGTGGCATGACCGGTGGGATGACTGGCGACGACCTTGGCAATGCATCGGGGTGTCGAATTTCGTAGAAATGGGATATTTGCAAATAATTCGCATTTGCATTAGCATCTCAGCCGCCATCACCCAGGTGGTGGCCTTCCCGGAAAGGTCATGTCCATGCGTTTGCTCCGTTCCCTGTCGATCCTCGCGGCGCTCTGTGTCGCAGTCCCCGCCGCGCAGGCCGCCGGCAATCTGGCCGGCCAGGAACCCATCGTGGTCACCGTCGAACTCGGCAAGCCGGGCGAGCATGCCTTCGTGCCCAACAGACTGAAATTCGAGACCGGCAAGCTCTACAAACTGGTGCTGAAGAACCCGAGCAACGATCCGCACTACTTCACCTCGCACGCCTTCAGCCAGATGATCTACACCCGCAAGGTCCAGGTCACGCAGCTGCGCGACGGCAAGACCGTCAACCTCGCCGAGTTCAAGGGTGCGATCCGCGAGATCGAGGTCTATCCGGGGTCGTCGGCGGAATGGTGGTTCGTTCCGGTCGCCACCGGCAAGGTCACCGACCTGCGCTGCGGAATTTCCGGCAGCGACGGCAAGACCCACGCCGATCACGGCATGGTCGGCGAGATCGTGATCGAGTGAGTTGGGAGACTCGTTTGACTGCCTATCGCAAGGCGCTTTTGGAATCGAGCAATTCACGAACCTTGAATGCCAGATCACGTTGAGTGTAGGGCTTGTTGAGAAGATGGACGCCTGCATCCAGCCTCCCCTCGTGAACGATGGCATTGCGGGTGTAGCCTGTCGTGAACAGCACGGGCAAAGCGGGACGCTGTTTG
>NZ_JAUYAN010000300.1 GCF_030693485.1 Bradyrhizobium sp. | reverse complement strand
GCGGCGCCGGTTAACGACTTGGCGGGGGTTTATCAGGGGGGCGGGGGGGGGGAACGGCAGCAAAACCCCCCGTCGTCCCTGCGAACGTGTTCGCTGGGACGACAGCGGGCCCGCCTCATGCATCCCTGAGCATTCCCATGGCGGCCTGAATATGCCAAGGAAACCTCAGGTAAATCCGCGCCCGAAACCACGATAAAAATCGCAAAAGTGAGCAATTGGCATGAGGAATTTCCATCTCGCCGGCCGGTCCACGGTCCACGCCCAGAACGGAATGGTGGCGACGTCGCATCCGCTGGCCGCACTCGCCGCGATCGACGTGCTGCAAGCCGGCGGCACCGCTGCCGATGCTGCGGTTTCGGCCTGCGCGCTGCTCGGGGTGATCGAGCCGCAATCGACCGGGATCGGCGGCGACTGCTTTGCACTGCTGCAGTCCAGGGGCGAGGGCAAGATCGTGGCCTATAACGGCTCGGGCCGCGCGCCACAGGCGGCAACGCCGGAATGGTATCTCGAACGCAACATCAAATCGATCCCGCTGACCTCGGCGCACGCCGTCTCGATTCCGGGCTCGGTCGATGCATGGTCCACCATCCTGCGCGATCACGGCAAGCTCGGCTTCGATACCCTGCTGCAGCCCGCGATCAAGGCCGCGGAGGGGGGCTATGTCGTCTCGCCGCGTATCGCCTTTGACTGGAACAACCAGTTCGACAAGCTCAAGAAGGGCACCAACACCGAGCGCTATCTGCTGCCGAACGGCAAGCCGGCGGTGGCCGGCGACGTGATCCATCAGCCCGAGCTCGGCAAGACGCTGCGCGCGATCGCCAAGGACGGCCGCGACGCGTTCTACAAGGGCGCCATCGCCGAGGACATGGTCGAGACCCTGCGCGGCATCGGCGGGCTGCACACGCTGGACGATTTTGAGGCGCACACCACCGAAACCACCTCGCCGATCGGCACCTTGTACAAGGGCCATGATGTCTGGCAGTGCCCGCCGAATGGCCCCGGGATCACCATGCTGGTGATGCTGAACATCCTGTCACGCTTCGATCTGACGAAATTCAAACCCATGAGCGTCGAGCGCTTTCATCTCGAAGCCGAGGCGGCGCGGGTCGCGTATTTAATGCGCGAGCAGTATGTCGGCGATCCCGCCCAGGTCAATGTCGATGTGACGCGGATCCTGACCCCGGAATTCGTCGACGAGTATGTCGGCAAGATCCGGATGGACGGCATGCTCGATCTGCCCGTGGTGACGCCACCGATCAATCCCTCGACGGTCTACATCACGGTGGTGGACAAGGATCGCAACGTTTGTTCGTTCATCAATTCGGTCGCGCATTCCTTCGGGGCGGCGATCGTTTCCAACAAGACCGGCGTGCTGTTGCAGAACCGCGCCGGCGGCTTCCGCATCGAGCCCGGCCATCCCAATTGCATTGCGCCCGGCAGGCGGCCGCTGCACACCATCATTCCGAGCCTCGTCACCAGGAATGGCCGCGCCGTGATGCCGTTCGGCGTGATGGGCGGGCAGTACCAGCCGGTCGGACAGAGCCATGTGCTGACCAACATGCTCGACTATGGCTGCGACGTGCAGGAAGCCATCGATATGCCGCGCGGCCTGCATTACGAGGGCGTCTATCAGCTCGAGGACGGCGTTCCCGCTGATATCGTCGAGGGCCTGAAGAAGATCGGGCACAAGACCACCAGCGTGGTCGGACCGCTCGGCGGCGGCCAGGCGATCTGGATCGACTGGGACAAGGGCACGCTGACCGGCGGCTCCGACCCGCGCAAGGACGGCTGCGCGCTCGGCTATTGAGTGATCCGGTTCCCGGGGCGAGATCGCTCGCCACCGGGAGCCTGTGCGCTAGCCAGCTAGATGACGGAACGGGCTCCATTTTCGGGCATTGCCTCCCACAGGAGACAGCCAATGCCCATTTTTCATTTTGATATTGCCGACGGCGTGCGGCTCGAGGATCCGGTCGGACTCGATTGCGCCAATGAAAGCGATGCCAGGAAGACCGCCGATCTGATCGCCCGGCAGATCGCGATTGATCTCGATGATGGCGACCGTGGCCGCTCCGTCGTGGTGATCGACGAAGACGGTTCGGAAATCTACATGACACCGGTCAAGACCTGAGCTTTACCGCGTCAGTGGTAGCCGCTTGATCCCAGCGACATCGGAACCAGAGTTCGTCGATCGGGTTAAGCCGATGCGGGTGCCGCCATCTTGCCCCGGTCCCCGGCACTCCTGCATTGCAGTCCGTCGCTCCCCATTCTTGAGGTCCGTTATCAGCGTTCTCGATACAGACGACACCGAACAGGCCGACCTTCGCGGCGGCCGCTCGCCGTGGTTTGCCGCGGGCAAGCTTCCCCTTCGCCTCGACGTGGGTGAGAACCTGAAGTGCGATGCACTGATCGTGGGCGGCGGCATCACCGGATCGCTGGTCGCCGAGCGCCTGACGCGCCAGGGGCTCGACGTCGTCATCGTCGACCGCGAGCTTCCGGGGCGCGGCAGCACCGCCGCCTCGACCTCGATGCTGCTGTGGGAAATCGATCGCTCGCTGGCGCAACTGGCGGAAATCTACGGTTTTGAGCGGGCGTCGCGGGCCTATCTGGCGAGCCTGCACGCGGTCGCCCGGCTGAAATCGCTGGTCCTGCAACTCGGCGTCCCCTGCGAGATGCGAGACAAGAATTCGCTGCTGCTGGCGGCCGGCGACACCGGCAGGCAACTGCGCGAAGAGCATGATCTGCGGGCACGTGCCGGGCTGCCCGGCGACTTCCTCGATCATGCAATGCTGCTCGAATTGTTCGGCATCGCCCGGGCCGGCGCGATCGTGTCGCCGGGCTCGGCGGATGCCGACCCGATGCAACTGGCGCGCGGACTGCTCGCAGTCGCCATCGGACGCGGCGCCAGGATATTCGAGGCCGAGGCCGTGCAGTTCGATGCCGCGGCACGGTCGGTCGGCGTCCTCCTGAAGAACGGCCGCGAGATCGAGGCGCGGTCGGTGATCCTCGCCACCGGCTATGTGATGCCCGATATCGTACACTCCACGGTTCACGCGGTGTCATCGAGCTGGGCGATCGCGACCACGCCGCAGCCGCAGAACATCTGGAGAGACGGCGCGCTGATCTGGGAAGACAGCAAGGATTATCTCTATGCGCGTTCGACATCCGCTGGTCGCATCATCATCGGCGGCGAAGATAGCGAGGAAGTGGTCGAGCCCGACGCGCGCGATGCGCTGATCCCGGAGAAGTCGCGATTGCTCACCCGGAAGCTCGCCGCGCTTTGGCCGGCCGCCAGGCTGGACATCGAGTTTAGCTGGTCCGGCACGTTCGACACCACTAGCGACGGGCTGCCGTTGATCGGTCCGGTACCGAACGCAAAGGGCGTCTACGCCGCCTATGGTTATGGCGGCAACGGCATCACCTTCAGTTTTCTCGCCGCACAGTTGATCGGCGATCTGATCGCGGGGGCGACCTCGCCGCTGCTGGGCGATTTCGCGCTGGATCGGGATGGCGCATCAGCCAATTGATTACGCAACGATGCGGGAACCCTCGAAATCCTTGCGAGTTATTCGTGCAGTCCAACACAAGGAGGCTGACATGGGTTTCGGTAAAGGCGCGCTGCTCTGGCTGATCGGAATTCCGATTCCGATCATTCTGCTGCTTGCATTGTTCATGAATCGCTAGGTCCGTTGTCGGAGCCTGCCTGTGGCTAAGCGCTGCGGCCGGGCTCCGATGCGACTGGCTGACAGATTCTTGCGTATGATTCAGAACATCATCGAGGTGCGTGCTCGCCTGCACGTCCTGCGATATGCGTTCCGAGTTATTGCGAACACAATGTCCGGTGGACGACGTGAAGGATTCGTCGCGCTGCTGGAACCGCACCGCTCGCGAATTCTTTCCCGGAACAAACATTGCCGTTGCTCATTGATGCGGCATTGAATTGAATTTTCGCAAGCTGGGAGCGCACGATGATCGATACCGTAATTGTCCAACCGGGGACCGAAACCGGTGAACCCTCCGTCGCCGGCGTATCATGGCCCGCAGTCGCCGCCGGCGCTGTGGTGAGCTGCGCGGTGACCCTCGTTCTGCTCGCCTTCGGCGCCGGGCTCGGATTGTCCGTGGTGTCGCCGTGGGCCGGCGCGGGAGTGTCAGCCACCACCTTCAAGATCGGCACCGGTCTTTATCTCCTCGTCATCGCCATGATCGCTTCGTCACTCGGCGGTTACATCGCCGGCCGGCTGCGGTCGCGATGGATCGGCGTTCACAGCGACGAGGTCTACTTTCGCGACACCGCGCATGGCTTCGTCGCTTGGGCGTTCGCTTCGGTGCTAGGCGCTGTGCTGCTGGCAACGCCGGCGACCAGCGTGCTCAGCGGCGCCGTAACGGGCGCTTCGCAGGGTGCAGCGACCGCTGCAAGCCAAGCCGGTCCGATGGACGGCTATGTCGACACGTTGTTCCGTTCCGACGCGCCGGCTGCTCCGAACGCCACCAACCCGCAGGATTCACGCGCCGAGATGGTGCGGCTGTTCACCGGCAGCTTCCGCAGCGGCGGCGATCTGAAGCCTGCCGATCGGCAGTATGTCGCCAAGGTCGTTGCGGCGCGCACCGGGCTCAGCCAGGCCGATGCCGAAAAGCGCGTCAATGAAGTCGTGACCCAGGCCAAGACCGATATTGATGCCGCCCGCAAGGCCGCCATGCAGCTCGCTTTCTGGCTGACGGCCTCGCTGCTGCTCGGCGCCTTCTGCGCCAGCCTCGCCGCCACCGAAGGCGGAGGCCTTCGCGACGGCACCTGGGGCCGCAAGGTCCGCCGCTGATTTCAACCAGGAAAGGAAAACCCCATGCCCATTCTGCTTTGGCTGCTCGGAATCCCGATTCCGCTCATCATCCTGATCTTGCTGCTGCGATAAGTCGTCGGATCAAGACGTGAAAATCCCCCGCGTTCGCGCGGGGAAATTTTTTGTCAGCGTCAGGATGAAGTAACCCGAACATGACCGAACCGCTCAAACACTGGACCACCCATGTCGGGCAGGCGGCGGGACATCCCGCCGCCTTCCTTGGCGTTGCGGCCTATGGCGCATTATGGCTGACGTTCGCTCGTGACAGCTTTGGTTGGGGGGCCTTCGGAACGCTGGCGATCTTCATGATGACGCTGTTCATCCAGCGCACCAACCGGCGCGACGATCTGGCCTTGCATGCCGAGCTCGATGAACTCCTGCGCATCGATAACGCCGCACGGTCGGAGTTGACGCATATCGATGAGCAGGAGCCCGAAGAAATCGAGCAGCACCGTGATGAAGAGGTGCGCAAGTCCGACGCCCGATCAGATCGCATGTGGGTCGGCGAACTCACCGGTTCAGGTGTCGCGAGCGGCCTGGTTTTCCCAATCGGCTATGCCCGGGCTAGACTTCCAACCCGGCGTTTTTGCAGCTCGCATGGGCTGGAAACGGCCGGGGCGTTGCGCTAGACACGGTGCGATTTGCACGGGAAGGATATCACGGGAATGCGACGTTTACAGCGCGCGACATTATCGATCGTCTCGGCCTTTGCCCTGGCAATTGCCGCAACAGCCTGTCCAACCATAGCAGCGGCCCAGACCGCAGGAAAAACCATGACCACAGCATCGGGATTGCAGATTTCGGACAGCACCGTCGGCACAGGCGCTTCGCCGAAGCCGGGCCAGATCTGCGTCATGCACTATACGGGCTGGCTGTACGAGAACGGCCAGAAGGGCAAGAAGTTCGACAGCTCAGTCGACCGCAACGAACCGTTCGAATTCACGATCGGGCAGCGCCAGGTCATCGGCGGCTGGGATGAAGGCGTCGCGACCATGAAGGTCGGCGGCAAGCGTACCCTGATCATTCCGCCCGCGTTGGGCTATGGCGCCCGCGGCGCCGGCGGCCTGATCCCGCCGAATGCGACGTTGATGTTTGACGTTGAGCTGCTGGCTGTGAAGTAGGCACATAAGGGATGACGTAAAAAAAGCCGGCCCCTCAGGACCGGCTTTCTCGCAATCAACTTGCGTCGATCAGAGGTTCTTGTTGGCCGCGGCGGCCGCCTTGTTGACGGCGTCCTTGGTGGCTTCCTTGGCCTCGCCGAGGGCCTGCTGGCCCTTGCCCTTGACTTCCTGGATCACACCTTCGCCCTGCAGCCTGTCCGAGCCGACGGCTTCGCCGATGCCCTGCTTGGCCTTACCAATGGCTTCGTTGGTGGCGCCTTTTACCTTGTCTGCGGTTGAACCCATGGGAATTCTCCTCTGGTACGGTTAAGCTTCATAAGGCTAATTCGCAAGTCAGCATGATGTTCCCTGTTCCTGGACTGGTTTGCGATCACGGTTTTATGTAGTTTGACGTCATGTAATTGTCGGAAGCAGCACGATGACAGGCCACCACGACCATACCCATTCGGATCATTCGCACGATCACGGCGACGCCGAGCGCTGGAAGCACGACGGCGTTCGCGTCATTCCCGGCGATCAGCTCGATCCCAACGTGCCGTCGACCGCAGGCATGGATCGCAAGGCCGCGATCAACTTCGCGCGGGTCGGCGCCCAGAAATTGTGGGCCGGCACCGTCACCATCAAGCCGGACGCCAAGACCGGCGCGCATCATCATGGCCATCTCGAAAGCATCATCTTTGTCGTCAAGGGCAAGGCCCGGATGCGCTGGGGCGAAAAGCTTCAGTTCACCGCCGAAGCGGGACCCGGTGATTTCATCTTCATTCCGCCCTACGTGCCGCATCAGGAAATCAACGCCAGCCCGGACGAGGTGCTGGAATGCGTGCTGGTGCGCAGCGACGGACAGGCGGTTGCGATCAATCTCGACATCGAGCCGGTGGAAAAGCCTGAGACGGTGCTGTGGATCGATCCGGTACACCGGGATCCCGCCGAGGCGAAATGACGAAGGCATTTCCAGCGCAAGCGCATCGCGCTTGCCGCCTGGCTTGGCATCTTCGCGCCCCGGAATATCCGGGGGTGACAGGGAAACTTCGATGCCGCTGACGCGTGGTCGCATTGTGGGATATGACGACGAGCGCCTGGCGTTCGGGTTCACCATGCTGGACGGCGGCGAGACGGTCGACTGCCAGATCAGCGATGCCGCGATGGACGAACTGGCGGGCGTGCGGGGCTCGCCCAGCACGGCGAGGCAGGGCCAGTTTCTCGAGTATCGCGACGCCATCGAGAAAATTGCGTCCAGGCTGTTCGACGATGTCAGGCCCGTGAAAGGCGCCGTGGTGCGGATTTTCACCAAGCATATCCCGGCCCGCCGAAGCACGGCCACCGGTTCCTGACCGCAACTCCTCGCAGGATCGCTGCGGCGTGTCGTGGCAGATCATTCCGGCCGCGTTGACGAAGTACATCCGGCGGTTCAGGTGCCGCCGGCGCCCCGTGCGCGCTGCAGGCCATGCCGGGAATGGTCGAACTCGATATCGAACGCTTGCGTAGGGCTTACGGGGGCGAGGCGGCGGCCTGACCTTCGTTTACCTCTCTCCGGGGAGAGAGTTCGGCCATTTCAGTACGTGATCCGCAGCCCGACGCCGCCGTGCAGGGTGTTGCCGACCGGCTGCGGGCCGGCGGTGCCGTTGAGGAAGAGGTCGGCGATCCAGCCCTTGCTGATGCGGTAGCCGACCCGGCCGCCATATTCGAACCAGCTCTGGTTGCCGATGGTCGGCACCACGGTGCCCTCGCCGGTGACGGTGGCGACGATGCCGGAGCGGGTTGCGAAGGATTGCACGAAGCCGCCGTTGATATTGGTCTCGATGTTGTCGCCCCACAGATGGGTCCACTGGGCGCCGATCTTGACGAGGTTGGTCTTGTCGGTGCCGGTGGCGATGTTCGCGTCAAACGGATTGAACGCACCGGCCGGATCGCTGTAGCCCTTGACCCGCTGCCACATCTGCCAGACCTCGACCGAGGCCGCGACCTCGTCGCGCGGCGACAGCCGGCTGATCCAGCCGGCGCGGCCATAGACGCCGTAATTCTCGCTCGTGGTTTCGCTGTCGAGTGATACCGGGCCGAGGCTGGTCTGGTAGCTGCGGCGGTAGCGCACTTTCTGGAACGGCGACAAGATGGCGCCGATGTCGAAGAACGGCCGCGAAGAACCCCAATCGGTAAAATCGTAACGCAGCGCGAAGGCGCCGATCGGCGCGCTGGTGACGTTGTAGCCGCCTTCGTTGTATTGCGCATAGGCGATGCCCGCCAGCAGCGCCAGGTTGGACGTCAGGTTCTTGCGCCCGTGAATGCCGGCCGAGAACGATCCCGCGGAGCCGAACGCGCTGAAGCAATCGCCGCAATTGACCTGCTCGTTGACGCCGAGCAGCACCGTGCCGAGCACGCGGTTGGTGATCATCTGGTTGAAGCGTTGCCTGGCGAGGTCCTTGACCGAGTCTGCGCTGGAGCCAGAACCGAGCGGCGTGGGCGTCGCAGTTGGTGTCGGACTCGGGGTCGGCGTCGGCGTCGGGGTTGGCGTAGGCGTGGGCGTCGGCGTCGGTGTCGAACTTTGCGCCGCTACGGGAGTGGTCAGCGCCGGAATCTGCACCAGCGAAATCGCCGCGGCAAGCGCGGCCGAGACGAAAGAGCTGCGGATGAATTTTGCCATCGTCAGCGCCCGCACAGCATGCCGGTGGGGTCGCTGCCGTCATCGACAGGCGGCGTAACGGTCGGCGTCGCGTCGGCATATTGGGTGGTGTTGCAGAGTCCGGCCGCGGCGCCACAGGCGAAGGTCCAGGGCGGCGTGCTGAACTTCTGGATAGTGTATTTGCCGCCGGCGAAGGTGATGATGGCGGTATCGCCGGGTTTGGTCAGATCGATGCACTGAAAGGTAAGGGTGCAGACCCGCGAGGCGCCATTGTCCCGCAGCACCACGGTGGTCTTGCCGCGCTGGGACAGGATGTCGAGGATGGTGCCGCGCACGCCGATGGTCGCGACCTGGGTCTGGATCTTGTACGCGGCCTTGTCCGAATTGCCGGTGACGAAGCGGAACGCGCCGGTGGTCAACTTGATCGAGATGTCGCGGTAGCTGTTCGCGTCATCGAACACGGTGCGGTCGAGCCTCAGCGTGGAATTGGGGCCGAGTGACAAATTGGTGCTGTCGGCCATCACCAGCCGCGTCGCGCTGTCGGCGCCGGTGCGCACGGTTTCGTCGCGCACCACGCTGTCGCCGACATTGATCGGAGTGGTCCCCGATGCCATGACGCGGACGACTTCGTTCTTGACGACGGCGGCTTCGCCGATGCGCGTTTGCGCGCGAGCCGTTCCTGCCGCCAGCGCGGCTGCCAGAGAAAACGCGGAAACAAGGAAAATGCAGTGACGCCAATTCATTTCATGACCGATCGATTTATCCCGCATCGTACCGGATCGCGCGCGCATGCGATGTTGTAAAAATATCACAAGCAGCGGCATATGACCTCGATGGTTAGTGACGGCGAAAACGAATTGCGTTCAATGCGATGGACTTAGAAATGCGGCCCGCTCACACTCGACATCTCTGTGAGGCCATGAATCCGTGAGTTCTGTGCGCGAATCACCTTCTGTTCCCAATTTCGCCGTACGGAGTGCTGTGATCGCCGCTGTCATTTTCATTGTCGCGCATCTCGCGCTGCTGGTCGGCATCACCACGCCGGAAAAATTCTACTTCGATGAAGTGCATTATGTGCCGGCGGCGCGGCAAATGCTCGAGCCCGTGATGCCGAGCCCGATGCTCAACCCGATGCATCCGCCGCTGGCCAAGCAGCTGATCGCTGTGTCGATCCGCATTTTCGGCGACGAGCCGCTGGGCTGGCGCTACCCGGGCGTGCTGTTCGGGGCGCTGGCCATCGTCGCGATGTATCTTTGCGGCCTCGCGCTGTTTGCGGCGCAAGGCCCCGCGATCGCGACGGCCCTGCTCGCCTTCTTCAACCAGATGGTGTTCGTGCAATCGCGGATCGCGATGCTGGATATTTTTTCGCTGACGTTCGGCCTGTTGGGGATCGCGGCGTTCATGCACGGCTTTCGCCAGGCGCGGCCGCATGTCTGGTTCGCATTGGCCGGTCTGGCGTTCGGACTGTCGGCCGCGTGTAAATGGAGCGGGCTGTTTGCACTCGCCGTTTGCATCGTGATCATCGTCGTGATCCGCCTGATGCAAGGCTGGCGCACGCAGTTTGCCGACGGCAATGCAGGCGACTGGTACCGGCCCGGCCTGTGGCCCGATTTCAGGTTCTATCACTTCGCCGCCTGCTTCGTGCTGATTCCGGCGGTCGCCTATCTCGCGACCTTCGTGCCGGTCTACGGCTTCTCGCTTCCCGACCTGTTCGAGGCCCAGCGCAGGATTTTCAGCGACAACACCACGACTGCGATTGCGGGCCACACCTATATGAGTTCGTGGCCGTCCTGGCCGTTTCTGGTGCGGCCGGTCTGGTATCTGTTCGACAAGGTCGCCGACGACCGGATTGCGGCGGTGGTGTTCCTCGGCAATCCTGTGGTGCTGTGGGCGGCGCTGCCGGCGCTGGCGGTATGCCTGCGCGACTGGATCGTGACGCGCCGGGCCGACACGTTCCTGATCCTGTCGTTCTACGCCGGGCTCTATCTGGCCTGGGCGCTGCTGCCGCGGACGCTCGGCTTCATCTATTACTATTTGCCGGCCGCTACCCTGGCCAGCCTGGCGCTGGTCTATGTGCTGCGGCGGGGCAACAGCCCGCGCTGGCTGTTATGGGCCTTTGTTGCGGTGGCCGGCGCGGGCTTCGTCGCGATGCTGCCGATCACGGTGGCGTTTGTCGGAACATCGATGGAGACGTTTGTCCGGCTGATGCTGTTCCAGAGCTGGATCTAGCTGGAATCCGGAGCCTCGAAAGCATGGTTGCGACTTGCCGGCATTTTCGGCGATAACGCAACTACCGCCAGTTCATCTCCGCGTCCTGCCGGGTTGACGAGAGCAATGATGCTGTTCATTTTGGATTTACAGGCGATTCATTTCATCACGTTTCAACCTGGAACCGACCATTATGTGGAATTATTTTGAGCGCCTGCTCGACTCCTCGATGTTCGCTCCGCATGGAATTTGCCTGCTGTGGGAACCCCAGCTGATATGGCTCCATGTGGTCTCCGACGCCGTAATCGCTGTGGCCTATTTTTCGATTCCGGTCGCGCTCGCCATTTTTGTCGCGAAGCGGCGTGACGTTGAGTTTGGCTGGATCTTCTGGGCGTTCGCACTCTTCATTCTGGCTTGCGGCTTCACCCATGTGCTCTCGATCGTAACGCTGTGGATGCCGATCTATGGCATCGAGGGCATCGTCAAGGCGGTGACGGCCGTGATCTCACTGCTTACCGCGGTGATCCTGTGGCCGCTCTTGCCGAAATTTCTGGCGATCCCGTCGCCGGCCCAGCTTCGTGCGACCGAAGCGGCTCTTGCCCAGGAGGGCCTGCATCGGCGCGAGGCCGAAGAGATGCTGCGGCAGTCGCAGAAGATGGAGGCGATCGGGCAACTGACCGGCGGCGTCGCGCACGATTTCAATAACCTGCTGACGATCATCAGCGGCAATCTAGAAATCGCGGATCGTAGCCTGCAGTCTTGGGGCGACACAACACGGGAACGGCTGAGGCGGGTGATCGGCAACGCCGCCAATGGCGCGCAGCGCGCGGCCCTGCTGACGCAACGGCTGCTCGCCTTTGCGCGTCGGCAACCGCTCGATCCGAAGCCGACCAACGTCAATATGCTGCTCGCGGGCATGTCGGATTTTTTCAGACGGACGCTGGGTGAGAATATCGATCTCGAATTCGTCGGCGGTGCCGGGCTCTGGCAGGTCGAGGTCGACCCCGGCCAGATGGAAGCCAGCATTCTCAATCTCGTAGTCAACGCCAAGGACGCCATGGCCGACAAGGGCAGGCTGACCATCGAAACCAGCAACGCCTTCATCGACGAAAGTTACGCGCAGCAGAATGCCGACATCCCGGTCGGCCAATACGTTCTGATCGCCGTCAGCGACACCGGCGACGGCATGTCGCGGGAAGTCCAGCAGAGAGCCTTCGATCCATTCTTTACCACCAAGCAGCCGGGCCAGGGCACCGGCCTCGGGTTGAGCCAGGTCTACGGCTTCGTCAAACAATCCGGAGGTCACGTCAAAATCTACAGCGAACTCGGCGAAGGCACGACGATCAAGATCTATTTGCCGCGTGCGCATGTGGTTGCCGAGGTCCCGAGGCAGAGCGATGCTCCCGTAGTAGGCAGCCGGGGAAGCGAAACCATCCTCGTGGTCGAGGACGAGGCGGATGTGAGGTCCTATCTGGTCGAAACCCTGCAGGATCTGAGATACCGGGTGCGCGAGGCTTCCGACGGCGCCGCCGCGCTCGCGCTGATCGATTCCGACCCGTTCCGGATCGACCTTCTGCTCACTGATATCGTGATGCCGGGTATGAACGGTCGCCAGCTCGCCGATGAACTGCGGCATCGCCAACCGAGCGTCAGGGTGCTGTTCATGACCGGCTATTCGCGCAACGCCATCGTGCATCAGGGCCGGCTCGATGCCGGCGTGTCGCTGCTGCAGAAGCCGCTGACCCAGGTCTTGCTGGCAACCAAGATCAGGGAGATTCTCGACGGACCGTAACTTGTGCGAATTCCGCCTGCCTTGGATCGGCAGGCGGATCGACAGCATCGACCGTTACTTCGAGGCGGTCTTGGTGTCCATGTTGACGACCTGAACGCGGCGGTTCACCGGATCGATCGGCGCGCTCGGATTTTTCGGCTTGGTCTCGCCGTAGCCGACGGTGACGAGATCGGCGCCGTCGATGCCGTATTTCTCGGTGAGGAAGCGCTTGATGGTATCGGCGCGGCGCTCCGACAGGTCCTGGTTGTAGGGCTCGCTGCCGACCGCATCGGTGTGCCCGGCGACGACGAAGGTCGAGCCCTTCAGGCTGGCATTCGAGAGCGCCTTGCCGAGTTCCTGCGCCGCCGCCATCGAGGCCTTGCTGATGTCGGCCGAGTTGTAGTCGAACTGGATCTCGAGATCGATCTTCGGCTTGGACGCCGCGAGTTCGGCGATTTCCTCGCGCTCGCCGAGCGAGAGCGACCGCGTCTTGCGGTTACGCAGGGAATCCACGAACTGGATCTGCTTGGCAGCGACGGCCGGATCGGTCTGCGGTCCCGCCGACAGTCCGCGGGTCAGCGGCTTCTTCGGCTGCAGCGCATTCAGGATCTGGTCGGCCGAAACCTTCTCGGCGGCAATGGCCAGGCCCGCCGTCATCGACAGCGCGGCACCGAGCGTGATCGCCGAAAGGGCGGAAAGTCTGTAAAAGCTGGTCATTGTCGTGTTCCTCGCTTGTGACGCCTGATGGCGCTTTGATGGTTGAACGATAGTCCGGGCCAACGGCCGTGAATGTGACGTTTCTCACACTGGTAAACGGACCATAAGCCCGGGTTCCTCCGTCCGTCGCTGCGTCCGGCGACCGCGTTCGATAGTGGCCCGCTTGAGGTGATCCAGATCACGATTGCAGGCCCGGGCGGTGACCTTAATACCGTCGCCGCTGCGCCGAGCTGCGAACAACAAATAGGCCAGATGGTCGACTAGAAGAATCATCCAGAGCAAACCGTAAACCAGCGACGCAGGAGCAGTGTGCTTCCATCAGCGAAAAGGCAATATGACTATCAGGGGTACCGCGCCGGGCGGCCGGATCAGACGGGCTCCACTGGTTCGATGCCGGTCCTGATCGGCGCCGCCATGATTGCGGCGTCGATTCTGCTGTCGACGCTGATCACGGCGCTGGGCTCCCGCTATGTGGGCATGGAGAGTCCCACCGAGGAAAGCGCCTGGCTGGTCGACCGCCTCACCGGCGATGTCTACCGCTGCGAGGCTTCGGCACGCGGCAGGGCGTCGTGCCAAGCCGAGATCGCGACCGGAACGATCGGCGATCCGCCGAAGCGGTGACCCCTTGAGCCGCGCCAGCGCGCCTTACCCTCGAATATCGCACGCGCGCGAATCCGGCTACATTGCCGCGCGATGCCCCGCACCATTCCCTCCCACCCCCTTGACAAGACCGAGGCGCGCCGGATCTGGCTGCGCGCCCAGCGGCTCGACGTATCCGCGCCGTTCGGCGAGGGGCCGCAGGCGACCGCCGCCGTAGTGGCGCATCTCGGCTATGTGCAGATCGACACCATCAATGTGATCGAGCGCTGCCACCATCATATTCTCTGGAACCGGATTCCCGAATACCGCCGCGCCGATCTGCGCCAGGCCCAGAGCACCGACAAGAGCGTGTTCGAATACTGGACCCATGCGCTGTCCTATGTGCCGTCGAAGGATCTGAGTTTCTTCCTCCCGGCGATGCGGCGCCACCAGCGCGAGGGCCACAAATGGCTCACCGCGGTCAAGCCGGCCGATCTGCGCAAGGTGCTGCGGCTGATCCGGCGCGACGGCGCGCTGACCATCCGCGACATCGACGACGACGTGCTGGTCGACAAGGAGCATTTGTGGGCCAGCCGCAAGCCCTCGAAGCGGGCGCTGCAGCTGTTGTTCTATACCGGCATGCTGACGGTCTCCGAACGCATCGGCATGCTGAAGACCTACGACCTGATGACGCGGCATTTCGGCTGGGACAGACCGCCGAAGCCGGCCTCGGTGGGTGACACCACCGCCTACCTGCTCGACCGCGCCTTGCGCGCGCAGGGGATCGTGAGCGTGGATTCGATCTGTCATCTCGATGCGCCGGGCAAGCCGGCGATCCGGCGGCTAATCGATGCAAGGGTCCGCCGCAACGAGCTGGTCCCGATCGCGCTCGAAGGCGCCGGCAAGCAGGAACATTGGGCCGCGCCCGCGACGCTGGACAGCGCGAGCGAGAGCGCGTCCGAGCAGGTCCACATCCTCTCGCCATTCGATCCCCTGATCATCCAGCGCAAGCGCACCGAACTGTTCTTCGACTACGGCCACCGCTTCGAGGCCTATGTGCCGAAGGAAAAGCGGGTGTTCGGCTATTTCGCGCTGCCGGTGCTGGTCGGCGACGACATCGTCGCAGCCCTCGACCTCAAGACCGACCGCAAGAGCCGCAAGCTGCTGGTGCAGAAATGGAGCTGGGTCGGCGCGGGAGCGGCCAGGGGCGCTCGCAAGGAGTTAAAGACGCGCATCGAGCAGGAACTGCATCGCTTCGAGCGGTTTCAACTGGCGGAGTGAGGGCGATCCGAAGGATCGGCCATCAGGATGCGACAGCATCGGCCACGGGGAACGTCAGCTCGAAGGCGGTGCCCTGGTCGGATTCGACGAGACGGACCGCGCCGCCATGGGCGTCGAGCATGGCACGCACGATGGCCAGCCCCATCCCGGTGCCGCCGCTGTCGCGCCTTGTGGTAAAAAAGCTGTCGAAGATCTGGGTCCGGTTGTTGGGCGAGACGCCTTCGCCATCGTCGCTGACGGTGACCTTGAGCCGATTGTCCTGCCGCACGGCAAAGACTTCCAGTTTTGAACTGCCGTGGCGCACGGCGTTGTCGGCCAGGTTGGAAAAAATGATCAGGACATTGTCCTCGGAGATCCGCATCGGCGTATCGAGGTCGCCGCCGGCGCGGATATCGAGCGCGGGGAAAGCCGAACGGAGGCCAGTAACTGCGGCCGACAGTTTGGCGGCCCCGAGCGCGACCGGGTTTTCCGCCCGGGCGAAATCGCGCAACCGCCCCGCGATCGTTCCCAGCCGGTCGGCGTCGGCAATGATGTTGTCGAGAAACTTGCGCCGGTCTCCGTCATCCATGTCGGGCGCGTCGACGTCCTCGCGCAGCAATTCCGCCGCACCCTTGATCGAGGTAAGCGGCGATTTCAATTCGTGCGAGACATGGGTGGCGAAGGTCGAGATGAAGCTGGAGCGCGTATTCAGCCGCCGCGCCATGTCCAGAAAACTCTGCGACAGCAGCGCGAATTCGCTGGTGCCGTGATGCCGCAGCGGACGCAGCGCGTCGCGGTC
>NZ_JAUYAN010000277.1 GCF_030693485.1 Bradyrhizobium sp. | reverse complement strand
GCCCTTGCGCTGCCCGGCCAAGCCGCCTATTGGGGCGCAATCGCTCCCGTGAGCTGCTTGCTTCAGGTCTTGATCCCTTGGAATCTCCGCCAGAATTGTCGCAGGACAGCCCGCGCGAACCGATCCTGACGCTGCCCGGCGCGTTGACCGCCTATGTGTTGCTGCTTGCGGTCATTCACCTGCGCGTGCTGCTGCCGCCGGATCTGGAATACTGGACCATCGAGGTGTTCGGCTTCATTCCGCAACGCTACGATTCCACGCCGCTGGCGTTCGCGTTTCCGGGCGGCGCCGGCGCCAGGATCTGGACCTTCTTCACCTATTCACTGCTGCACGCCAACCTCAGCCATATCGGTTTCAACGTGCTGTGGCTGTTGCCGTTCGGCAGCGCGCTGGCGCGCCGCTTCGGATCGCTCAGGTTTTTCACCTTCATGGCGGTGACCGCGGTGGCCGGGGCGCTGGCGCATCTCGTCACCCATCAGCACGCGATCGCGCCGATGATCGGCGCTTCGGCGTCGGTGTCCGGCGCGATGGCGGCGGCGATCCGTTTTGCCTTCGTGCGGGGAAGCTTCCTGTCGTTCAGCCGCGGCGACGCCGATGCGGCGGCGCGCGTGCCGGCGCTGTCGCTGGTGCGCGCATTCCGCGACCCGCGCGTGCTCGGTTTTCTCGCGGTCTGGTTCGGCGTCAACATCATCTTCGGCATCGGATCGATCTCGATCGGCGCCGACGGCGGCAGCGTCGCCTGGCAGGCGCATATCGGCGGATTTCTAGCGGGGTTGGTGTTGTTTTCGCTGTTTGATCCGATCCCGCGCGCGCGCGCCGATGCCGCGGATGCGACATTCCCGGATGTTCCGGATCGCGGCTGATCATTGCTTGCGGCGCACCGCGATTTCATTCATCATCTCTGATCTGTGCAACCGGGCTTAAGCCCGCGAACGTGCTTAAGGGCCGTGCTTGCCCAAATCGCCTGCAACGAAATCGGCGCTGGGCTGTTGAATTGAAGACTAGATAACAAATTGAAGACTCGGAACAAAAGGTCGCGCTCGCTTGTGGGCGCGATCGGCTTCAGGGAGGCGACAATGACGGTACGTGCAATCCTCGACACCAAAGGCCATCAGATCCAGAGCGTCGAGCCGGACGCCAAGCTCGCCGCTGCGATCAAGATTCTGGCGGATCGGAAGATCGGCGCCGTCTTGGTGATGAGCAAGGGCCGTATCGAGGGCATCCTGTCGGAGCGCGACATCGTGCGCGTGCTCGGCGATCGTGGCGCCGGCGTGCTGGAAGAGCCGGTCAGCTCCGTGATGACACGCAAGGTCGTCAGCTGCAGGCAGTCCGATACAGTCGCCGCGATCATGGAAATGATGACATCAGGCAAGTTCAGGCATCTGCCGGTGGTGGAGGAGGGCGCGGTGGTCGGCCTGATCTCGATCGGCGACATCGTCAAATGGCGGGTCAGGGAATTCGAGACCGAGCAGGAAGCGCTGCAGAACTACATCAAGACTGCCTGATCCACCACTCTTCAGGATAAGCCTGCGCGATCACGGCGCCTTGTCGGCGACAGCACCCGGCTCGCCGGCCACCGGCGCCAGCATGTGGATGGCTTCCTGGATGGAGTCAATGGTGCGCTCGGCGGCGCGTGCGCCGTGCGCAATCAGATCCTCGGCGCGGTGGAAATCGAACCAGCCGATTTGACCGACACGCGGCGTGATCAGCAGGTCCGGCGGATCGCCGGCAAGGCGTGCGCGGGTGATGCGGTCCTGCATGATGTTGAAGGCATCGACCATGACCGTGGAGATGCCCGGCCGGCCGCCGGTGCCGAAGAATTCGCGTTTCATGGCGCGCTCGGCGGAGAACAACCGGCCGAAGCCGCGTTTCGGCGGTGCCGGCTCGACCCCGGCCTCGGGCGCTGCGGCCGACGCGCCGTGGGCGTAGATCGTCGTGGAGAAGATGTCGCTGCAAAGATTGGCGGCGATGACGATTTCTGCGCCGAGCGCGCGCGCCGCCGACACCGGCACCGGATTGACCAGCGCGCCGTCGACCAGCCAGCGGTCGCCGACCAGCACGGGTGAGAAAATCCCGGGCAACGCGTAGGAAGCGCGCATCGCATCGACCATGCGGCCGCGCGTGAGCCAGATCTCGTGCCCGGTGCGGACTTCGGTCGCCACAGTCGCGAATTTCAGCGGCAAGTCCTCGATCAGGGTCGGTCCGATGGCGGCTTCCAGCTGTGATGCCAGCCTGTCGCCGCCGATCAGCCCGGAGCCGTTGAGGCGGATGTCGAGATAGCCGAGGATATTGCGCGGCTGCAGGCCGCGCGCCCATTGCTCCAGCGTATCGAGCTGCCCGGCGGCATAGGCGCCGCCGACCACGGCGCCGATCGAGGTGCCGACCACGACATTGGGAACGATGCCGTGGGCCAGCAATGTTCTGAGAATCCCGATATGGGCGAAACCGCGTGCGGCGCCGCCACCCAGCGCCAATCCGATCACCGGCCGCCTGATACTGCCGAGCCCGACCTTGTCCTGTTCCTCGACGCCGCGTCCGATCAAACTCTTCAGCACCTGACACTCCTTGCCGGACAAGGCTCTTCGCCATGATTTCAGCCCATCGAATGCAGCACGAAGCATAGGTCGTGCCGCGGACCGGATTGTGACGGGATCGCGGCCTCACGGGAACACTGCACTAACTCTCGGGCGTTTTTTGGGTTCCATACCGGGAACATCCTGCGAACGCTTTGCCGCAGGCTTGAATTTGCCGCGTTTTCAGTGAAAAGCATCACCATGACTTCAGGGGATAAAGGGATTGCTGGTTCCGGGTGGGGCGGACGCCTGTTCCCGGCGCTCGCGCTTGCCGCGATTCTGGCAGCTGGGCTTGCTGACCCTGCCTCGGCCCAGATGTTCAGCGACCGGCCGCCGCCGGTGCCGCCAGCCTCGGTTCCGGAACCGCCATCCGGACCAGCGATGAATCTGGCCCCGCCGTCCGGTCCGGCATCGACACCGATTTTGCCCCCGCCTTTGACCCAACCGTCGATCGCCGCGGTGCCGCCGGTGGTTCCGCCGCCAGGCGCATCGACCGCCGGCCAGGCCGTGCTGTCGCTGACGGCGCGTTACGGCAAGGACATGCCCGTCATCAACAACGGCCTGGTGTGGCGGGTGTTCGCCGACAAGCCCGATGAGGCCGGCGTTTTCAAACTGATCCGTGAGGACCGCGGCGCCACCCCCAACATCGTGCTGCCGCCGGGCGGCTATGTCGTCCACGTCACGATGGGTCTGGTCAGCGCGGTTCGGCCGGTGACGCTGAAGTCCGAGACCGACCGCGAATCCTTCGTGCTTCCGGCCGGCGGCCTGCGCATCGAGGGACGCGTCGGCTCCAGCCGGATTCCGGCGAACCAGATTTCCTTCGCGCTCTACAAGGGCAGCCAGTTCGATGGTGGCGAGCGCGCTTCGCTGGTGCCGAACGTCGCCGCGGGCGACGTCGCGCTGTTGCCGGAGGGCACCTACTACATCATTTCGAATTACGGCGACGCCAATTCCGTGGTGCGTTCGGACATCCGCGTCCAGGCCGGCAAGCTGACCGACGTGGTCATCACCCATCGCGCCGCGGTGATTACCCTGAAGCTGGTCAGCGACAAGGGCGGCGAGGCGCTGGCGAACACCGCATGGTCGGTGATCACGCCGGGCGGCGACGTCATCAAGGAGTCGATCGGCGCCTTCCCGCGCGTTGTGCTGTCCGAAGGCGAGTATCGCGCCATCGCCAAGAACGAAGGCAAGGTGTTCGAGCGTCCGTTCAACGTCGTCAACGGCGTCGACGGCGAGGTCGAGGTCGTCGCGCGGTAATGTCGGCCCTCATCCCGAGGGATGAGGGACTTGTCCTAAAACCGCGTCACGATGTCTGACAGCGCCGGGCGCGGGCGGTCTTCGCTCGGCTTCGACGGCGTGCCGATGTGAATGAAACCGGCGAGCCTTTCGTCCGGCTTCAATCCGAACCCGTTCAGCACGTCGCGATCGAAGGCGAACCAGCCGGTCAGCCAGTTGGCGCCGTAGCCGAGCGCGGTCGCCGCGGTCACGATGTTCATGGCACTGGCGCCCGCGGATAATTCCTGCTCCCACGCCGGCACCTTGGGATGCGGTTTTACGAAGCTGACCACGGCGATCACCAGCGGGGCATCCATCATGCGGCGCTTTTCGATTTCGATCTCGGCGGCCGGCGCCTGCGGGTTCTTGCGCGCGAACACCTGCGATATCACCTCGCCAGCGCGCCCGCGTGCGTCGCCTTCGAACACGATGAAGCGCCACGGCGTCAGCTTGCCGTGATCGGGCACCCGCGCGCCGATGGTCAGAATGGTCTCAAGCTCGGTCGCCGATGGGCCGGGACCGCTCATCTCGCGCGGCTTCACCGAGCGGCGGATTTTCAGAAGGTCAATGGCGTCGGGCAATGCAGCTGTCTTTCATGGGAGTGATCGGCGAACCGGATATCACGGAGATAGGAAGCCAACGAGACAATACACGCGCAATTTAGACCGATTGTGAGGAGCTTTGGGTTGGCGGGGCAACAGCCGCTAGCTCCGGCCCGGCTTGACCGGCATCTTCGCCGCGCGCTCCAGAAGATCCTTGCCGAGATCTTGCAGAATTTCCCGCGTCGCCAGAAACAGGCTGTGTCCCTGATCGGTTTCGATCGCCAGCGCCACCACGTCAGGCTGATTGGGATCCGGGATCAGCTGGTAGGCCCGGATCGGATAGGCCGGCAGTTCCTGTTCGTCGGTCGTCGGTCCCCGCGCCATCAGGTTTCCAGCCTCGCCCGCCTGACGTCGGGCGGAGTGGCTTCCTCGAGCAAGGCCGCCAGCGCCTCGGCGGTAGGCATCACCGTCTGCCCTTCGCTGCCGAGACGGCGGATCGAGACCGAATGGCTCTCGGCTTCCTTCTTGCCGACCACCAGCAGCGCCGGAATCTTCGCCAGCGAATGTTCGCGGACCTTGTAGTTGATCTTCTCGTTGCGCAGGTCGATTTCGACGCGCAGGCCGGCGCGCCGCGCCGCGGCCGCGACAACCTTGGCGTATTCGTCGCCTTCCGATGTGATGGTGGTGACGACGGCCTGGATCGGCGCCAGCCAGAGCGGGAAGTTACCGGCATAGTGCTCGATCAGGATACCGATGAAACGCTCCATCGAACCGCAGATCGCGCGATGCACCATGACCGGCGCCTTCTTGGAGCCGTCGGCGTCGATATAGAACGCACCAAAACGTTCCGGCAGGTTGAAGTCGACCTGCGTGGTGCCGCACTGCCAGTCGCGGCCGATGGCGTCGCGCAGCACATATTCGAATTTCGGACCGTAGAACGCGCCTTCGCCGGGATTGATCTCGGTCTTGATGCGGTTGTGGCCCTGCGCCTGGATTTCCGACAGCACGGTCGCCATCACGCGCTCGGCGTGATCCCACATTTCGTCGGTGCCGACGCGCTTCTCCGGCCGCGTCGAAAGCTTGACCGTGAGTTCGCCCTCGAAGCCGAAATCCGCATAGGTCGACAGGATCAGTTCGTTGATCTTCAGGCATTCCTCGGCGAGCTGTTGCTCGGTGCAGAACACATGCGCGTCGTCCTGGGTGAAGCCGCGCACCCGCATCAGGCCGTGCATCGCACCCGAAGCTTCGTAGCGATGCACCACGCCGAATTCGGCGAGCCGCAGCGGCAGGTCGCGATAGCTCTTCAGGCCGTGCTTGAAGATCTGCACATGGCCCGGACAGTTCATCGGCTTCAGCGCAAACCAGCGCTTGTCCTCGGCCTCGTCACCGGCGGATTGCGCCGCAAACATATTCTCGCGGTACCAGTCCCAATGGCCGGAGGTTTCCCACAGCGACTTGTCGAGGATCTGCGGCGCGTTGACCTCGCTGTAGTCGCCGGTCAGCCGCCGGCGCATATAGGCGATCAGCGCCTGGAAAATGGTCCAGCCCTTGGCGTGCCAGAACACCACGCCGGGGCCTTCTTCCTGGAAGTGAAACAGATCGAGCTCGCGGCCGAGTTTGCGGTGGTCGCGCTTCTCGGCTTCCTCGATCTGCTTGAGATAGGCGTCGAGGTCTTCCTGCTTGGCGAACGCCGTGCCGTAGATCCGCGTCAGCATCGGATTGTTGCTGTCGCCGCGCCAGTAGGCGCCCGCCACCTTCATCAGCTTGAAGGCGTTGCCGATCTTGCCGGTCGAGGTCATGTGCGGGCCGCGGCACAGGTCGAACCAGTCACCCTGGTAATAGATCTTGATCGGCTCATTGCCGGGAATGGTGTCGACCAGTTCGACCTTGAAGGCCTCGCCCTTGTCGCGGAACACCTGCTTCGTCTTTTCGCGGTCCCACACATCCTTGGTGAAGGGTTTGTCGCGCGCGATGATTTCGCGCATCTTCTTCTCGATCGCGGCGAAGTCTTCCGGCGTGAACGGCTCGTTGCGGAAGAAGTCGTAGTAAAACCCGTTCTCGATCACCGGGCCGATCGTGACCTGGGTGCCCGGCCACAGCGCCTGCACCGCTTCGGCGAGCACATGCGCCGCGTCATGCCGGATCAGTTCCAGCGCGCGGGCGTCGTCGCGGGCGATGAACTCGATTTTCGCGTCGTGGTCGATCGGATCGGCAAGGTCGGTTACCACGCCGTCCAGCGCCATGGCCACGGTGCGCTTGGCCAGCGACGGTGAGATGCCCTTGGCGATGTCGAGGCCGGTGATGCTTTTGGGGAATTCGCGCTTGGCGCCGTCGGGGAAGGTGAGGGCGATTTTCACCTCGGGCTCCACCGGTTTTAGGTTTGTGAGGCCGAACTGGAATCCTGAGGCGGACTTGTTCTTGTCGTCGGGCATTGCTGTCTCCTTATGCTCACTCCTGCGAACGAGCGCAGGTAAGCGGAAGCAGCGGTATAGCAGGGGATTCGGGCGGAGCAAGCGGGGGTTT
>NZ_JAUYAN010000289.1 GCF_030693485.1 Bradyrhizobium sp. | reverse complement strand
ACGCCGCCTCAACTCCCGATAACTCATTTCGCTAACGGCCTCTCGCCGCATCCCGGCCCGTTGCGCCGCGCTATTTGGCTGTAGCGTCGCAGCCATCACTTGCCCTTCGCCCGGCAATTATACGCCTTGCGAAATCCCGCGGCCTGGGCGTCTTCCTCGGTGCAAAACCAGCGATCCGGCTCCGTCGTGCCGGGGTAGCTGCGACAGCCCTGCAGGTGATAGACGCCGACATTGCCGGTGACCCGGGCGCGCACGGCCAGTTTTCCCTTGATGCTGCAGCCTGGCGGCATCACCGGATGCTCGGGGAACAGCACCGCGCGAATCTGCAGGTCCTTGTCGCTCCTGCAGGAATCGCCGAGCAGGGCGCCGTCCTTGCGTCCGCGGCGGAATTCGTAAGGCGCGGCAAAGCAGCCTTTCCAGAGTCCGAGTTTCTGGTCCCTGGCGCCGGCCTCGTCGTCCTTGAACCGGCCCCTGGCGTAGGGTTCGAAGTTCAACGCAAACCCCTGGCGGACAATGAGCTGGTTCAGGGTGGCCTTCTCGCCCTCGACGGTGCAAATCCCGATATGCCGGCTCTTGTAAGGGGCAAGCCCGAGGTCCTCGCAACGGACCGCGCGGCCGCGGATCAATTTGACCAGCTGATCGCGCGCTTCGACGCCGCAGGCCCATGGGTCGGCGTGCTCGTCGATGCACATCTGGTCGAGCTCGGGCGCATCGATGCTGTCGAGACGGTAGGTTATGCCGGCCACCTGAATGTTGCCGCCGTCCTTGACGACCGCGCTGGTAGCCCAGCTTGGGCCCGCCCAGAGAACTGCCAGTATCAGGATCAGGTAACGCATCCAGGCCATTGCCTCTGTTTGGTTTTGCGGTATTTCGGCAAACGTTACGGGAAGTCCGGGCATTGATCGAGGGGGTAGGTCGTCGAAAGCCTCGGGTGGCGCTAAAGTTGGGAATGCTACTGCATGGCTGTAGACGTCTCGACGGGCAGGGCCGACATGACCTCAATATACTTCGACCTCGATGGAACGTTGACCGATCCGAAGCCCGGCATCACGCGCTCGATCCAATATGCCCTCGGCAAGCTCGACCGGCCGATTCCGCCGGAAGATGAATTGACCTGGTGCATCGGCCCGCCGCTGCACGGCAGCCTGAAGAAACTGCTCGGCACCGACGAACTGGCCGGCAGGGCGCTGTTGCTCTATCGGGAGCGGTTCGCCGACATCGGCCTGTTCGAGAACGAGGTCTATCCTGGCATCGAGGACACTTTGTCCACCCTGGCCAGGTCGGGCCGGCGCATGTTTGTCGCGACCAGCAAGGCCCACATTTATGCCGAGCGCATTATCGATCACTTCAAATTGCGGGGCTATTTCGAACGCGTGTTCGGTGCTGAACTGGACGGCACGCGTTCCGACAAGACCGACCTTTTGGGTCATGCCCTGCAGTCCATGGGCGTCGACCCGTCTCAGGCCATGATGATCGGCGACCGCAGCTTCGACATGCTGGGCGCGCGAAACAACGGAATGACCGCCGTCGGTGTGCTCTACGGTTACGGCAGCGAAGCGGAATTGCGCGACGCGGGCGCGCATCACGTGTGCGCGACGCCTCGGGGAGTGCTCGATCATATCGGTCAGGGCTGTTGGAGGCCCGACCGCCGAAGCTCTTCCATTCCACCGGTTGACTGTGATAGAACAAAAAGAGAACATTGATTTCATCGAAGCCCTTGATTGGAACAACCGATGTCCTCCTCTTCACCAGCCAATGCAGCGGAGGACAACGGGCTGGAGACCGCGGTGGATCAGGCGATTGCGGCATGCGGGGGCGACATGCGATCCACCATCCGCGCCTTGATCGTTGCCAATGAATATCTGGAAGCCGAGGCGGGCGAACTGATGAAGGCGGTCTCCCATGCCTACACGCGCGGCAGATTCAATACCTATTCCGGGTGAGGCGCGCATAAACCGTTGCCTCCGTTCAGTTTTGCTGTACGACGGAACTGATAAATCATGCCCCGTCCAGCCGGCCCGCAGGGCTGGACCCCGCCCTTCGGTTGCAAGTAATAAATGGTCCCATGTTCAAACGAATTCTGATTGCCAATCGCGGCGAGATCGCCTGCCGGATCATCAAGACCGCCCGCCGCATGGGGATCGAGACGGTCGCGGTCTATTCCGAAGCCGACCGCGACGCGCTGCACGTCGAAATGGCCGACGATGCCGTCCTGATCGGGCCGCCGGCGGCGGCCGACAGCTACCTCGTGATGGAGAAGATCATCGAGGCCTGCCGCAAGTCCGGCGCGGAAGCGGTGCATCCCGGCTACGGGTTCCTGTCCGAACGTGAGGCCTTTCCGCGCGCGCTTAGCGAGGCCGGGATCGTCTTCATCGGACCCAACGCGGGCGCGATCGCCGCGATGGGCGACAAGATCGAATCGAAGAAGGCCGCGGCGAAGGCCAACGTCTCCACCGTGCCCGGCCATCTCGGCGTCATCGAAGACGAAAAGCATGCGGTGAAAATCGCCGACGAGATCGGCTATCCCGTCATGATCAAGGCTTCCGCCGGCGGCGGCGGCAAGGGCATGCGGATCGCGCATTCGACCTCCGAAGTCGCCGAAGGCTTTGGGCTTGCCAAGGCCGAAGCCAAATCGTCGTTCGGCGACGACCGCGTCTTCATCGAGAAGTTCATCGTCGATCCCCGCCACATCGAAATCCAGGTGCTGGGCGACAAGCACGGCAACGTGATCTATCTCGGCGAGCGCGAATGTTCGATCCAGCGCCGCAATCAGAAAGTAATCGAGGAAGCGCCGTCGCCGCTGCTCGACGAGACCACCCGCCGCCTGATGGGCGAACAGGCGGTGGCACTGGCAAAGGCGGTCAATTACGATTCCGCCGGCACGGTCGAATTCGTCGCCGGCCAGGACAAGAGCTTCTTCTTCCTGGAGATGAACACCCGGCTGCAAGTCGAGCATCCCGTTACCGAACTGGTCACCGGGATCGATCTCGTCGAGCAGATGATCCGGGTCGCCGCCGGCGAGAAGCTGGCGCTGGCGCAGAAGGACGTCACGTTGACCGGATGGGCGGTGGAGTCGCGGGTCTATGCGGAAGATCCGTTCCGCAACTTCCTGCCCTCGATCGGGCGGCTGGTGAAATACCGTCCGCCGGTCGAGAGCTTCCGCGACGGCATCACCGTGCGAAACGACACCGGCGTGCAGGAAGGCGGCGAGATCTCGATCTACTACGATCCGATGATCGCCAAGCTGGTAACTCACGCGCCGTCGCGCGCCGCCGCCATCGAGGCGCAGTCGACCGCGCTGGATTCCTTCTACATTGACGGCATCCGCCACAATATCCCGTTCCTGTCGGCGCTGATGAATCATCCGCGCTGGCGCGGCGGCAATCTTTCCACCGGGTTCATTGCCGAGGAGTTTCCCTCGGGGTTCGCGGTTCGCGTGCCTGAAGGCGAGATCGCCCGCCGGCTGGCGGCGGTCGGCGCCGCCATCGACCACGTGCTCGGCGAGCGCAAGCGGCGGATTTCCGGCCAGCTGACGGGAAGGGCGGTGCAGCGCGAGGGCCGCCGCGCGGTATGGCTGGAACGCAACGAAATCGCGCTCGATATCCTGCGCGAGGCCGATGGCATTGCGGTGCGCTTCATCAACGCCGACGGCACACAGGGCAATCCGCATCATATGGTTTCCACCTGGGCGCCGGGCGATCCGGTCTGGCAGGGCACCATCGACGGCCATCTGGTGGCGATGCAGGTGCGGCCGATCCCCAATGGCATTCGCCTCGCGCATCAGGGTTTCGAGGTCGCGGTCAACGTCTTCACCGAGAGCGAGGCCCAGGCGGCGCGGCTGATGCCGGTCGGCGTCAAGGCCGATACCGGCAAGAAGCTGCTGTGCCCGATGCCGGGCCTCGTGGTGTCGATCGCGGTCACCGAGGGCCAGGAAGTCAAATCAGGCGAAACCCTGGCGGTGGTGGAAGCCATGAAGATGCAGAATGTGCTGCGCGCCGAGCGCGACGGCACCGTAAAGAAGATTCACGCCGCCGCCGGCGCGACGCTGGCGGTCGACTCGCTGATTCTGGAATTCGCGTAATTTTCCGTCATTCCGGGGCGGCTCGCAGAGCCGAACCCGGAATCCTGGGATTCCGGGTTCGATGCTGCGCATCGCCCCGGAATGACAAACAGAGGTGCCAA
>NZ_JAUYAN010000276.1 GCF_030693485.1 Bradyrhizobium sp. | reverse complement strand
GTCTATGTCGCCGACCGCGAGAACCACCGCGTCCAGGTGTTCGACGGCAACGGCAAATACGAGACGCAGTGGAACAACCTGCACCGGCCCTGCGCGCTGTGCGCCTGCGGCGGCGGCAAGTCGCCCAACTTCATCATCGGCGAGCTCGGTCCGGGCATGGCGGTGAACCGCAAGGTGCCCAATCTCGGTCCGCGCCTCTCCATCGTGGACGCCAAAGGCCAGCGTATCGCCCGGCTCGGCGGCGAAAACGGTCCCGGCATCGAGGCCGGCAGGTTCCTGGCGCCGCACGGCATCGCGCTGGATTCCAGAGACGACATCTATCTCGGCGAAGTCGGCGTCACCGACTGGAAGACCAGCTTTCCGGACACGCCGATGCCGCCGGAAGTGGGGGTGGTGCGCTGCCTGCAGAAGCTGGAAAAGATCTAGCGCATCGCCGCCAGAAGCACCCCAGCTCGGTTTTTGCCGCATTCCGGCCCCGCCAGCGTCGGTTCCGACCGATGGATAAGCCCCTCAATGCTCTTCACAATCCCGTCACGCTGCCTGTAGTATGCCAACTCATGCTGCTTCGCAGTATTACGGGGGTCAGGAGCGTTACTTGAACGCACATGTCTCGCAAGGCGGTTGGCCGGTGCTGGTGCTGAACGCGGATTTCCGCCCGCTCAGCTATTACCCGCTCTCGCTCTGGTCGTGGCAGGACGCGATCAAGGCGGTGTTCCTCGACCGCGTCAATATCGTCGAGCATTACGACCGCGCGGTGCACAGCCCGTCGTTCGAAATCCAGCTGCCGAGCGTGGTGTCGCTGAAATCCTTCGTCAAGCCGACCACGCATCCGGCCTTCACCCGGTTCAACGTGTTCCTGCGCGACCGTTTCGCCTGCCAGTATTGCCACGCGCATGACGACCTCACCTTCGATCACATCATCCCGCGCTCCAAGGGCGGCCAGACCACTTGGGAAAATGTGGTCGCGGCCTGCTCGCCGTGCAATTTGCGCAAGGGCAATCTGACACCGCAGCAGGCCCGGATGTTTCCGCGCCAGCCCCCGTTCGCCCCGACGGTGCACCAGCTGCACCGCAACGGCCGGCTGTTCCCGCCGAACTATCTGCACGACAGCTGGCTGGATTATCTCTATTGGGACACCGAGCTCGATCCGTAGGAAATGGGTTCGCTCCCTTGTATCCGCTATCCGCGGCAATCTGGACGCCGCAGTTTTCTTCAGCCACAACATCCTCTGTTGCTAAACGAGGCGCCGACGCCTGAGGCGCGGCCTCGTTCGCAAGCGACAAGCGGCGCACAACAGCCGCGAACGGAGGATACCCATGCTGATCCCGATCGCCGACGTGCCGCGCTGGTTTACCGAGCGCAAGCCAATGGGCACGGTTGCGGTCAGCCACGGCACGGCCACGCTGAGCTGGGAGCAGCTCGAACGCGGCGCCAACGCCCGCGCACGCGCCTTTATGGCGAAGGGCGTCAAGCCCGGCGATTTCGTCGCCATCGGGTTGCCCAACGGCAATACCTTCTTCGAGACCACCTTCGCGGTGTGGAAATGCGGCGCGACGCCGACCTCGCTGTCGTGGCGGCTGCCGCGCGGCGAGGCCGCCGCGGTGCTGGAGATCCTCAAGCCCGCGCTGGTGGTCGGCGGCGAGGCGGACTGGAACGCGCCGAATTCGCTGCCGGCCGATTTCGTGCCCGAGGGCCTATCGGAGCAACCGCTGGACAGTCCGGTCGCGCGCTACTGGAAGGCGATGACCTCAGGCGGCTCGACCGGGCGGCCCAAGGTGATCCTCGATCATCAGCCGGCGGTCGTCGACACCGCGGCCGAACCGATCCTCGGAATCCCGAAGGGCGTGTCGCTGCTCAATCCCGGCCCGCTCTATCACAACGCACCGTTCATCGCCTCGCATCTGGCCCTGTTCGCGGGCGGGCGCGTCAGCGGTCTGGTCAAATTCGATGCCGAGGAGACGCTGCGCCTGATCGAAGCCAACCGGGTGCAATGGGTCAATTTCGTGCCGACCATGATGCACCGGATCTGGGCGCTGCCGGAGGCGGTGCGCAACGGCTACGACCTGTCGAGCCTGCAGGTGGTGTTTCACATGGCAGCGCCGATGCCGCCATGGCTGAAGGAGAAATGGATCGAATGGCTCGGCCCGGAGCGGATCTTCGAGCTCTATGGCGGCACCGAGCGGCAGGGCGCCACCGTGATCTCCGGCGTCGAATGGCTGGCGCACAAGGGGTCGGTTGGCAAGATCGGCGACACGTCGCAGCTGCGCATCATCGGCGAGGATGGCAACGACGTCGCAACAGGCGAGACCGGCGAAATCTATTTCCTGCCCAATGACGGCGCCGGCAGCACCTATCACTATCTCGGCGCCGAACCGAAGCGCCGTCCCGACGGCTGGGAATCGCTCGGCGACATCGGCCGGCTCGATGCCGAGGGCTACCTCTATCTCGGCGACCGCCTCGCCGACATGATCCTGCGCGGAGGCGCCAATATCTATCCGGCCGAAGTGGAGGCCGCGGTGACGGCGCATCCCGAGGTGCGCTCCTGCGTCGTGGTCGGCCTGCCCGATCCCGAACTCGGACAACGGATTCACGCCATCCTCGAACTGGTCGAGACGGCCGACGCCGCCAGGGTCGTCGACGGCATGGCCGGTTTGCTGGCCGACCGGCTCAGCCGCACCAAGCATCCGGAAAGTTACGAAATCGTCAGCATCGGCCCGCGCGACGATTCCGGAAAAGTCCGCCGCACGCTGTTGCGCGACGAACGCGCGGCGTGGCTGAAGCAAGGCCGCGACTTCCGGATCATGACTTTGCGCAACCGGCGAGACACTGCTGGCTAGTCGCATCGGCCAGGGTGTCATCGGTTCCGGGACATCGAGATCAGAATCCGGCATCTCGCACGCCGTCCAAGTCCCGTCACGAGACTTTCAAGACGGGCGTTTGCGACATAAGATCGTCACCGGTTTCGCGCACGACTCGCACGCGCCGGCTTGGCCAGGAGAACTCCATGCCCTCATTGACTGAATGGAAAGTGCCGCCCGCGAACCAGCCTCGCCCCGGCGACTACAGCTTCGATCTCGACCGCGCGCTGGCGGCCGTGGTCGGCCTGCATTCGATCATCCCGGCCGACGCCTTCAGCGCGGATACGCTGGGCACCGAGCGCGCCGGCAATGGCGTGCTGATCGACGACGGACTGGTGCTGACCATCGGCTATCTGATCACCGAGGCCGAAACGGTGTGGCTGCATCTCGGCGACGGCAGCGTGGTGCAGGGCCATGCACTCGGCTTCGATTTCGAAACCGGCTTCGGCCTGGTGCAGGCGCTCGGCCGCATCGACCTCGAACCGCTGCCACTCGGCTCTTCGGCAGCCGCAGCCGTCGGCGACCGCGTCGTGGTCGGCGGCGCCGGCGGACGCACCCGGTCGGTCGCCAGCCACATCGTGGCCAAGCAGGAATTCGCCGGGTACTGGGAATATCTGCTGGACGAGGCGATCTTCAGCTATCCCGCGCATCCGAACTGGGGCGGCACCGCGCTGATCTCGACCCGCGGCGAGCTGATCGGCATTGGCTCGCTGCAGCTCGAGCGCGAGCGCGACGGCAGGGCCGAGCATGTCAACATGATCGTGCCGATCGACCTGCTCAAGCCGGTGCTCGACGACCTCAGGAAATTCGGTCGCGTCAACAAGCCGTCGCGGCCCTGGCTCGGGATGTACACCCACGAGATCGAGAACAGGGTCGTGGTGGTCGGCATCGCCGGCAAAGGGCCGGCGGCGCGCGCCGAACTCAAGGCCGGCGACGTCATCCTGGCCGTCGGGGGCGAAAAGATCACAAGCCAGATCGGATTCTACCGGAAGCTCTGGTCGCTCGGTCCCGCCGGGGTCGATGTGCCGCTCACCGTCTACCATGAAGGCGTCACCTTCGACATGGTGCTGACCTCGACCGATCGCGCCAGGCTGTTGAAGGCGCCGCGGCTGCATTGAACGCAAGGACGGGCGCGATGAGCGAGGCGGTGGTGGACGACATCGTGGCCGTGCTGCCGCCATTGCTGCAATCACTCGAGGCGCTCTCCTTCATCGCGCGCCACCTCAATCCACCGGATTTCGGCCGCGTGATGGAAGCCGCTGGTGCCCCGGATCAGGCGTTGCAGGCGGTCCTTGCGCGGCTCGCGGACTGGCCGGAAGAATTCGCGCATTTGCGTACGCCGCTGCAGAGTGCGGGCGCTGCGGCGCTGGCGGCGTTCGATGGATTGCGCGCCGTGCAAAATGGCCATGGCGACCTGATGGTGGTGTTTCGCGCGTTGCGCCACGCCACGCGCGCGCAGGAGGCGCTGTATCCGCTGGCCGCGAGACTGCCGCCGGTGTCCAACTTCTTCCTCGATCCGCCATCACGCGACGACGCCGGCCTGCTGGCGCGGCTGGCGCAGCCGGCACAGGAACACACCGGCATCCTTCACGACCACAACGATGCGGGCAGCCGCGGCGGCTATTCGCTCTACATTCCCGAATACTACACGCCCGACCGCGCCTGGCCGCTGGTGATGGCGCTGCACGGCGGCAGCGGCAACGGCCGCGGCTTCCTGTGGAGCTGGCTGCGCGATGCCCGCAGCCATGGCGCGATCCTGGTCGCACCGACCGCGACCGGGAGCACCTGGGCCCTGATGGGCGACGACACCGACTCGCCCAACCTCGCGCGCATCCTCGCTTCCGTGCAGGCGTGCTGGAACATCGATCCGACAAAACTGCTGCTGACCGGGATGAGCGACGGTGGCACCTTCTGTTACGTCAGCGGGCTCGAGCGCGCCTCGCCCTTTACCCACCTCGCCCCGGTTTCCGCCACTTTCCATCCGCTGATGGCCGAGATGGCCGATGCGGGGCGATTGCGCGGCCTGCCGGTCCATCTCGTGCACGGCGCGCTCGACTGGATGTTTCCGGTGCAGGTGGCGCGGCAGACCCGCGATCTGCTGTCGGCCGCGGGCGCCGATGTCACCTACCGCGAACTCGACGACCTCAGCCACACCTATCCGCGCGAGATCAACGCGGAGATACTGAAGTGGCTGGGTGGGGAACGGTGATCGATCGCACTATCGCGGTTGGGACAGCTGAACGCACCGTCCATCAACCGGTTTCAACGTCCGGCCAAAGAGCCCGACTTGAGGTGCACCTCCGGAAACTGGCCGATTCGATCTCGCGCGTTACACAGGACGTCCCGATCGGCAGTCGTGAGCGTACTCAGGTCTCCATCGTCGAAGTAGCCGATAGCGCGTAGAACTTGCGCCGGTTCGCCATCGAACATTTGCTTGAAGGCGCTCAAGCCGGCGGGCAGAAACATCCTCCTGAAAGCCCACACCTGGGAACCATCCCGCCGCGGCGACGTTGTCCGCTGTCACTGGAGGATTAGCCATGCGCATGTTCGTCGGAATGATTTTGGGGGCGCTGCTGCTGACCGCCGGAATCTACGTGTACGATTCGTCGGCGACTTCGACCGTTGCTAATGGCCAGGCGGCATCGGCCAATCGAACCATCGTGAACTGGGACGTCGCCGCGACCGAGTGGAACGGGCTTAAGAATCGTGCACAGGACGGCTGGGTCAAGCTGTCGTCGAAGTAATTGGCGAAAATATCGAACAGAGCCCTAAACGCTCTCGTCCCTGACGAGGGCGTTTTGCTTTGTGACCCCGCTACTTCTGCGCCGCCTTGCGCGCGTCCGCGATCGCCTGACCGAACTGCGCCATGGTCAGGATGCCGGGGACCCGGAATTTGCCGACGATGAAGGACGGCGTGCCCTTGAAGCCGAAGGCCATGGCCTGATCGCCGTTGCGCTTGATGATGGCGTCGATCGCCTTGGCATTGGCGGCGAGGTCACGGTCGGCGCGATCGAGATCGATTCCGGCGCCGGCGAGCAGCTCGCGGATCCGCGGCACGGTCAGTTTCGAGGCGACGCGGATCAGCACGTCATGCGCCTGGACGTACTTGTCCTGATATTTGCTGGCCAGCACCATCCGCGCGGCGGTCACCGAGACTTCGCCGAGGATCGGCCAGTCCTTGTGTACCAGGCGAACTTTTCCGTCGTCCTCCACCACCTGGCGCAGTTCGGGGGCGATCTTGCGGCAATACGGGCAGTTATAGTCGAAATATTCGACGATCGTGACGTCGCCATCGGGATTGCCGACTACCGGGATATCGGGATCGCGCAACACCAGCGCTTCCGTCAGCACCTTGTCGTCGCCTTGCGCCAGCGCCGACCCCGGCCCCACGCCGACCATGATCGCACCGGCCCCGAGCACGCCAAGCGCCTGGCGCCGGGTCGGCGCAGGCCGGGCCCGATCGTTCGATTGGTTCATGTGAGGTCTCCCGGCCGCATCGCGTTGCATTCTACTCTACGCTCAAGATAGGGATAAGTTACGCGCCAGCATATAGATCGCCACCGCAATAATGACGGCGGCGAACACGATGTTGAGCGCGCCGCGCCGTTCCGACAGCAGCCGCGCCGAGCGGGTGCCGATCAAGCCGCCGGCGATGCCGCCCGCGACGAACAATCCGGCCAGCCCCCACGAGATCAGGCCGGACCAGGCGTAGCTGGCCGCCGTGGTCAGGCCGAACGCCGTCACCGCCACCAGCGACGAGGAGACCGCGTTCATGATCGGCATCCCCGTCGCCAGCATCAGCGCCGGCACGATCAGGAAGCCGCCGCCGATGCCGAAGAAGCCGGACAGGGTGCCAGTCGCAAGACCCAGGCCGACAATGGCGGGCGTGTTGGCCATGGTGATCTGCACATCGGGCATACCGATCCGCGACCGCGTCTTCAGCATCAATACGGCGATCACCAGCATCAGCAGCGCGAACAGCGCCAGCAGCCGCTGGCCGTCCATCATCTTGCCAAGGATCGAGCCCGCGAACGCGCCGAAAATGCCCGCCGCCGCGAACGGCAGCGCGCAGGACCAAACCACCGTGCCGCCGCGCGCATGGTTCGACAGGTTGACCGCGGCATTGGCGGCCACCGCGATGGCGCTGGTGCCGATCGCCACATGGGCATCGGGCACGCCGACCACATAGACCATCAGGGGCACCGCGAGAATCGATCCGCCGCCGCCGACCAGCCCCAGCGAAAACCCGACCAGCGCGCCCGACGCCAGTCCCAGCACGCCCTGCATCTCCGAGATCATCAAGCTGGCAACCGCGCTGCTTTGGCAGGAACCGTGACAGGAATCCTGGAAGGAATCGTGGAAGGAATTTCTCCAGATCCCTACGCTTGCAGCATGGGAACTGCAATGGCGCGGCTGATCGCTCCATGGGGGCCGCGGCCGGCCGAGGGAGCGGCCGGCCGCGTGGTTCTCGACCGACCTCAAGCCTTCAGCTTCTTGTTGCATTCGCTCCAGTAGCCGCCGCCCTTCTGGATCCAGCGCAGGCCGCCGGTAGTGTTGGCGGCCTTGTTGACCTTCCATTGGGCGGCGCAGGTTTGCATCCGCGCTCTGCTGGCGGTTTCCTTGGCATATTTCGGATCGACCGCCGACGGGAAAACCGCCGGGCCCTGAGCTGCGGTGGGCGCCGCAGCCGCGGCTTCCCGCCTTGGCCTGGCGGTCGCCTCCTTCGGGGCGGCCGAAGCGGCGGCTGATGCGGCAGCCGGCGCGGCGGTGGCATCGGCGCCGCATTGCGCCTTGCGGAAGTCGTTCCACTTCTGGTCGCCGAGCGTGCCGGCGGTCTTGGCGGCCTGGTATTTCGCGCTGCATTCCTGCGGCGTCAGGGCTTGTGCCGACGATGTCGCAGCGAGTGCCGACATGGCAACGGCACAGAATAATTTTGCGTGAAAACTCATCCTTGTCTCCCCTGGATATGGCGATGTGTAAGGCCCTCACCCTAACGCAACCGAAGCGTGCGGGGTTGAGGGTTTGGTCAGGGTTTTGCGCGCAAGGTGCGTGCAGAATGTTTGCAGACGGGTTTGCACACGGCATTGCGCAGGTTGGCGAAGCGCATTGCTGCAGTCGCGCAAGCGCATTGGTCTCCGCCAGCCAAATTTGCCATAAGGCGGCGTGAGCCTGATCCCGACAATGGCGGTTGCGTTTGCCAACCGCGGCAAGATCCTCCACGTCGCCGAGACGCTCGCGATCGGCGTCGGCGGCGGTGCGCTGTTTCTTTCTCTCAATCTGCCGGGCGGGCTGATTTCCGGCGCCATGATCGCGGTCGGCATCGCCGCGATCGCCGGCAGGCCGCTCAGCCTGCCGGCGGTGCTGACCCAGTCGGTGCTGCTGCTGCTCGGGATATCGCTGGGCTCGCTGGTATCGCAGCAGATGCTGCACAATATGGCGGCCTATCCCCTCACCATCGCGCTGCTGGCGCTGGCGACGTTCTGCTCGACCTTCGGCAGCAGCATCTACCTGCAGCGGTTTCATGGCTGGGACAAGACCTCGGCACTGCTGGCCGGAACGCCCGGCGCGCTGTCGCAGATCACCATGCTCGCCGCCGAGAAGGGCGCCGATGTCGCGGCGATCGCGGTGGTGCAGACCATGCGCGTCATCATCCTCACCGCCGCATTGCCGCTGCTGCTGGCGCTGACCGGAATAGCCTCGTCGTCGCCCCCGGCGACCGCCGCCGCGGTCGCCGCGCCGCTCGAACTCGCCGGTCTGGTCGCCGCCTCGATCGCGGCGGCGCTGATGCTGCGATTGGTAAATTTTCCGGCGAGCTGGATGTTCGGCGGGATGATCGCATCGAGCCTGCTGCATGGCACCGGCACGATCGAGGGCGCCTTGCCGGACTGGCTGCGCAACGTGGCGCTGGTCGGCATCGGCGCGGTGATCGGCACGCGGTTCGCGAAGATGCAGGCGAAGACGCTGCTCAGCCATGTCCATGCCGCGCTCGGATCATTCGCCATCGCCGTTGTCATCTCCGCCGTCTTCGTCACGGTGATCGCGCTGACCACCAATGTGCGGGTCGGCGACATCATCGTGGCGTTCGCCCCGGGCGCGATGGATGCCATGCTGGCGCTGGCGCTGACATTGCATATCGACCCGATCTTCGTCGGCGCGCACCATCTGTCGCGGTTCGTGTTCGTGAGCATCACGACGCCGGGCATCGTGCATCTGTTCGGGCGGCCGCAGGAGGATGTGGATGATTAGGGGAAGGCCAACGGAGAGGCGCCGCTGCGCCCACCCACTCCGTCGTCCCCCGCGCATGCGGGGGATCCAGTACACCGCGGCCTCTCGGCTCAATTACTGCCGTCTCTGGAATACTGGGTCGTCCGGTCAAGCCGGACGATGACGACTGTTGGGTGTGCAAGACACACGTTTAGCTCCCGCGGCGCGATGCGCCCGAGGTTTGCTTCAGTTTCGCCCTCTCCAGATAGAGAGGGCGCGGGGAAAGCCGGGCGCCGATCGCACCCGCGGTCGTGCACAAGAAGCGCACGAGTAGACCACAGGGCAACCGGATCATCCGGCTTTCCCCGCGCAATGGTTTACGGCTTATACGTGATCTCCCCGGTGAGCCCGCACTGTTGCCACCGTCGCCTTGCGGATCGCAGATGTATCGCGGACCCGGTTGGGCGGATGCATCTCCACACGGCTTGACGCCAGCCTGGGGCGTCAGGACCACACGATTTCGCCGTCCGCGCCCGTCCTGCCAGAGCTCTCGCCGGTCCTCGTGCGTCCCGGCCAGTTCCAGCGAGGATGGTTAGCAGCGTCGTCGGTCTACACGCCGCATGCCGCTCACGAGGTTCATCCCGCCCTGCGACTGCAACTGCGCGCCCGACGCTGTCGCGTCCATCGCATCCCACCGCGCGTTCGTGACCTGCGCAACGCCCCTCGTTCGCGTGAGACGGCCAAATTACTAAAGGTGATTTGCCCGACGTGTTAAGCGATTTATTTTTTCGCGAGGGGCTTGACACGACTTCTGGTAAACCGAAGTGATTTGCCCGTCGGCTCGACCTCAGCGGCGCTGCAGCCGGAAAATTCCCCAGCCGGCGATCGCGACCATCAAGAGCGAGATCAGCACATTGTAGCCGGCCAGCGACAGGCCGAGAAAGCGCCACTGCACTTCGTCGCAGCGGATCACTTTCACCGTGTCGAGACGCTCCAAGAGGTTGCCGGCGCTGCCGAGATTGACCAGCGGGCCGGAGCAATCGGTCGGCCCCTGCCACCACTTCCATTCGACGCCGGCGTGATAGGCGCCAAGCCAGGCATTGCCGAGCGCGGCGGCAGCCAGAATGGCGAGCCCCGCCAGCAGCACGCTGCGCGGCGTATCCCTGGCGGCGGCGAACGCCACCAGGACGCCGAGCGGAATCGCCAGATAATAGGCGTAGCGCTGCTCGAGGCAGAGCGGACAGGGCCGGATGTCCAGCACCAGCTGGAAGAACCACGCCCCCGCCAGCGTCGCCGCCGATATCGCGGCGATGGCCAGCGCCGCCGTCATCGCCGGATTGGCCTGCGGCGCATAGGACTGGCTTGCGGTGGCGTTCAGCGTCACGGTCGTCTCCTGCATCAGAAGCGTCGTATCCCGCAGCCACTGTCCTGTCGAGGCGAGGCCCGATCACAGGCGAGTGTTTTGGAGGTGCCCGAACGGTTTCAGCGCGCTGTTCTGACCACGCAGGCGATCGAAAGCCAATTCAAAACCAACGGGTTGACCCGCCCTCACCGGCCGCTATATTCCGCCGGCTTCACGACCCCACGCCTTCCGGCCGGCGTCGCGAATGCCCCTGTGGCGGAATTGGTAGACGCGCTCGACTCAAAATCGAGTTCCGCAAGGAGTGCTGGTTCGATTCCGGCCAGGGGCACCAGAAGCTCTTCTCATAGCGACTCATAGATTCTCAAAAGCCACTGCGAGACAGTCACTTCTGAGCTTTTTCCGTGCTCATTTGTCGCATCGCGACTCTAGCTTTCTCCCCGAAATGTGAGTAACTTCGCGAGTACAAAACGGGATCGCGAGGAGGCGTACTCACATGAGTCTCTCTCAGTTCGCCATCAACAATGCCAAGCCACAGGACAGGCCGTACCTGTTGTCGGATGGCGACGGTTTGCACCTGCGCATTCATCCCAAGGGCGGCCGGCAGTGGAGGCTACGCTTCCGGTTCGGCGGCAAGGCGAACATGATGTCGCTCGGCCCGTATCCCGCCGTATCGCTGCTCTTGGCGCGAAGAAAACGGGACCGGGTCAAGGAGCAGCTCGCGGCCGGGATAAATCCGTCGCTCAGCAGGAAGCTCGAAAAGCTGGCCAACTCAACCGCCGCTCAAAACACGTTCGGCGCGGTGGCGGACGAGTACCTTGCCAATTTGAAGAGGAACGATGCGGCAGAACAGACGCTCAATAAGAACCGTTGGATGCTGCAAGACCTGGCTGCCCCAATCCGGAACCGTCCTATTGCCGAGATAAAGCCCATCGAAGTGCTCGACATCCTCAAGAAGATCGAAACGAGCGGCCGGCGGGATACCGCCCATCGTTTGCGCTCCGTGATCGGAGCCGTCTTTCGCTATGCCATCGCGACCCTCCGCGCAGAGACCGATCCTACCTATCCCCTTCGCGGCGCGCTTCTGAAAGTGAAAGTAAAGCACCGCGCGGCTATCACGGACGAAAGGGAGCTTGGTGCTTTTCTCATCGGGCTTGACCAGTACGAGGGTTGGCCCGTTGTCCAAGCTGCCTTTAAGTTTCTGATCCTCACGATGACGCGGCCGGGCGACGTGCGCGGGATGAGGCGGACCGAAGTGAATTTCGAAAAACGCTTGTGGTGCATTCCGGGCGAGCGGATGAAGATGCGCGAGCCGCACGATGTGCCTCTATCGCGACAGGCTCTCGAAATCCTCAAGGCTGTCTGGCCACTTAACGAAGAACACCAGCTCGTTTTCCCGTCGCTGCGATCCCACAAGAAGCCGCTATCCGAAAACGCCTTCAACTCTGTCCTTCGAAACATGGGCTACCCACAGGACAAGGCGACGGCCCATGGCTTCCGCGCAACCGCGAGTACCATCCTGAACGGCCGGCGCTTCGACCGCGACGTGATCGAGGCCGCACTTGCCCATCAAGATCAAAACAAAATCCGCCGCATTTATAATCGGTCGCTCTACATGCCGGAACGAACCCAATTGATGCAGGATTGGGCTGATTTGTTAGATAGCTTCAAGGGAAAGAAGCCCGCACGGCGAGCAGCATGAGCTACTATGTTTAGGTTGCGAAGCGCCACATCTACACCTATGCTCCGCGTTGCCCAGGGCTAACCGGGCGTTGCAACGTCCCTTTCACGAGGGATTTGCAATGACACGGAAGCTAGTCTCAAAGAAGGAACTCAAATCGGTCTACGGTGTCCCCTACTGCCCCGCGCACATTGCGCGACTCGAAGTCGCTAGCCAATTCCCCAAACGGGTAAAGCTTGGTGCCTGTCGAGTAGCGTGGGTCGCGGAGGAAGTGGAAGCCTGGATCGAAGAGAGAATCGGCAACCGCTAAAACATTTTCTTCTTAGAAGGGCAAGGGGTCCGGAGTCCAACCCGGACCCCTTTTTGCTTGCGACAGCGATTCGGAGCTTGCGAAAGCCCCCAACCCGCCCAACCCCTCTTTTCCGAGCCGCCAAAGGGACCGCCTCAGGCGAGCTGTCTGATAGTCCAAATCGGGCAACCAGTTTCTTGTTCATTAAGCATATCGTTCTAAGCTATCATGCTAAAATATGGACGTCGGCAGCATCGGCCCGGATACATACATGACCAAAATGACAAATGTCGTCCAGGCGAAAGCGACCGTGAGCCCGTGACGGCGAGAAGCGAACAATGAGCAAGCCTCCTATTTCGTCTTCATGGGTCGTGGAGTATTTGCCTACGGATGAGCTTCTGCTCGATCCTCATAATCCGAGATTGAGCGACTATGGCGTTGCCGCGAATCCTAGCCAGACCGAAATTCTGCGCGTGCTGTGGTCAAAAATGGCTGTCGATGAAGTAGCGTTATCGATTGTGGAAAATGGTTTCTACAGTCACGAACCCCTATATGCCGCGAAGGAAGGCAAGAAGTTTTACGTCATCGAAGGAAACCGGCGGCTTGCGGCAGTTAAGCTGATTCGTGACGAAGCGCTTCGGCGCGAGCTCAAAATCACGAGCCTACCGTTGGTAAGCGAAGCAAGGATTCGGTTACTCGACCAACTTCCGGTCATTGTGTGCAAGCGGGATGAAATCTGGGCTTACCTTGGCTTTAAACATATCAATGGACCACAATCTTGGGAATCATACCCCAAGGCAAATTATGTCGCTTGGGTCCATAACGAATTAAAAATTTCACTCGAAGAGATTGCTCGTCGTATCGGTGATACGCATAGCACCGTCGCTCGATTATACGAAGGCTTGATGGTGTTAGTGCAAGCTGAGAAGGCCGGCGTCTTTGACCGAAATGACCGTTACCGAGAACATTTTTCGTTTTCGCATTTAACAACCGGCCTTGGATATTCGGGAATCCAAGAGTTTTTGGGTTTGCCGAAAGGCGAGAAAATCGTTGGAAGCCGTCGTCCCGTTCCTGCCGATCATGAGCGGAGCCTTGGAGAATTTCTCCTATGGCTCTATGGAAGTAAATCGAAAGCAGCACCTCCCATCGTTCAAAGTCAGAATCCCGATTTGCGTAGATTAAGCGAGGTGCTGGAGAGCAAGCAGGCAACAGCCGCTCTCCGAAAAGGACTCGGGCTAAGCGTATCCTTGGAAATCAGCAAAGGAGACGATCGTGTTTTTCGCGAAGCTCTTGTGACTGCGAAGCAAAGCCTACAGAAGGCCCGCGGCACCGTATTGTCTGGATACAGCGGAAGCCAAGATCTGCGGCAGACGGCTGAGGACATCCTCGAACTCTCGCAATCTCTACTCGAAGATATGACACCGGACCCCGCACCAAAGCCGTCGCGCAAAAAATGAAGCCGCCCATTCCAGTTGCGAGCGATCCTAGCGAAATTTTGGCCGACTGGATCGAGTATGATGCTGTTCTTTCAACTGAGGGCCAAAGCTCAGCGGAAAATCTTGTTCGTTTGCTTCGCCGATCTGGCAGCGTGGACGCGATTGGTGGACCTCGGGAGGATCGAGGGTCTGCATTAAGTCAGACGATCGTGGAAGATGCGTTTGTGGAAATCGAGAATAGAAGCAAGGCATGTGGCAGCGGCTATCCATTCGCGATCGAACAGGGCCTTCTTCGCTTAGTTCAGCAGCCCGACCAATCACCCTACGTGCTCCTTCTCCTGATGACCGCCGCCGTCCCAACGTCGGGGCACGGGGGTACCGCGGTACTGTTTGAGCGAATATGCACCGAGGCAGCCCTCGGCTATCTCGGCGGAACCTCTAATGGTGCTGACTCCATTCGGTTCGGTGCTCCGCGAAAGGTGCCGCTTGCTAAGCTAAGTCAAGCGCTGGATGATTTGTGCGCAAGAATGTCAGAGGGAGTCGGCTGCAAATTTCCGAGCAAGGCAAAGCATTCAGGCGACGAGGGCTTGGACATCGTCGCCTGGAGAAAGTTTCCTGACCTAAAAGCCGGTCAATTGATTGCTTTCGGTCAGTGTGCGGGCGGTGGCGGAAACTGGCAGAAGAAATTGGCTGAGCTGGATGCTCGAAAATTTTCTCAGAAGTGGTTTCGAGAGATGTTCTTGGTTGATCCTGTACGACTGTTCTTCCTACCGCGTCGCATATCAGCTACCGACTGGATGCATTCCGGAATTGACGGAGGAATTCTTTTTGACCGATGTCGCATAGTTTCTTGTTTGCCTGATCTTAGTCCCAGCCTAGCGAGCGATTGCGCGGCCGCGGCCGGCAAGCTGCTCCAAACCGCCAACGCGGCGTGACCGTTGCGGATGTCCACACTTCCCTTTGCCCCGGCCTGTACAGCACAGGCACCCGACACGGGTTTTCCGCACCGCCTCCTCCACCAAACACCTTGTTGCGAAGGCCCGGCTTCTTGTAAGCTGACGCGGGGGGACTGCTAGCATGCCAGCAAGATCGTTGAAGGTTGAAAGCCTACTGTTGGACCTCGAAAACCCGCGCATTAACAAGGCGGAAAGTCAGCGGGGTGCCCTGCAAAAAATCGTTGACGATCAAGATGTCAAACTAGTCGCCCTCGCACAAAGCATTGTGGAGGACGGGCTCAATCCCATGGATCGCCTCCTGGTCATCAAATCAAATAAAGACAGGGGCAAATTCATTGTTGTCGAAGGTAATCGACGATTAGCTGCGATAAAGATTCTCAACAACAGCGCGGTACTGACCGACTTCGACGTCCGGCCTCCAATTAGGAAACGCTTTGAGGCGCTTGCAAAGGATTTCGATCTTAAGGCGATCGAGCCTATCGACTGTTTCGAGGTGTCGGAGCGGCCCGTAAGCGCAATGTGGATTCAGCAGCGACATACTGGCGAAAATGATGGGCGTGGCATCGTTAATTGGAATGGCGTGGCGACCGCCCGATTTCGAGGCGGCGATCCAGCCTTGCAAGCGCTGGACCTGGTTATCCGCCACGGTGAATTGAGTGACGAAGAAAGAAAAAAAGTTGAGAGCCGCTTCCCCATCACGACGCTAGACCGGCTCTTGTCTACGCCGGACGTGAGAGCAAAACTCGGAATGGAAATCAATGACGGAAAGTTAGAGTCGAGCTTGCCACCTCCAGAGGTGCTGAAAGCGCTCCGTCGCATGGTTATGGATTTGGCGAACCAAGATGTAAACGTGACGCAGCTCAAAAAGAAGGAGCAGCAGGTCAAGTACATCGCGGGTTTAGGAAAAGACCTTCCGGACCTCAAGAAGCGATCGGGAGCGCCAAAGCCCATTGATCAACTTGATGATAGCGATTTTGAAAAGGCGAAGCCAAAACCAAAACAAAGGAAGAAGAAAATTGCGGTTCGCAAATCCCTAATTCCCAAGGGCTGCCATCTGCTGGTAGCAAACGCCAAAATAGCCGAAATTGTAAAAGAGCTTCGTTCACTGCCCCTCGATAATTATCCCCACTCAATATCTGTGCTCTTCAGAGTCTTCCTGGAGCAATCAGTGGATCACTATTTGGAAAATAATAGCATCCCGTTGACTGAAAGCACGCCGGGCGGCGACAAAGACAAGAAGCTCCGGAAGAAGGTCGAGCAGGCCGTCGCTCATCTGGTGGGAGCAGGCATATCCAAGAGAACGCTCGACGGTGTCTCAAAGGGAATTAACGACAAGAACAATCCACTCTACGTCGACACACTACATAATTATGTACACAATCGGTTCTTTTCACCAACTGAGCGTGACCTAAAAGTTGCATGGGATAACTCCCAGACTTTCTTTGAGGGAATCTGGAAGTGAGCTTGATCGTTTCGACCGGCGACACAAAGACGCTGAACCATTTTACACCCCTTCGGTATCCGGGCGGGAAGGCAAAACTGGCTCGCTTTGTAAAGAAGTTACTGGAAAAGAACGACCTACTTGACGGGCACTACGCGGAGCCTTACGCGGGCGGCGCTGGAATCGCGGTTGAGCTGTTGCTGCAGGAGTATGTCTCTCACATCCATATAAATGATATCAATAGGCCCGTTCATGCATTCTGGAAAAGTGTGCTTCACAATACCGATGCGCTGCTTCAGTTAATTAAAGATACTAAACCTTCGGTTCGGGCGTGGGATAAACAGAAGAAGATATATGGCAATCAATCTGAGCACGACGATCTTGCGCTTGGTTTTGCAACCTTTTTTCTGAATCGTACCAATAGGTCAGGCATATTAAATGGTGGAATGATTGGCGGTCGTGACCAGTCCGGAGAATGGAAGATTGATGCTCGATACAATGCTAAGGCACTGGCTGACCGGATTGTTGCAATTGCAAAGCTGAAGCGCAGCATAACTCTGACCAAGTTAGACGCTGAAATATTCTTAAAGCGCAACGTATCAAAACTGCCGCCGAACACGCTCATATATCTGGACCCACCTTACTACGCGAAGGGCAAAGCCCTCTACCACGATTTCTATGAGCATGAAGACCATGAGCGTCTCGCTAGTCTCATGAGAAGCATAATCAAGTCGCACAGCTTTATGATATCCTACGACAACTGCAGAGCTATTCGTCAGTTCTATCGCGGCCTTCCGGGATTCACCTATAAAATTGGATACAATGCTCGCGAGGTTCGCCTCGGAACTGAGGTGATGTTTTTTTCCAATAACCTGATTATTCCGGCGATAGAAGCGCCAATGAGCGCCTGCCGCACGCTTAGACGATCAGTAGCGAATTGACGTATCAGTAGCCGATTATCGTCAGGCTGTAGGGCATCTTGATGCGGGTATGCGAATATAGTGCATCCGCAACGGTGATTGTGTTCTCGTAGTCTTTGCTAACGACGGTTTTTCCCCCGCTCAAATAGCGATACCCCAGTGGCACTGCTAAGATCAGATGATCCAGATCAACCATGACCATGGCTTGGATTATGTCTCTGTAGACAGCATTACCCATCCAGGCTCTCCCGGCTTCGATCTCTAGTCCGCATCGCCATTTAGGGTGAAATCCATCTATTTCATATTGTCGAAATGGACGGCCGTCTTCCCCAAAAAATACAGGTCGTTTCAATTTTCCCGACGCGGATTTCCCTGTCTCTATGTCAAAGCCAATCTTGCAGAGATCATCGCGAAGAGCCGCCATTACGCTGTCGCTCGACAAGCCTTTTGTCAGAGATGCTGTACCAATTATTCTTTCATGCAATTTAAAGATGCCCATCACATCCGACACGAAATGAACTGGTGGCTCGGTGCGCGGGAAACTGGAAAAATGCATCTGTCTGTTCCCAATCTATGCGTTATCGCCGAAGTGCCCCCCAGAGAAACCAAGCCTCCTCTGGGGATAACCGGCCAATGTGGCGTGTCACCACGTTATCATGATTCCCATGACCAACGACCAGCAGCGACTTGTCGCGACCAGCAGCGACAGCGACTTTACTCTAACCATTGAGGATGCCCTTGCCCTCTACGCCGAGGCCGAGATCCCCCGCACCCCTCGCAGCATCCAAAGGTATTGTGCAAAAGAGCACCTCTCCTCCCGCCGGATCGAGACCGAATTCGGTGAAAAATATTTGATCACACGCGCATCGGTGGAAAAGCACATCGCGTACATCAAGGAGGTTACACCTGCGACCAGTCGCGACGTGCCGCGACCTGTCGCGACAACTGTCGCCGCAGAAATTAAGGACGACATGCCGCGACAAAAGCCGACGACACCCGCCGACCTGTCGCGACATGTCGCGACAACTCTGCCCGAAGATTCACGCTATGTCGGCGCTTTGGAGCGAGAGAATGAATTCTTGCGCGACCAGGTGGTTGTGAAGGATACGCAGATACGAGAGATGACCGAGCGAGCCCGCGAGACGAACGTCTTGATCGGTGGCCTTCAAAAAATGTTGTCACCGTTGTTGGGTAGGCCGCGCGAGCATCGCGACGATGCGATCGGGGAGTATCCACCGAACACGCAATAGTGTGAGTGTCCACAGCGGTGCATCTCAATTTGCTTTCCATGGCCTATAATCAGGGGACACATGGAGACAACACGACGCACCGACAAACAACTGCAACAGGCCGAGCCGGTCTATCTTGAAAGCACCCTCCTTCGCGTGTTTGGCGTTCTGTTTTGCCACGACCCAAAACGCGCGCGCAGCCGCACCGGCAAAGTTGAGATCAGCCGCGGCGTGGTCGAAAAGGGGATTGCGGTCCGCTTCGATCCGGAATACGCGCAGCCCGGTCCCTTCGCTCATAAAGTTGCAATGGCAGTCATTCGCAAACAGTCAAAGTTCGGCCGGCCGGCGCAGAAAGCGATATCGTTTTCACAACGCGAATTAGTCCGGATGACAGGCCGCAAAACCTGGGGCGGGAGACACAGTGAAGAGCTTGCTCTAGCCCTGAAGCAAATCCGCTACAGCCACGTGATAGCACATTTCAAAAAGGACGACCGCTTTGTCGAGCACGACTTCAGCATCTTTAATGAGGTCTTGATTGAGCGCCGGGCATCTCATACCGATCCTATCGTCGCTTGCACCATCGTTTTAGCCGACCCCATCATCCAATCCCTCAACGACAAACATTTCACCTGCCTCAACCACACCTTGATGCAAGAACTCAGCACTATAGGTAGCGCCTTCTACATGCGGCTCTTCTATCACTTTGCGACGCACTATGATGGCCACCGTTTAGACCGCATTGCTTTCAAAAAGAGGTACGACGGCATTTGTGCCGAGTGGCTTGGTGGCATCACCGTCCTGAAGCACCGCTCAAAGATTCTAGGGGAGCAGCTCGGAATTCATCTCGATCAACTCGTAAGCTTGGGATTTCTGCGGTCCTACGCGCTGACTCCCGCTGAAAGCCGGGACGGCTTCGTTCTCACGTTTCGGCCCGGCGACCGTTTTAAGGCCGACTACCACACCTTCTACACACGCCGCTCTCCGGGCGAGGTCAGATTTACATTTGATGACGAGAGCCGTGAGACAGGGGATCCCCATCGGGTTGCCTACCTGTTCATGGAAAAGCACACCGGCCGTAAGCCGGATGCTGCCGCCTATGTCTCGTCCAAGGAGGTCGACACCGCCAAGGAGCTTTTGGCACAACTCAGTATGGTGCAGATCCCGGATTTTTTTGACTACGCCCTGGCTGAAGCGGGGAAGACCCGGTTTGCCCCTCAGACTCTCGGGGGCGTCCGGCAGTACCTCCAGGGCTACCAAGAGACCCTTGAGCGGCGACGATCCGGCAAAGCCGCCGCCGAAGCCCGCCGGGCCGAAGAGCGTCAAACCCAGCTACGCCTGGATTACGACCAATACCGCCGCGGGGAAGTCCAGCGGCTGTTCGACAGGCTTCCCGCCGACGAACAGGCCTCCATTGAGGCCCTAGCACGCGCTAAATTGAGCGCTGAGGGGCCTATTGCTGCCTACATGACCCAAACCCTCATCCGGGTGGAAAAACTCCGTCTCACCATCGAGCGGCATCCAGGCGGTGTTGCTGACTTCAACCAGTGGTCAGCTTCTCAAGCGGCCTAAGCACCGAGATTTGCACTGGGTGGTTTGACCGAAAGACCGGGTGTTCTGACCGAAATCAGTGGGTGGTTTGACCGAAAAGAATGGGGGGTTTGACCGAAAACTCGCTGCCCCGAGATAACCTTTCCATCAAGCGCCACAAGGGTTTTTCGGCCAGCACCCAACAGTTCCTATATACTTATATAACCCTCAACACACGATCAGCTCTTGTGTGTTCTCTTTAAAGAAAACGGAAAACGCTCGCTTAGAACGGGAGCATAGTGCGACACAACAGAACTGCAAACCTGTCAAGAGCGCTGACCTGAGCCCCTGAAATTCCTCCAAGAATAAGTAGAGTCCGTCACCTTGAGGGAGACGGAAGATGAGGCAGTCGAGGTTCACGGAAGAGCGGATTATTGCCATCCTGCGCGAACACGAGGCGGGATCGAAGACCGGCGAGGTCTGTCGCAAATACGGCGTCAGCAGCGCGACCTTCTACAAGTGGAAGGCCAAGTATGGCGGGCTGGACGTATCAGAGGCCCGGCGGTTGAAGGTTCTGACGGACGAGAACGCCAAGCTGAAGAAGCTGCTGGCCGAGGCGATGCTCGACAACGCCATGCTGAAGGATCTCAACGCAAAAAAATGGTGACGCCCGCTGCGAAGCGGCAGGCTGTGGCTTACCTTTGCTCTCAGTACGAGGTCAGTCAGCGGCGGGCGTGTTCAGCGATCGGTGTCGATCGCACATCGGTGCGCTATCGCAGCCGGCGTTCTGACGACGGGGTTATCCGGGCAAGACTGCGTGAGCTGGCAACGACGCGGCGGCGGTTTGGTTATCGCCGTCTGCTTCTCATGATCCGGGGCGAAGGTTTGAAGGTCAATCACAAGAAGCTGCGGCGTCTTTATGCCGAGGAACGGCTCCAGGTGCGCAGGCGTGGCGGACGCAAGAGAGCACTGGGAACAAGGGCTCCCATGACGTTGCCGCAAGCACCGAACCAGCGCTGGTCGCTGGACTTCGTCAGCGACACGCTGACCGACAGTCGCAAGTTTCGCATGCTGGCTGTTGTAGACGACTTCACCCGGGAGTGCATTGTCCTGGTCGCCGACACCTCGCTATCCGGAGCGAGGGTGACCCGGGAACTGGATACGGCCATCGCCAATCGGGGCAGGCCGTTGATGATCGTCAGCGACAACGGCACCGAGTTCACCAGCACGGCCATCCTGAGCTGGTCCCAACAGACAGGGATCGAGTGGCACTACATCGCTCCCGGCAAGCCGCAGCAGAATGCTTTCGTGGAGAGCTTCAACGGCCGTCTGCGAGACGAGCTTCTGAACGAGACGCTCTTCTCGTCGCTCGATCATGCCCGCAGACTGCTTGCCGACTGGCAAAAAGACTACAACACCGTTCGCCCACACAGCTCGATCGGCAATCTGCCACCGGCAATTTACGCAAAGCTCACAGCGTCCGACATGCAACGGGACGGGACGCTGCGCTATGTCGAGGGCTCCGCGCCCCGTCCCGTTGCATCACCGAGCCAGACAGGCTCAAATGACCCAGGGGCTCTACCTATCGCTGGATGAAAGATGGGGCTCAGGTCAGCGCCCCTCTGTTGAGCCACGAAAAGCACCAAGGGTCGCGGAACTAATAATGTGCGACACTTACTAGTTCTCTGTTTTGAGCGAATGAAACCCTATCGGCCGAGCTGCATCTGAAATAGCCGGATGACTTGATCGGCGACCTTTGGCGCGCTGATGAAAATTCCTATCTCCCGTAGCGGCGTGTTGTCCGAAGGGTCTGCCGACAACCAATTTTGACTCGTTATAGCCAACGCATCGTCATCCCACGCCAATAACTTCGCATGTAGCCGCGGGGTGTACACCGGCCGAAGCTTGACCCCAATCGACCCCAAATCCAACGTCATTTCTCCTGCGGATACCCCGGTCAGCGTTTCCGTTCCCTTCCCAAAATATAGATCAGCAGAAATACCATTCTCCCGCGCAGCAGCCAGAGCGGGCAGAATGATCGTTGGCTTTCCTGCGACACCTATTCTATGGCTGGTCACAAATAGCCTTTGCGTAGCCTTTATACTTGCCTCAAGCGCTAACGCCGCGTGATCAGGAGCCAGCAAGATTCTCATCGGAACAGTTCGCTCATTTGTTCTAGGCACAGCCTCAATTCTGCGCCCGAGAACGGTGATATTTGATGCCAACTGGTGCCAAACCGCCTCCCGTCCCATTGACATCGTTGCCAGGTGTCGAACGAGCCTGCCGCAAAACGCAGGGTCTCTAATCTTTACTGAGACCTCGAAGCTATCAAATGGCGATCCTAACCAATTGCACGAGCCGAGCGCGGCAAACCAGCCACCCCGTCCATCATCACTCACCACAATTTTGGAGTGCGATCCCGTGGTAAACATATGGACCGTTATAGAATCTGATCTGCCCTTTTCACGTATCAGCGACTTCAACTTCTCAGCTTCTGCTCGCGAACTCGCTTGCTTCTTGCGATCCTCGTCTTGGCCCCAGAAGATATCAATCGTAACGCCGTTTCCAGCCGCATGCAGGAAGTCAGGGAGAAAAGCAGTGGCATGCTCGTTCAGGAACGTCGAATGGATAAGCACGCGCTCGCGAGCATTTCTTATGGTCTTAGAAAGGAACGCGCGATGGTCCGGCCCATCAACAATGAGATCTGTCTGGCGAAATACACCCTCGGCTGGCCCGACTATACCTCCCCTCTCCTCAGCCGCTGGGCTTGCAGGCAGCCGGTTACCCGGCGTCCCGGCCGCTCGTGAGGCGTCACAAATACGATCGAAAAGAGCTTTCGGTGCGCGTGGCGGCAAACCGTCGACCTTCTGGGAATCTCGTACGCTTACCACTGCAAACCGCCGCACTAATTTATCGGGTGAAGGACGTATCCCAACAATTGCCTCGTCCTCACCCTCTAGCGCGGCAAACACATCGCCCATGTCTTCAACCGCGTGCAAGTCAGATGCTCCAAGTCTGATTACCTCGGGGCCGAGGTCGTTTTGATGAACAATCCGTAGTTCTCTCCCTCGAAAGACGGTACCTGTCACTTGGTCGAAGTTGAAGCCGAGCCAACGCTGTTGAACTAAGGGGAATGTTGGGAGGTCGTCCAATTTTGCCTGTATTCGACCAAGCGGTGTTGCTTGAAACTCTGTGCCCTGCTGGGTTGATACCATCTCCACCCAGCTTGCCCGCATCAGCCGTACGAACGCTTCGACAATAACCCTTCGTGGAAGTTGCGAGCTGATCTCAAGCGCTTCCGCCGACGCGGATTTCTCACTTACCGCCTGCAATAACAAATGCTCGACAATGCTCCATCGCCTACCCTTTTCAATTCTGAATAGCCGTTTCCCGCGCAAGACGGGAAATGCCACCTGCACGATGCTCATTTCTTCTTCCCAGCCTTGTTAAGGTCGATGACGACGGCATCATGAACACTCTGCGCCAGCGCGAGCGAGTCAAGAAACTGCTTTAGAAACCCAACATTTACGTCGGACTGCACTTGGGAAAACTCAACTACGTTCTGGTAGAAATCGAGGCAGCCTACGACAATCATCATCCACTTCGCTCGGCTTAGTAGGACGTTGTGAGCTGCTGCCGGTTTGATGGACACCCGGTTAAGCTAATCCCACCCTGCGTTCGAACTCAACAGGGCTGATGTACCCGATCGTCGAATGACGCCGGGTCGCATTGTAGAACCGCTCGATGTAGTCGAACACATCTGCTCT
>NZ_JAUYAN010000284.1 GCF_030693485.1 Bradyrhizobium sp. | reverse complement strand
CTGGCATCCCTTGCTGAGCCGGGCGCGATTTTGCTTCAGGCAGGCCAGCACGACCTGGTCGCCCTCCTCCAGATACTTGCGGCAAAACCGCGAGGCGTCGCGGGCGCAGACGTCCTGGCTCTGTGCCGAGGTCGCTGAAGTCATCAGAACGAACGGAATAATCAAAAGAAGTCTGGTCATGTCGGTGCGCCTACCCGGTCAGGAACTAAGCGCGTTCTAATGCGCTCAAACCGGCGCTGCAACGTGTTTTCGGGTAGGCATTTAATGGTTCGTCATCCCGGGGCATCGCGACAGCGATGAACCCGGAATGACGAGGTGAAAATTACTGCGCAGCGACCTTGTTCGACTTCTGCGCCAGGTCGCGGTCCATCACGGCCCGGCAGCCGGTGCTGAGGCTGGCGCGCTTCTTCATCATGCAGGCGGTGATTTTCGAGATGTTCGGGATCTCGTCGCTGCAGAGCCGGAAGGCGTCGCCGGTGCACATCTGCTGCGCTTCGGAGCTGTAGGCGAGGCTCGGGGTCGCCGACAGGGCGGCGAAGGAAACCGCGAAGGCCAGTACGATACCGGCTTGGCGGATGGTGCTGGTCAAATAGGCGGTCATGGCAGGCTCCCTTTGGCCCGGCTCGGCGGGCCCGTTGTTGATGACCGGACAGTGCCTGAACGATGCCGCCGCCGCTGTGACGTCGGTCACACAGCAAAAATCGCCCGGTTTTTGGCAACAGCGCCTCGGTTTCAACAGCGATACGGCGCGCCTGTCGGCAAAAATAATTCGGCCGGACCGGCCTTCGTTGGTGGGGCGTTAAGACCTCGTTTGCATTAATGGCGCCGGTACGGGTTGTGGTGAATTTTGTGGAAAGTGTAACGATGCGTAATGCGTTTGGCCTGATGTGCGCGACTGTCGTTTCGGCCGTCGTGATCGCCGCCGTGTGGTACTGGACCTCTTCGCCGCGCGCCGATGCGGCGGTTCCTCCGCAAACCGTCAATGCCAGGAAAGCCGAGCCGCTTGCGGTCGCTGCCGCCAAGCCGGCCGTACCGGACGTCGAGGTCACCGCGGCACTCTCCGCGTCGACTCCCGCCAAACCCGTCGCACCCGTGCAGGCCAAATGCGCCAATGCCGATGCGCTCGGCGTCAGCCGCGTCGTCGTCGCCGACACCACGGGCGGACCGGGCTTCGGTTTCCAGCATTACAAGCAGCTCGACTTTCTCACCGACAAGGAAGTGGTGCTGACCTTCGACGATGGCCCGTGGCCGACCACCCCGTCGGTGCTCAAATCGCTGGCCGAAGAATGCACCAAGGCCACGTTCTTCCCGGTCGGCAAGCACTCCACCTATCATCCGGAGATTCTGAAGCAGGTCTACACCGCCGGCCACACCGTCGGCTCGCACACCTGGTCGCATGCGCATCTCGACAGCAAGAAGCTGACCGAAGCGCAGGTCAAGGAAGAGATCGAAAAGGGATTCAGCGCGATCAAGATGGCGCTGGGCGCAGCACCCGCGCCGTTTTTCCGCTTTCCCGGCCTGCAGCATACCCAGGCCTCGATCGAGTATCTCGGTACGCGCAACATCGCGATGTTCTCCACCGATGTCGACTCCTTCGACTACAAATCCAAGGACGCCGCCCAGATCGTAAACACCGTGATGACCAAGCTCGACAAGCAGGGCAAGGGCATCATCCTGATGCACGATCTGCAGAAGAACACCGCGCTGGCTTTGCCCACGCTGCTGCGCCGCCTCAAGGCCGGCGGCTACAAGGTCGTGCATATGAAGGCCAAGGCGCAGCTGGAGACGCTGGCCGAATATGACGCGATGCTGATCAAGGACATGAAGCTGCCGGCGGTCGCCAGCCGCCCGGTCAGCAGCGTGATCCAGACGGTTTCGGAATAGCCGACAGCTCAGGCTTGCCGGCCAGGATCCCTTGGCTGAGGCTTTCCTGGCTCAGACCTTCTTGGCGCAGGCCGCCTTGCCTTTGACGGTTTGCAATTCAGGCTGGGGCTTCGGCTGCGGCTTACTGCTCGCGCCGGCCAGCGCCGGCCGGCCCGCGCGGAGAAACTCCTGCAAGGCGACCTCGGACGACCAGTTGACGTATCGAACGACGGCGCCGACGAGCGCAAGCAAAACCATGACCTGGACCAGCAGGATTCGAACAATCCCCAGGCGGTCGATGGTGCGGCTTATTCTGCTCTGATCATCCATTGAAGGCACGGACGCCTCCCTCGTTCGGTTACGGCTGGGTATTAACGCGACTGCAGAATCCGGATGTGAACTGCTTCACAGGTCACGATTAGTTTAGAAGACGTGACCGGATCACGCGTGAGCGATGGTCGCGGGTTTGCACGCCGCGAAACCGCGGCGCGCGCGCTCAACGCGCAGGCGCTTCGCAATGACGGGATTGGCGTCTCACCAATAGATGCCGTGGCGATTCAGTTCGCGGATCACCCGCGCTTCGGTCGATTCGCGCTTGCGCTTCGGCTTGGCAGCGCTGCTCGTCCGGGACGCTTTCTCGGCGACGGGTTTTGTCGTCTCCGCCTTCGATGCTTCCGACGTGGTCCCGACAGGCGCGGGCCGTGCGACATAAACAGGCGCTTCTGTAGTCGCTGGCGTTTGCGCGGCTTTCGCTGTCTCGGCCGCCGCCGGCGGCTCGTTCGAAGCCAGCGTCAGGCTTCGCATCGGACCGGCGTGGGCGGCAGCGGAGGTCAGCACCATTGCGGTGATCAGAATAAATTTGCGCATGTAAAGTCTCCCGTCATCCAACGTGGATGGGAAACTAGACCGGGCGGACATATGGTTATGTGAGGTGGGTCACGCACAGCGGTAACGCTAAAGGGGGTGGCAACTGACGTTGGAACTTAACTTCAAATCGGGAAAAAACTGGTGCCGCAAACAGGACTCGAACCTGTGACCCCGTCATTACGAATGACGTGCTCTACCAACTGAGCTATTGCGGCGGACCAAGCGATGCGTTCGGGCAAGGGCCTGATAACGCTGGCCCCTGATATCGGGCAGGCGGCGTTTTTGCAAGAAAAACGCTCCCCAAAATTCCCTTAATCAGCTGCCCCAGCGGGACAGAAAACCGCGCCAGCCGCCGGCCTGGCTCTGGGCGGGACTCAATTGCTCGCGGAATTCCTCGCTGGCGGGATCGTCGTCGATCCCGGGGTCGTCGGGCGCCCGGACGATGGGAATCACCTGGGGAATGCCGGGCCGGGCGGTTTTGGGAATGTCCTGGCGTGCGCGGAACAATGGTGCGGGGGCCACGGGTTCGGCGGGCGGCGGTGGCGGCACGGGCACCGGTTCCGGCTCAATAGCAGCCGGTTCGCCGGATGCCGCCGGCGCCGGGGAATTGTCCTGCGCCGCGGGCGGCATGGCATCCTCGACGAGTCCCTCGGCAACAGGCGCTTTCGGCGCCTCGACGCGGCGCGGCGGCGCCAGCATCTCCTCTTCGAGGGCGAAGGCTTCGATGGCGGCGCTGCTGTCGGACGGCAAGGCCGCCAGCGGCGTCTGCCACTGAAATGCATCGAGCCGCCCCGAGACCGGCGACACCGGCCGCCAGCGATCGCTGACATAGCCGTCGGCGGTCCACACCGGATCGTGCTGCGCGCGCACCGCGCGCAAGGTCCAGGCCCGGGCCCGGCCGCTGTCGCCATGCTCGACGCGTTCGATCTCCGCCATCAGCAGCGCCACGCGCTGGGTCGGCGCCGCGGCAAACGACTCCAGCGCCTCGCGGGCGCGGCCGTATTCCGCGGCGTCGATCGCGGCGCGCGCGATCGCCAGCGCGCCCTCGATATGGCCGGGCGCCTTCGCCGCCAGTGTCTCGATCCGCACCAGCCGCTGCCGCGCGGAATCGCCGAGCTTCACATGGGCGTAGGCATCGGCGAGATCCGGATGCGGCTGCGCCAGCCACGCCGTCTCGACGATCCGCATCGAGCGCCGGGTCTGATGCGCCTCGGTTTGATACTTGCTCGCCAGCACCGCGGCCGGCACCAGCGTCGGCGCCAGCTTGATCGCTTCCATCGCGCTGTCGCGCGACTTGTCGCGGTCGACCTTCTCCAGATCGAGCGCGCGCGCCGTCAGCAGCACGCCGCGCTGGCGCCTGAAAGTGGCCTTGTCGATCAGCCCCGAGGCGAGATTGTTGTCGAGGATCACGAGCGCGCCGTTCCAGTCGCCCTGGGCGCAGCGGAATCCGAGCAAGGCATGCGAAGCCCAGGTCGAGCCCGGCGCCAGTTTCAGCGCCTCCTCGGCGATCATGACCGCGCCGACCGGATCGTCGGCGCGCTGCGCTTCGATGAACAGCCCGCGCAGGCCGAGCAGCCTTGTGTCCTCGCGCTCCGCCATGGCGCGGAAGGCGCGTTGCGCGCCTTCGCGGTCGCCGTCGAGCTGGGCGGATTGCGCGTGCAGCAGCAGCGCCAGCGGATCGTGCCCGGCATCGCGGCGCGCGACAGCGGCATGGCGGCGGGCCGCGGCGGAATCACCGTGGCCGATTGCCAGCAATCCTTGCGTGATGGCATGGCGGCCGCGCGCCTGGCGGCGTTCGCGGCGCCGGTGCCGCAGACGCCCCGGCGTGCGCCACAGCGCCCGCAGGATCGCCCATACCAGCATGCCCGCGGCAATGGTCACACCGAGCGCCAGCGCGAACACCGGTACCGAAGCCTGGACGCGCCAGCCGCCCCAGTTCAGCGCGACATCGCCACCCTGATCGGCAACCCATGCAGCACCAGCCGCTGCGAGTGCGATCAACACCAGGTACAGAATGATCCGATACATGAAAGTCCTATCGTGCAGGCTTATTGCGGGGGCTTGTTATTGAGCAGGTTTGGCGAGCGTCGCCATCGCATCGGCGGCGAACTGGCGGGAGGCCGCGAGCGCCGCGTCGCGAGCATCGGCCTTGTCGAGCCAGGCTTGCGCGGCGGCGCGATCGGCCGGCGCCAGCGTTTTCAGTTCGCGCCGCGCTTCGGCGAAATCGTTGCGCAGCGCCGCCGCCGTGACCCGCGCCACCACCGCGCTGCGATCGTTGCCGACGGCGTCGCTACGCTCGATGCGGACGAGTTTGGCGGCGCCCGCCTGCAGGCGGTCGACGATGCCGGTACCGGTCGTCGAATTATCCGGCGCCGGGGGCGACAATTTCGGCACCAGCGTCAGCAATTCACGGCTCAGGCTGTTGGCGCTCGGCACGCCGGACGCCGCAAAACCTGCGAGCGGCTTCAGGGCATCCGGAGCAGGCGCCAGCGCTTTCGCCGCAGCCATCGCCGCGGGATAGGGATCGCCGGTGCGAACGAGAACGTCGAGCAAGGCCGCCGCCACGATGCGGCGCAGCGGCACGTCGTCGGCCGGCTTGGCGCTTTCCCTGGTGATCTCGGCGCTCTGCGCGCGGGCAGCGCGCTCGACCTGGGCGATGCGGTCATTGATCGCGGACAGGTCCGGCGCCGGCGCTGCTTCACGCGGCGCTGATTTCACATCGCTGATCGCCGCGGCCAGCTTGTCCGATTGCGCGCGCTGGGTGGCGAGTTCGCCGCGCAGCGTTGCCAGCGATTTTTCCAGGGCTTCCGCACGGGCGGCAGCCGCGGGATCGGGCGCGGCGGCAGCGGGCGGCTTGCTGACCCGGACCTCCACGCTGGCGAGGCGCGCGGCGAGATCATCGATGGCAGCGGAATTGATTTGCGGCGCGGGGGCTGGCGCCGGGGTCGCCGGCCATCCCGCGAACCAGGCGGCACCCAGCACCAGCGCGGCAGCGCTTGCGCCCGAAATAGCCGAAATCAAAGCCGCGGAACTCCGCGACGCCGCAGGGCGCGGCGATGAGGGCTTCTCGGGCTCCGCGCCGGGGGGAGGGGCCGCATTTTTGATTTCAGCGGAGACCTCCGTCGCCTCGAGGTCGATGGTGGGCGGCTCGCGCCGGATACGGCCGGAATCGGGCGATGGTCCGGTAGCTTCGGGCCTGTCATCGACCATTATGACGGTTCCTCATCAATTGCGGCGAACGTTGCGGGGATTCGACCTGATCCTCTTAACCCGATCAGGCCCGCAACGCACGCTCAAGCGCCTCGAACAGCGCATTTTCATCCGGCGTCGCCGCCACCATGACCTGCGTGGCCCCGGCCTCGCGAAGCACCGCCGCCACCGCGGCGGAGATGCAACATTGCGGAATCGACAGTGCCGAAATTTCGACGCCGCCGACCCGCGCCGCATCGAGAAAGGCGCGCGCGCTGCGGCGTGAATAATGCAGCACCGCCTCGATCCGGCTGGCGGCGAAGGCGTCGCACACCTCGCGCGGCAGGCTCGCCACCGGAACCATCCGGTAGGTGGTGTGGGTGACGACCCGCAGGCCGCCGGCGCCGAGTTCGGCGGCGAGATCCCGGGCCAGATCGGCGCCGGCCAGATAAAGCAGCGTCGAGACCTTCTTCAGTTCCTTCGCCTTCACCCTTGCCAGCACGAGGTCGCGCAAGCCGGCGGCGCCGCCGCTGGCCGGCATCACATGGGTGAACCCGGCGTGGCGGGCCGCGGCGGCGGTATGCTCGCCGACCGCGAACAGCGGCAATTCGAGCAGCCGGTGGCCCTTGAGTTCGATGCCGCGCAGCGCGTTGGCGCTGGTGACGACGACCGCGCCGTAGCGCGCATCGAGATCATCCTGGAACGCGACCGGCTCGAACCGCAGCATCGGCGCCTGCAGCACCTCGAAACCCCGGCTGCGAAGTGCCGCGGCAGTGGCTTCGTCGTCCGGATGCGGGCGGGTAACGAGAACAGCCATGCGTCGTATTCTTGACCTGTAGTTCGGGAACAACGGACGATTGCACTTCGAGACCTCGCAGTGCTACCGGGAGATACCGAAACGCCGCTTTGGCCGATAGCGCAAGGGCTCAAATTGGGTAACGACTCGTCAATGCTGGTGCTGGGGATCGAGACCACCTGCGATGAAACCGCAGCCGCCGTGGTCGAGCGCCAGAGCGACGGGTCGGGGCGCATCCTGTCCAATATCGTGCGCTCGCAGACCGAAGAACATGCAAGGTTCGGCGGCGTGGTGCCGGAGATCGCGGCGCGCGCCCATGTCGATGTGCTCGACGGCATTGTCGACAGCGCGATGAAGCAGGCGGGGATTGGCTACGCCGAGCTTTCGGCGGTCGCCGCCGCCGCGGGTCCCGGCCTGATCGGCGGCGTCATCGTCGGGCTCACCACCGCGAAAGCGATTGCGATGGTGCACGAGACGCCGCTGATCGCGGTCAACCATCTCGAGGCCCACGCGCTGACGCCGCGGCTGACCTGCGCGCTGGCGTTTCCCTATTGCCTGTTTCTCGCCTCGGGGGGACACACCCAGATCGTCGCCGTGATTGGCGTCGGCAATTATGTCCGGCTCGGCACCACCGTCGACGACGCCATGGGCGAAGCGTTCGACAAGGTCGCAAAAATGCTCTCGCTGCCCTATCCGGGCGGACCGGAGGTCGAGCGCGCCGCGGTCGGCGGCGACCCCAAACGCTTTGCATTGCCGCGGCCGATGCTCGGCCGCGCCGACGCCAATTTTTCGCTGTCGGGATTGAAGACCGCGGTGCGTAACGAAGCCAGCCGGCTGGTGCCGCTGGAGCCGCAGGATATCAGCGATCTCTGCGCCGGCTTTCAGGCGGCGGTGCTGGAATCGACGGCGGACCGGCTGAGCGTCGGCCTGCGGCTGTTTCACGAACGGTTCGGCCCGCCGCGCGCGCTGGTCGCCGCCGGCGGCGTCGCCGCCAACCAGGCGATCCGCGGCGCGCTGCAGGACGTCGCCGCCAGGGCGCAAACCACGCTGATCATTCCGCCGCCGGCGCTGTGCACCGACAATGGCGCGATGATCGCATGGGCCGGCGCGGAGCGGCTGGCGCTGGGCATGGTCGACACCATGGACGCCGCCCCGCGCGCCCGCTGGCTGCTCGATGCCAACGCGACGGCGCCGGCCGGATATGGCAAAACCCGCGCTGGCTTCTAAAATCTCGAAAACAACCCCATGTACAGTAGGAATTCCTGTATCCGGGTACCGTGCGGCGTCTGCCCGCGAGATGGCTGCTCCCGTCCTCGCGTCCCGTCCTGATCCGATCCCGCTCTAGCCAAGGCACGCCGTCATGCCGTCCTTCAAATCCGTAAGTGTGATCGGCGCCGGCGCATGGGGAACCGCGCTGGCCGCCGTCGCCGCGCGGGCCGGCCGCGATGTCTTGCTCTGCGCGCGCGACGCCGCGATGGCCGCGCAGATCGCCGCGACGCGGGAAAATCCGCGCCTGCCCGGCGTGCGTCTCGACGCAAACATCGAAGTGATTGCCGACATGGCGGCGGCCGCCCGCGCCGACATCATGCTGATCGTCACGCCGGCGCAGCAACTGCGCGCCGCGGTTACCGCACTGGCGCCACATCTGGCCAACGGCACGCCTGTCATCGCTTGCGCCAAGGGCATCGAGCGCGGCAGCCATCAATTCATGACCGAGGTGATATCCGAAGCCGCACCTCACGCGGCTGCCGCGATCCTGTCGGGGCCGAGCTTTGCCGACGACGTGGCGCGCGGCCTGCCCACCGCGGTGACGCTGGCGGCGAAGGACGAACGGCTTGCGAGCGAGCTCGTGCAGGCGCTGGGGTCTTCGACCTTCCGGCCCTATCACACCTCGGATGTGCGCGGCGTCGAGATCGGCGGTGCGGCCAAGAACGTGCTGGCGATCGCCGCCGGCATCGCGGTCGGCCGCCAACTCGGCGCCTCGGCGCAGGCGGCGCTGACGACGCGCGGCTTCAGCGAGTTGGTGCGGCTCGGCCGCGCCTGCGGCGCGCGCAGCGAAACCATGGCGGGCCTTTCGGGCCTCGGCGATCTGATCCTGAGCTGCTCCAGCGCGCAGTCGCGCAATTTCGCCCTCGGCGCAGCGCTGGGACGCGGCGAGCCGCGGCCATCAGGAAAACTCGCCGAAGGCGAATTCACCGCGCCTGTCCTGGTCGAGCTGGCGGCTTCGCAAAATGTCGATATGCCGGTATCGTCAGCGGTCGCGGCGATATTGAGCGGCACGGCGACGATCGACGAAGCGATCGAAAGCCTGCTGACACGGCCGTTCAAGGCAGAGGGATGACCATGGCGTACTGGCTGGTGAAATCGGAGCCCTCGACCTGGTCGTGGGACCAGCAGGTGGCCAAGGGCGCCAGGGGCGAAGCCTGGACCGGCGTGCGCAATTTTACGGCGCGGCAGAATCTGGTGAAGATGAAGAAGGGCGATCTCGCGTTCTTCTATCACTCCAACGAAGGCAAGGAGATCGTCGGGATCGCCGAGATCATCAAGGAAGCCTATCCGGATGACACCGACAAAACCGGAAAATTCGTCTGCGTCGACATCAAGGCCAGCAAGCCGCTGAAGATTCCGGTCACGATGGCCGCGATCAAGGCCGACAAGCGGCTAACCGAGATGGCACTGGTGAAATATTCGCGGCTGTCGGTGCAGCCGGTGACGGCGGAGGAATGGAAGATCGTCTGCAAGATGGGCGGGATGTAGCTCTTACTTCCCTCTCCCCTTGTGGGAGAGGGTGGATCGAATGCGCTTCGCGCATTCGAGACGGGTGAGGGGTTGACTCAACGGGTAGTTTGCCCGCGGATAGAGACCCCTCATCCGGCGCTCCGCGCCACCTTCCCCCACAAGGGGAGAAGGAAGAATCAAGCCGCGGCGGTTGCGACCACTTGCGCCAGCAGTTGCTCGCGCTTCGACTGCGAGCGGTAGCCCTTCATGGTCGCGGCGAAGCGCTCCAGGATGCCGTCCTCGAAGGCGGTGACGATGGTGTCGTGGACATAGCTCTTGCGGCAGATCGCCGGCGTGTTCGACAATTCGTCGGCGGCGGCGCGCACCGCGTCCAGCACCTGCTTCTTGCGGCCGCGCGCGCTGTCCGCCGGGGAAATCCGCGACAGCGATTCCAGCACCACGGCCGACGCCATCAGGGTGCGAAAATCCTTCAGCGAAATCTTGATGCCGGCGATCTCGCGCAGGAACGCGTTCACGGTAGTGGTGGAGACGGCGCGAACCGTGCCGGAGCCGTCGCGATACTGGAACATGCGCGTGCCGGGCACGCCGCGCAGGATGCCGATGGCGCGCACCAGCTTGGCGGCGTCGCACTCCTTGCGCACGGCCTTGCCGCCCTTGGCGGTGAAGGTCAGCACGAGGTTGTCGTCCTCGACCACGACGTTCGACTTCAACAGCGTGGTGGCGCCGCGGGTGCCGTTGAGCTTCGCATAGGATTCATTGCCGGGCCGGATCGCGGTGCGCGCGATCAGCTCGATCACCGCCGAGAGGGCGAATTCACGGGTCGGCTCGGTCCCGGAGAGGTGCATCGAGACGTTGCGGCGAATTTTCGGCAGCGCGCCGACCAGCCGTGCCAGCCGGTGGGCCTTGCGCTGCTCGCGCACCTTCTCCCAGTCGGAGTGGTAGCGGTATTGCAGCCGGCCCGCGGCATCGCGTCCGACCGCCTGCAGATGCGAGGAGGGATCGGGCGAATAGCGCACCTCGGCATAGGCCGGCGGCACCGCCATCGAGTGCAGGCGCTTGATGGTGCCGGTATGGCGCACCGCGGTGCCGTTGGCGCGCACGAATGAATAGGTCTTGCCGCGCTTGATGCGGCGAATGGTGAGTTCGTTCTGGTCGCCGAGCTTGAGCCCATGCTCCTGGGCAAGGTCTTCGACCGAGGTTTTGGGAGCGGCGACCGGCTTGGCGACAGGGGCTACTTTCGGCAGTTGGCCGAGCGCTTTCGCCAGCTCAACCGCAGGATCGGCGGAAACCGGCCGCGCAGCCTCGAAATTCTGCTGATCCATCATGACTTTAGACGCCCTGCTCCGACTGTTCGTCCGGTAATGCCGATGATCGGTCTTTGGTTCCGGCGGAGGGCCTGCCCTCCGGGGTGGCCATTTAGGGGGTAATGGCGGGCAGCGCTAGTCCATCCCTTGGGCGGAGCGGTTCCTGAATACCGTTATGGACGGAATGAGCGCCATGCAGAGGTTTTTTGGCTAACGGCCAACGCGATCGTGATGGCGCCCGGGCCTGCGGCACAGGCGGGCAATCGACCGGCGGTTTGATCCCGCGCATGGCGGGAACCCCGCCTAAGGTCCTATTTCTTCCGCTTGTCGGTGCCGGTAGGCCCGACGCATAATTGGCGCAACAAACGAGACGGCTTGCAGTGCTCGCGTTCACGGGCCGGATGGGTGGAGGGAAACGATGTCCGAGAAAATCTACGACGTATCCGCGGAATGGTCCAAGCGCGCCTTTGTCGACCAGGCCAAGTACCGCCAGATGTACAAGAGCTCGGTCAGCGACCCCAACGCGTTCTGGGCCGAACAGGCCAAGCGCATCGGCTGGATCAAGCCGTTCCACAAGGTCGAGAACACGTCGTTCGCGCCTGGCAACATCTCGATCAAATGGTTCGAGGACGGCGTCCTCAATGTCGCCTGGAACTGCATCGACCGGCATCTCGAAACCCGCGGCGACCAGACCGCCATCATCTGGGAGGGCGACGACCCCTCGCAGTCGAAGCACATCACCTACCGCCAGCTGCACGACGAAGTCTGCAAGATGGCCAACATCCTGCGCACCCGCAACGTGGTGAAGGGCGACCGCGTCACGATCTATCTTCCGATGATTCCGGAAGCCGCCTACGCCATGCTGGCCTGCGCGCGGATCGGCGCCATCCATTCGGTGGTGTTTGCCGGCTTCTCGCCCGACAGCCTTGCCCAGCGCATCACCGACTGCCAGTCCAAGATCATCATCACTGCCGATGAGGGCCTGCGCGGCGGCAAGAAAGTGCCGCTGAAGGCCAATGTCGATGCGGCCATCGCCAAATGCGGCGGCGTCGACTGGGTGGTCGTGGTCAAGCGCACCGGCGGGGCCGTCGAGATGAATCCGTCGCGGGATTTCTGGTACCACGACGCCGCCGAGATGGTGACGACGGAATGCCCATGCGAGCCGATGCATGCCGAGGATCCGCTGTTCATCCTCTACACCTCGGGCTCGACCGGCCAGCCCAAGGGCGTGCTGCACACCTCGGGCGGCTACCTGGTGTTTGCGTCGATGACGCATCAATACGTGTTCGACTATCACGACGGCGACATCTACTGGTGCACCGCCGACGTCGGCTGGGTCACCGGCCACAGCTACATTCTCTATGGGCCGCTGGCCAACGGCGCCACCACGCTGATGTTCGAGGGCGTGCCGAACTATCCGGACATGTCCCGGTTCTGGAACGTGATCGACAAGCACAAGGTCAACATCTTCTACACCGCGCCGACCGCGATCCGGGCGCTGATGCAGGCCGGCGACGATCCCGTCAGGAAAACCTCGCGCAAGAGCCTGCGGCTGCTGGGCTCGGTCGGCGAGCCGATCAATCCGGAAGCGTGGGAATGGTATCACCGCGTGGTCGGCGACGAGCGCTGCCCGATCGTCGACACCTGGTGGCAGACCGAGACCGGCGGCATTCTGATCACGCCGCTGCCCGGCGCCACCAGACTGAAGCCGGGTTCGGCTACCGAACCGTTCTTCGGCGTGGTGCCCGAGATCGTCGATGCCGACGGCAAGGTGCTGGAAGGCGAATGCAGCGGCAATCTCTGCATCGCCAAATCCTGGCCGGGCCAGATGCGCACGGTCTATGGCGACCATGAGCGCTTCGAGCAGACCTACTTCTCCACCTACAAGGGCAAATACTTCACCGGCGACGGCTGCCGCCGCGACGCCGACGGCTATTACTGGATCACCGGCCGGGTCGACGACGTCATCAACGTGTCCGGCCATCGCATGGGCACCGCCGAAGTCGAAAGCTCGCTGGTGGCGCACGCCAAGGTCTCGGAAGCCGCCGTCGTCGGTTATCCCCACGACATCAAGGGCCAGGGCATCTATGCCTATGTGACCTTGATGACCGGCACCGAGCCGAGCGAAGAATTGCGCAAGGAGCTGGTGGCGTGGGTGCGCAAGGACATCGGCCCGATCGCCTCGCCCGATTTGATCCAGTTCGCACCCGGCCTGCCGAAAACCCGCTCCGGCAAGATCATGCGGCGCATCCTGCGCAAGATCGCCGAGGATGAATCGGGCAGTCTCGGCGACACCTCGACGCTGGCGGATCCCGCTGTCGTAGATGACCTGGTGGCGCACCGGCAGAACAAGAAGGGCGCACCGATCTAGAGGCGCGACCTCAATCGCCGTTCCCCGGACAAAGCGCGGTGCCAGAAGCGCGTTCACGCGCGTCTTCAACGCGCAATGCGGTGCGCTGCCGATCCCGTTTTGCTCACGCAATCGTCAGGGATGACTGACCCGCCCCGCACGTTTCCTGCCGAGTGTTGTTTTCAAGTCATTTACTTTGTTCCCAATATTTCCTCTCCTGCCCCTCATTGAACGGGTTCCGGACCCGGCCTCGAGACCGGTTGGTTAAGCCGCGCGGTTAAAAATGCGTGGCAACCAGCGTTTTGCAGGCCTTTCGGAAATTTTGCAGCCCCGCAACGGGTGACAGAGCCAAAGTGGAGAGTTTGATGTCTTTGAGGATTGCGGTGGCGCTCGCGGCCACCATCGGGGCGGGGGCCCTGTTGTCGACCGCGGCCGAGGCGCGGCCCAGCGTGGTCAGCTTCCGGGGCGATTACTCGCCAGGCACCATCGTGGTCAGGACCAATGAGCGCAGGCTCTATCTCGTCGTCGAGCAGGGCAAGGCGGTCGCCTATCCCGTCGGCGTCGGCCGTCCCGGCAAGCAATGGGCCGGCACCACGCGGATCGACGGCAAATACACCAATCCGGCATGGTCGCCGCCGTCCGAAGTCAGGCGCGACAGGCCGAAAATGCCGAACGTCATCGCCGGCGGTTCGCCGCAAAACCCGATGGGCGTCGCCGCGATGACGCTGGCGGGCGGCGAGTATGCGATCCACGGCACCAACGCGCCGGGCTCGGTCGGGGGATTCGTCTCCTATGGCTGCTTTCGCATGCTGAACGCCGATATCACCGATCTCTATCAACGCGTTTCGGTCGGCACGACGGTGGTCGTGACCCGCTGATTTGATCCCTCGTCATTCCGGGATGGTCCGAAGGACCAGACCCGGAATCTCGAGATTCCGGGTTCGATGCTTCGCATCGCCCCGGAATGACGGAAGCAAAGCCGCGCCGCTGCGCGGCTTCTTTGTAGGTGCGATCGTCCTCAGCACCAGCCGCCGCGGCGGCCGCGGACATAACCGCGCGCATGCCCGGCTGCGAGCAACGCCGCCGCAACATTGTCGGTCCGCCGCGTCGCGACATCGGCGACGACACGGCCGTTATATTTGTCGGGGCCGATATTGTAGATCGTGACCCCGCCTTCGCCGAGCAGGCCGCGCAAGGCGGCGCCCGCGGCTTCCGCCAATTCCAGTTCCCCGGCACAGGCCGCCTTGAACTCCGGCGCATCGACGCCGCGCAGGCGAACCCGCGTCGTCGGCTCGACCCCGGGCGCGAGGTGCACCCGGGCTTCGAAGGTGTCGCCATCGATGGTCCTGATGATGTCGACGGGATGCCGGACGTTCGCGTTGCCGGCGTTCTTCCAGACCATCTCGGCATCGCGCGCCGCCTGGATTTCGTGCGGCGACAGCGACGATGTGGTCGAGGCCGGCCAATTCAGCCATTGCCGCAGCGGCAGCAAACTCGCCGCCGCCACGCCCAGAACGAATATCCAGGGCAACAGTCGAGAAAGCCGGGGGCGCCGGGGCTGTCCCGGATGGGAAGCGCTCCTCCGGCCAGTCATTCGCTCAAATCGGACCATCTTGCCGGACTAGGGTGAGTCGGCGCGAGTCGGCAAGGCCGATTCCGGGATCAGAAATCCGAGGCGATGCCCTTGTTCTCCCAGTCGCCGTAGCGCGTGGGTTCCAGGCCCTTTGGGCCCCCGAATTCCCGGGCCGCGGGGTTGGCGTTGGCCTGGGCGGCAAGGCGGCGCGCTTCGGCCTCGGCCAGCGCGCGTTGCGCCGCCGGCGAGAGCGGCTTGCGTTCCGGGACGGATGCGGGTGTCGCAGGCGGCGAGGGCTCGTTCATCGTGTCGGCGTTTCCAGCCATCGGCTCAATCTCCGCTCGGTTCGAACGCGAGGACAGAATAAACCTCACGGCCGAACTGTGAAATCACAAAGGCGATTCTTATATTTGGCATATTCGCATGTCAGAGGTGCTGTCCTTTCGACGGCACGCGCCGAAATCACGCCGAACCGTCGCCCTTTTCCTTTCTGCCGAGATGTTTCCGCTCCATGCCTCCTCAAAGATTCGCCCTGCCATCCGAAGTGCCCGGCCTCGCGGCGCGGCGGATCGCGGCGGATATTCTCGACGGGGTGCTGCACAAGCAGCGGACCCTCGATGACCAGCTCGACGGCGCCGGCGCCCATCCCGGATTGAAGACGCTGCCCGACCGCGACCGCGCCCTGATGCGGCGGCTGGTGGCGACGATCCTGCGGCGACTCGGCACGCTCGGCCATGTGCTGTCGCGGCTGCTCGATCGCGGTATTCCGACCGACGCGCCGCGTGCGCAGAGCGCGCTGCTGATCGGGGCGGCCCAGATTCTCTGGATGGACGTGCCCGATCACGCCGCGGTCGACCTGTCGGTGCGGCTGGTGCAGTCGGACCGGCGCGCCGCCAAATATGCCGGACTGGTCAATGCAGTGCTGCGCCGCTGCGCGCGCGAGGGACCGTCGCTGATCGACGAGGTCAAGTCGCAGACGCTGGATGTTCCGCCATGGCTGCTGGCGCGCTGGATCGCATTTTATGGCGAGACCACCGCGCGGGAGATCGCGGTGGCGCTCAGCCACGAGCCGTCGCTCGATATCACCGTGAAATCCGACGCGGCACAGTGGGCGACCCGGCTGCACGGCGAAACGCTGCCGACGGGCAGCGTGCGCACGCTGCTGCAGGGCTCGGTCAAGATGCTGCCCGGCTTCACCGACGGCCAATGGTGGGTGCAGGACGCCGCCGCGGCCTTGCCGGCGCGGCTGTTCGGCGACATCGCCGGCAAGCGCATCGCCGATCTCTGCGCCGCCCCCGGCGGCAAGACCGCGCAACTGATTCATGCCGGCGCCCGCGTCACCGCGGTCGACCGTTCGCCCGGCCGGATGGCGCGGCTGCGCGAAAATCTCACCCGGCTGTCGCTGGAGGCGGAAACCGTGGTGACCGACGCCGCCGAATGGCAAGGCGGGGATCTCGGTGGAAATCCCGGCGAAGGCTTCGACGGCATTCTGGTTGACGCCCCCTGCGCCTCGACCGGAACCATCCGCCGTCACCCCGACGTGGCCTGGCTGCGGCAGGATGCCGATATCAGCGCGCTGATGGCGCTGCAGAAGCGATTGCTGCAGCGGGCGACGGCGCTGCTGAAGCCGGGCGGAACGCTGGTCTATTGCACCTGTTCGCTGGAGCCGGAGGAGGGCGAGCAGGCCATTGCGGCTCACCTCGCCGCCGAGCCCGCCATGCGCCGCGCCCCCATCGACCCCAGCGAGGTCGCCGGTCTCAGCGAAATCCTCAATCCGGACGGCGATTTGCGCACCCTGCCCTGCCATTTGCCGCATGAGGACCCCCGGCTGGGCGGTCTCGACGGCTTTTATGCCGCCCGGCTGGTTAAATCCTGATTTTACACCGCATTTTCGTGTCCTGAGGCTGATTCGCCCGGTTTCAAGATGGTGTCTTGGCGGCGTTTCCGGATTAAAAGGATTCGCATCTAATTCTCCCAATCAAGGCAAGGCGTGTCGGTCGCTCAACGCAGACGTATCTCGACGCTGATCCTGGGCCGCTTCGCGCGGAACATGATGGCGCGAATCAGCGGCGGCTCGGTCGCGGTGTCCAGGCTATGGCCCGGCCGCACCGACCGGCTGATCATCGCCCCGCACGATTTGCGCACCGCCGACGCTACCCGCGCCGCCGAGATCTATGCCGGCCGCTTCGTGTTCGCCGGCAAGATCGTGACCTGCCACGGCCGCTCGATCTTCGACCTCGAGCCGCCTTCGGAAGACTGGGAAGTGGCGCTGCTCGGCTTCGGCTGGCTGCGCCATCTGCGCGCCGCCGACACCGCGCTGACCCGCGCCAATGCCCGCTCGCTGGTCGACGACTGGATTTCCAATCCGGCGCAGAAGCGCCCCGTCGGCCGCCGCGCCGACGTGCTGGCGCGCCGCGTCATCTCGCTGCTGTCGCAGGCGCCGCTGGTGCTCAGCGATACCGACGGCAAATTCTACCGGCGCTATCTGCGCGGACTGACGCGCGAGATCCGTTATCTACGCTACACCATGCTCGACATTCCCGATGGCGTGCCGCGGCTGCAGGTGCTGATGGCGCTGTGCTACGCCTCGCTCTGCCTCGCCAACCAGGCCCGGCACATCCGCACCGCCACGCGAAAACTGTCCGACGAGCTGCAGCGCCAGATCCTGCCCGACGGCGGCCACTTTTCACGCAATCCCGGCGCGCTGATCGAACTCCTGATCGATCTGTTGCCGCTGCGGCAGACCTTTGCGGCCCGCAACATCGCGCCGCCGTCGGCGCTGTTGAACGCGATCGATCGCATGATGCCGATGCTGCGTTTCTTCCGCCACGGCGACGGCAGCTTTGCGCTGTTCAACGGCATGAGCAGCGCGCCGTCCGATCTGCTGGCGACGCTGCTGGCCTATGACGATACCCATGGCGCGCCGATGGCGCACATGCCGCATACCGGCTTTCAGCGCCTCGATGCCGGCGCCATGACGATCATCATGGACACCGGCCCGCCGCCGCCGCCGAGCGTCAGTCACGACGCCCATGCCGGCTGCCTGTCGTTCGAATTGTCCTCCGGCCTCAGCCGCATCGTGACCAATTGCGGGATGCCCTCGACCGGCCGCGACAACTGGCGCGCCTTCGCGCGCGGCACCCCGGCGCATTCCACCCTGAGCTATCACGACACCTCGTCCTGCCAGTTCGTCGAGCTGTCGGCGATGAAGCGGCTGCTGCGCGGCGCACCCGTGGTCAGCGGTCCGGCCACCGTCGAAAGCTATCGCGAGACGGTCGCCAACGGCGTGCTGCTGACCACTTCGCATGACGGATATCTGGCGCGGTTCGGCGTGGTGCACCGCCGGGTCCTGATGGTGGCGCAGGATGGCACCCGGCTCGACGGCGAGGATACGCTGTCGCCGGCGCCGGGCGTCCGCATCAAGGGCAACGAGACCGATTACGCGCTGCGCTTTCATCTGCATCCCGCGGTCAAGGCGAGCCGGCTTTCCGACGCCCGCGGCGTCATGCTCGTGCTGCCGAACCGCGACGTCTGGACCTTCGAGGCGCTCGACGACAAGGTCGAGCTGGAAGACAGCGTGTTCCTGGCCGGCAATGACGGCCCGCGCCGCACCGCCCAGATCGTGATCCGGCAGGAATCCCGCCACGCCGCCTCGATCCGCTGGAGTTTTGTCAG
>NZ_JAUYAN010000275.1 GCF_030693485.1 Bradyrhizobium sp. | reverse complement strand
CGATCGCGACGTTATCGTGTTCGATATGGGAGGCACCACCGCGAAGGCCGTCATCATCGAGGACGGCCGCCCCAGCATGACCTCGGAGTACGAGTTTCGCGACGGCATTTCGACATCGAGCCGCTTCATCAAGGCCGGCGGTTACATGCTCAAGGTGCCCGCGATCGACATCGCCGAGGTCGGCGCCGGCGGGGGGTCGATCGCCGGCATCGACAAGGGCGGCCTGCTGGTGGTCGGGCCGCAGTCGGCCGGCGCCATGCCGGGACCGGCATGCTACGGCCTCGGCAATGACCGGCCGACCGTGACCGATGCCAATGTGGTGCTTGGCTTCATCAATTCCACCTCGCTGGCGGGCGGCAAGCTCCATATCGATCGCGCGCTGAGCGAGCAGGCCATCCGCGTCCATGTTGGCGATCCGCTGGGGCTGCCGATGCAGGACGCGGCACATGGCATCCGGGCTGTGGCCAATGCCGCGATGGCGCGCGCGATCCGCGCGGTTACCGTCGAACGCGGGCTGGATCCCCGCGATCTCACGCTGATGGCGTTCGGTGGCAATGGTGGCGTGCACGCTCCGGATCTGGCGCGGCAGCTAGGTATTCCGCGCGTGGTGATTCCGCCGATGTCGGGTATCTTCAGCGCGCTCGGCATGCTCGCCTCCGACATCGAGCATACCGCGCTGAAGACCGTCAGCCAGCGGCTCGACCGGATGAGCGTCGCCGATCTGCGGGAAATCAAGCAGGAACTGCGCAAGCAGGTCGCAGCACAGCTCGCGGCCGACGGCTACCAGGCCGAACGTACGGCGTTTCTCTGGGAAGCGGATTTGCGCCATGAAGGGCAGGCCACCGAACTCACCGTGCCGTTCGAGGGTGAGGATTTCGCGCAGATCCGCGAACGCTTCATCGCCGAATATTTCAAGACCTACGGTTATCGCGACTCCACCCCGATGGAATTGATGAAGGTGCGTGTCGCGGGACGTGGCCTGCGCGACAATCGCCTGGATTTCGGCAACATGAAGATCGCGGCGCGGCCGGGATCGTCTCGCTCCGGCGCGCGGCAGGTATCCTTCGCGAGGGGCGAGCCTGCGGTAGCCGTCGAGATCTCCGACCGCAACGCGCTGGACGCTTCACGGCGGCAGGGACCGTTGATCATCGAGGAATTCGACGCCACCGTCGTCGTGCCGCCGGACGCGAAGGCGCACAAGGACGCGATCGGCTGCATCGTCCTGGAGTTCGATTCATGAAGGTAGATCCGATCACCTTTGCGGTCATCAAGAGCGGGCTGGATTCGATCGCCGACGACATGGCCTACACCGTGGTCCGGATCGCGCGTTCGGAAATCGTCAAGGATGTCATGGATTTCTCCGCAGCGCTTTGCGCCGGAGACGGCCAGATGGTGGCGCAGGCCAAGACCATCGCCCAGCATCTCGGTGCGATACCGGAAGCCATGGCGTCGGTGCTGGAGAAATTCGAAGGCGATCTGAACGACGGCGACGTCGTCATCATGAACGATCCCTATCACGGCGGCATGCACCTGCCGGATATCTTCATGTTCGTGCCGATCTTCTTCGACGGCGAACGGCACGCCTTCGCGGTGGTGATCTGCCACCACACCGATGTCGGTGGCCGGGTGCCGGGATCGAACGCGTCCGACTCGACCGAGATCTATCAGGAGGGGCTGCGCATCCCGCCGCTCAAGCTCTACGACCGCGGCGTTCTCAACACCACGCTCGAGGCCCTGATCAAGATCAACGTCCGGGTGCCGGACCGGGTCTGGGGCGATCTTTCGGCGCAGTTCGCCGCCGCCCAGGTCGGCAAGCGGGGACTGGAAAAGCTGCTGCAGCGCTACGGCGCGGTCGAGGTCGATGCCTATATGCAGGAGTTGCTCGACTATGCCGAGCGGCTCACACGCCGGGAAATCGCGACCTGGCCGAAGGGCACCTATCGCTTCGTCGACTACATCGACAATGACGGTTTTTCCGACGCGCCGATCCCGATCAAGGTCGCCATCACCGTCAACGGCGACGGCACGCTGCTGGTCGACTACACGGGCTCCTCGCCGCAGGTGAAGGGCGCGCTGAATTCGACGCTCAGCTTCACGCATTCGCTGACCTATTTGAGCGTCCGTTGCGTGTTGGCCAAGGACGTGCCGAACAATGTCGGGCTATTCCGCTGCATCACCGTGAAGGCGCCGGAAGCGTCGGTGCTCAATCCGGTGATGCCCGCGCCCTGCGCGGCACGCGCGCTCACCGGCTATCGCGTGTTCGATACCATGCTCGGCGCGCTCGCGCAGATCGTTCCCGACAAGGTGCCGGCGGCAGGCGAGGGCGGCAACAGCGTCATCTGCATCAGCGGGCTGCGGCCCAATCGCCAGCCCTTCATCATCGTGGACATGATCTGCGGTGCATGGGGCGGTCGGCCCGACAAGGATGGTCTCGAGGCGGTCACCAACGCATCGCAGAATCTGTCAAACATGCCGGTGGAAGTGATGGAAGCCGAGCATCCGGTTCGCATCGAGGATTACTCCTTCGTTCCCGACAGTTGCGGCGCCGGTCAGTACCGCGGCGGCGTCGGTGTCCGGCGCAGCTACCGTATCCTGGCGCCCGAGGCGTTGCTGCAATTGCGTACCGATCGCGTCACCTTTCAGCCTTACGGCCTGAACGGCGGCGAACCCGGCGGCTCCTCGCGGAATTTCATCGAGATCGGCAACGAACGCAGTGCGCTGCCGGGCAAGATCACCACGACGGTGACGCGCGATACGCTGATCATTCATGAACAGGCCGGTGCGGGCGGGTTCGGCAATCCGCTGCTGCGCGAGCCGGAGCAGGTGCGGGAAGACTTCCTCGACGGCAAGATCACCGCGGCCTTTGCCGAGCGGTACTACGCGGTGCGGTTCGGAGCGCGCGGCGCGCTGGACGTCGAGGCGACCGCGCGGCTACGATCCGAGCGCGCCGCCCCGCCGGAGCCATCGGGTGCGCGCCATGGAGCTTGATGTGGCGTCACCAACCCCGAAGGTTGTACGCAATCCGGAAGCCAGCCGCGCCCGGATACTGGACGCCGCGCGGATCGAATTCGTGACCCATGGCCTGAGCGGCGGTCGCGTCGATCGCATCGCCCGGCAGAGCGGCGTCAACAAGAACCTGATCTATCACTATTTCGGCTCCAAGGACGCGCTTTACCTGGCGGTGCTGGAGCGGATCTATGCCGATCTGCGCGCCCGCCAGCAGGACCAGGATCTGCGGGAGCTGCCGCCGGTCGAGGGGATGAACCGGCTGGTCAGCAATACCTTCGACCATTTCGTCGCGACCCCCGACCTGATCCGGCTGATGAGCATCGAGAATATCCATTATGCCGAGCATCTGAAGAGCTCGGGCTCGACCAAGGCCTTGTACGGCGGCCTGCTCGACACCATCCGGATTTTGCTGAAGCGCGGCCAGGAGGAGGGCGTGTTTCGCGGCAATGTCGACGCTGTCGACCTCTATCTGTCGATTTCCGGGCTCGCCTATTTCTTCCTTTCCAATCAGCATACGCTGTCCTGGCTGCTCGACCGCGATCTCGCGGCGCGCCGGCGCGTGCTCAGGCGCCGTCAGCACGTCGTGGAAATGGTGCTGAGCTATCTCACGCAAGCCTCGCCGGCTGACACGGCCGGCGCCGACCCACAATGATCAAACCGGAGATTGGGACATGAGAAGAGTATTTCTGTCGACCCTGATGCTTCTGAGTGTTGCCGCGGCCGCCGTTTCACCGGCATCGGCACAGGATAAACTGTCGGTACGGCTCGATTTCTCGCCATGGGGCGTGCAGGCCGCGATGCACCTGGCGCAGAACAAGGGCTGGTTCAAGGAAGCCAGGCTCGACGTCGATGTTCAGGATGGCCGCGGTTCCGGCAACACGATCCAGCTCGTCAACGCCGGGCAGGTCGATGTCGGCCAGGTGCAGGTCGGCCTGGTCGGATCGGCGCGCGCCAAGGGAGCCACCATCCGTTCAATCGCCACCTTCCAGCCCCGCACCGACCTCTGCATCCTCGTCGACAAGGACTCGCCGATGGCGCGCGTCGCCGACCTGCGCGGGAAGACCGTGGTGGTGTTCGCGGCAAGTCCGTGGGCGCCCTTCATCGACACCTATCTGAAATCCGGGGGGCTGACCCGCGATGATCTCAAGATCGATGTCGTCGATCCGGCGGCCCTGTGGGGAACCTATATCGCCAAGCGCGCGGATGGTCTGATGTCCACCGTCGGTTCGGCGCTGCCGATGGCGGAGCAGCCGCGGCCCTCGAAGTGCCTGCTGGCATCGGACGCCAACATCACCTTTCCGAGCTATGGCCTTGTTGCGCGTGAGGACACTATCGCGAGCAAGCGCGACGCACTGCGTCGCCTGATTCAGGTCCAGCAGCGCGCCTGGCAGCATTTGCGCGACAACCCGGACGATGGCGTCAAGGCGATGATCGCCGAGCGCCCGGATGCACGGCTCAATCCGGCAATCCTGCTCAGTCAGATCAAGCTGACGCTGGACCATTTCGAAACGCCGGCGACCAGGGGCAAGCCGATCGGCTGGCAGGCGAAAGAGGATTGGGAAGCCGCGCTCAAATCGATGGAAGCCGCTGGCGTCGTCGCCGCCGGCTGGAATGCAGCCGACTACTACACCAACGCGCTTGTGGAGTGACATGAGCACGCCGGCTCCAGCGATGGCAACGGTTCCCTACGTTTCGCTGGACCGCGTGGGCAAGACCTATTTGTCCCCGCGCGGTCCGGTCGCGGCGCTGGAAAACATCAGCCTCGATATCCGGCCGCGCGAATTCGTCAGCGTGGTCGGCCCGTCCGGCTGCGGCAAGAGCACGCTGCTGAAGCTGGTCGGCGGACTTGAGAGTATCTCGTCGGGGCGGGCGGTGGTGGACGGCAAGGTGCTGGATGGTCCGCCGGACCGGCTCGGCATGGTGTTTCAGCGCGATGTGCTGCTGGACTGGCGCACCATCCTCGACAACGTGCTGCTGTCGATCGAATTCACCCGCAAGCCGCGCGCCGAGGAGCGGGAACGCGCCATGGCGCTGCTCGACCGTTTCGGGCTCGGCGGCTTCGAGCACCGTTTTCCGTGGGAACTCTCCGGCGGCATGCGTCAGCGCGCGTCGATCTGCCGGGCGCTGCTCGCTGATCCGGAACTGTTGTTGATGGATGAACCGTTCGGCGCACTGGACGCCATGACGCGCGACGACCTCAACGTCGAACTCGCCCAGATCTGGCAGGACACCCGCAAGACCCTGCTGTTCATCACCCATTCCATCGTCGAAGCCGTCTTCCTGTCCGATCGGGTGGTGATGATGAGCAAGGCGCCGGGCCTGATCGTCGATACTATCGTGATCGACTTGCCGCGCCCGCGCCGGCTTGCGGTACGCGACAGCGCCGAATTCGCGGCCTATGTGCACCGCATTCGCCACCACTTCGCCGAACTCGGGATCGTCAAGGAATGACGGGCTTCGCCAGGAAAATGTTTGGCGGCGACAGCGAGACGCGCGACGTCGTCGTCGTGCTGGGAACTGCCTTGCTGCTGTGGGAGGCCGGCGTGCGGCTGTTCCAGCCGTCGCCGCTGATCCTGCCGGCGCCCTTGGCGATCTTTGCGGCCTTCCTGGAAACCCCGGGCCTTTTCATGCGGCACCTCGGCTTCACCCTCGCCATGACCTGTATCGGCTTCGTGCTTGCCGTCGTGATCGGCGTGGCGCTCGCGGTCGGCATCGTCTATTCGCGATTTCTCGAGCGCACTATCTACACGCTGCTGGTCGCGCTCAATTCGATTCCGAAGGTGGCGCTGGCGCCGCTGTTCGTGATCTGGATGGGCACCGGACCGGAGCCGAAGGTCGCGATCGCGCTGATGCTTGCGATCTTTCCCATCGTGATCGACACCGTGCTCGGACTGCGGTCGGTCGATCCGGACATGCTGCATCTGGCGCGGGTATCGAAGGCCTCGCCCTGGGCGGTGCTGACCAAGATCCGCTTTCCCTGTGCCTTGCCGAGCCTGTTCGCCGGCATGAAGGTGGCGATCTCGTTTGCGCTGGTCGGCGCGATCGTCGGCGAATTCGTCGCCGGCAGCCAGGGAATTGGCTTCCAGATTCTGGTCGCGCAGGGACAATTCGATACCGTCCGCGTGTTCGTCTCCCTGCTGCTGCTCGGCCTCGTCGGTACCGTGCTGTTCTTCCTGGTCGACTATGCCGAGCGCCTGTTGCTGCCATGGCACGTCTCGCAGCGCGCCCGTCATGAACGGTCCACCGAGCGGGTATGAAGGCCGCGCCGAACTCGCTCGGCACATTGGCCCTGATCGTCACGGCCGCGCTCTGGGGCAGCAATCACGTGGTGGCGCGCGCGGCGCGCGAGGCCATACCGCTTCCCGCGCTGGTGTTCTGGCGCTGGTTGCCCGCCGTGATCATCTTGACCGTCGTTGCGTTGCCGGCATTACGCCAGGCATGGCCCGCTATTCGCCCGCGGCTGGGCGGATTGATCATCGGCGGCGCGGTCGGCGTCGGCCTGTTCTCGTATCTGCTGCTCGGCGGCGCCTATCAAAGTCTCGCCATCGAAGTCGGGTTCATCAATGCCACGACCCCGGTCTGGGTGCTGCTGCTGGGCTTGCGAATGGGCGGCGGCAGGCTCACGGCGGGCATGAAATGGGGCCTTGCGCTGGCCTTTGCCGGCACGCTTCTCATCATCACCAGAGGTCAGCCCGAGGCCCTGACCGCGCTTCAATTCAGCCTCGGCAATTTATGGTCGCTGCTGGCGGCGATTTCGTTTGCCTGGTTTTCGATCCGTGTTCGTGATTGGACCCGCACCATCGCGCCGCTGGCGTTGACGGTGGTGACGGCCTGGTCAGGGCTGATCGTGGTGATGTTGCCGGTCTATGCGGCCTGGATCATCGGTGGCGGCCCATGGCTGGTCTGGCAAGACGCCGATCCTGACGCCGACCTTGGCTTCGCCTTCGCAGTGATCGGCTTCATGGCGATCGGGCCGACGATGCTGGGAAATCTGTTCTATCTCTATGGCGTTGCTGTCACGGGCCCGGCGCGCGCCGCGGCGTTTCTCTATCTTAGTCCGCTGTTTTCCGCTGCGCTCTCCATCGGCTGGCTGGGCGAGCAACTGGCCTGGTACCATATCGCCGGGATTGCGGCGATTTTCTCGGGATTGATCATCCTGAATTATCCGAACCCGCGCGCAAGGTCCGGCTAGTCTGAACGCAGCGGTGAGCTATTGACCCTCGAACGCCGCCAGCGCCTCGATCACCAGTTCCGGCGCCTCCTGCGCCACGCAATGACCGACGCCCTCGAACCGCCACTGGCTCGCGCCCGGAATCAGGGCGACGGCCCTGTCGGACATTTCCTTGTAGATCGGCCAGGAGTTTTCGGCGGTCGCCACGCGCACCGGACATTCGATCAGGGATAACCAGCCGAAGGGATTGCCGCGTTCGTCGCCGGCATAGACCTGTTCCATCACCTCGAAGATCGGTCCCAGCATCGCGGCCTCGATCTCTGGCGTACACAGTAGCCGCACCCGGCCGTCCGGCTGGGCCTCGAAGCCGTGTCGCACATAGGCCCACAAGGCGGCCTCTGACCATTCCGCGAACGCAGGCGCCGCGCGAAAGCGCTGGAACGCAGCGGCGGCGCTTTCGAACTCGCGCTGACGGCGCAGCACGCCTTGCGCATAGGCCTTGCTGTTGTCGTCCTGGGCGGAACCGTCGGCCTTGACCATGTGCGGATTCATGACCGTCGGCTCCATCACGAACATCCGTGAAAAGCGTCGGGGTAGCAGTTTGGCGGCGAGCAACAGATCGGTGGCGCCGGCGCTGTGGCCAACGCCGAAAATGCCGGTGAGGTCGAGCGCTTCGACCACGGCGCAGACATCCGATGCGAAATCCAGGAAGTGATAGTGCTCGGCCGAAGGCTTGTGGCTGGCGCCGTGGCCGCGGCGGTCGATACCATAGACGGTATATTTCGAAGCCAGTTCGCGCGCGACCGCGTCCCACACCTCGGCGACGAAGCCGGTGCCGTGCACCAGCAGGGCAGGTGGTTTGTTGGAGTCAGGATCGCCCCATCGCGCCAGCGCCATGCGCGCGCCGGCATGGCCGACCCACAGGCGATGCCGTTCCATCATTTGGCTACGCGCGAATCTTCGAGGATCATGGACGCCCCCTTTTCGGCGATCATCGCCGTCGGGGTATTGGTATTACCGGAGGTGATGGTCGGCATCACGGAGGCGTCGACCACGCGCAGCCCGGCGAGGCCATGAAACCGCAGCCGTTCGTCGACGACGGCGAGGGGATCGCTTGTTGTCCCCATCTTCGCGGTGCCGACAGGATGGAAAATCGTGGTGCCAATATCGCCGGCGGCTTTCGCCAGCGAGGCATCGTCATCGCCGACCGACGGCCCCGGCAGATATTCCTGCGGACGATAGGGCGCAAGCGCCGGCTGCTTCATCAGCCGCCGTGTGGCGCGGATGGCATCGGCGGCGACCTGGCGGTCGTCGCCGGTCGACAGATAATTCGGCGCGATCGCCGGCGCCTCTTCCGCCCTGGCCGAGCGAATCCGCACGGTGCCGCGCGACGTCGGCTGCAGATTGCAGGCGCTCACGGTGATGGCGGGGAAGCGGTGCAGGGGATCGCCGAACTTGTCGAGCGAGAGCGGCTGCACGTGGAACTGGATGTTGGCGCGTTCGCGATGAGGATCCGAGCGGGTGAAGATGCCGAGCTGCGACGGCGCCATGGTCAAAGGCCCGCGGCGGCGGAAGGCATAATCGAGCCCCATCAGGCCGCGCCGCATCAGCGAGTAATAGGTTTCGTTGAGGGTGCGCACGCCCTCGACCTTAAAGATTGCGCGCTGCTGCAGATGATCCTGCAGATTGCGCCCGACTCCTTGGCGGTCGAGCACCGTCTCGATCCCGAGCGGCGCCAGCCAGTCCGATGGTCCGATGCCGGAGCGGTGCAGCACCTGGGTCGATCCGATCGAGCCGGCGCACAGGATCACTTCGCCTTTGGCGCGGGCCTCGACCACTTCGCCGCCTTGCATGAAGCGCACGCCGACGGCGCGGCCCTGCGCGACGATCAGGCGGTCGACCAGCACGTTCTTTTCCAGCCGCAGATTCGGACGCGTCAACACGGGCTTGAGAAACCCCCGCGCCGAAGACCAGCGCCGCCCGCGCTTCTGGTTGACGTGGAAATAGCCGAAGCCCTCATTGTCGCCGGTGTTGAAATCCGGAATCTTCCGGATGCCCATTTCCGCCGCGGCGTCGCCGACCGCATCCAAAATGGCCCAGGACAAGCGCGGCGCCTCGATCCGCCAGCCGCCGCCGGCGCCATGATGCTCGGTCTGCCCAAGGAAGTGATCCTCCAGCCGCCGGAACGCCGGCAGCACGTCGTCATAGCCCCAGCCGGAGAGGCCAAGCTGGCGCCAGTGATCGTAATCGGCGGCCTGTCCGCGCATCGAGATCATGGCGTTGATGGCGGAGGAGCCGCCGATCACCTTGCCGCGCGGATAGGCCAGCGCGCGGCCGTTCAACCCGGCTTCCGGCTCGGTCCGGAACATCCAGTCCGAGCGGGGATTGCCGATCGCGAAGAGATAGCCGACCGGGATATGAAACCAGATCCAGTTGTCGTTGCCGCCGGCCTCCAGGATCAACACCCGGTTGTTCGGATCGGCCGACAGCCGGTTGGCGACGATGCAGCCGGCGGTGCCCGCGCCGACGACGATGTAGTCGAAATCACCTTCAAGCCGCTTCATAAGCTACCACCGCGCCGCCCACCGTGGGCTCAAAGGCCATACCGTTGCGGCTGCCCGCTGTACAGCGCCGGAGGGCCATTGGGTGGATCGCCCCTTGCATGCTAGACAGGGCCAAATCGCTCAAACCGCAGCCGAGATCCCCATGCCCATCGTCAACCGCGTCGCCGATCTGCAACCCGATATCCAGGCCTGGCGCCGCGATATCCATGAAAACCCCGAATTGCTGTACGACGTGCACCGCACTGCGGCATTCGTGGCGGACCGGTTGCGCGAATTCGGCTGCGACGAGGTAGCGACCGGCCTCGGCCGTACCGGGGTGGTTGGCGTCATCAAGGGCCGCAAGCCCGCCGGCAAGGGCGACGTCAGGGTGATCGGGCTGCGCGCCGACATGGATGCGCTGCCGATCGAGGAGGAAACCGATCTGCCCTACGCCTCCAAGACGCCGGGCAAGATGCACGCCTGCGGTCATGACGGGCATACCGCGATGCTGCTGGGCGCCGCCCGCTATCTCGCCGAGACCCGGAATTTCGCCGGCGATGCGGTGGTGATTTTCCAGCCCGCCGAGGAGGGCGGCGCGGGCGCCGCCGCGATGATCGAGGACGGGCTGATGGACCGCTTCGCCATCGATCAGGTCTACGGCATGCATAACGGTCCGGGCATCCCGATCGGCTCGTTTGCGATCCGCTCCGGCCCGATCATGGCGGCGACCGATGCCGTCGATATCAAGATCACGGGGCATGGTGGCCACGCGGCGCGGCCGCATATCTGCATCGATTCCGTGCTGGTCGGCGCACAGCTGATCACGGCGCTGCAATCGATCGTCTCGCGCAGTGTCGATCCGCTCGAGTCGGCCGTGATTTCGATGTGCGAATTCCATGCCGGCAATGCGCGCAACGTGATCCCGCAAACCGCCGAACTGCGAGGCACGATTCGCACCCTGACGGAGGAGGTGAGGGCACTCGTCGAGAAGCGGGTCCGCGAGGTCGTCGCAGGCGTGGCGCAAATGACCGGCGCCAAAATCGATCTGGTATACGAGCGCGGGTATCCCGTGGTGGTCAACCATGCCTCGCAGACCGATTTCGCGACCCAGGTTGCGAAGGAAGTTGCCGGCGACGCAAATGTTCATGACATGCCGCCGCTGATGGGCGCGGAGGATTTCGCCTACATGCTGGAGAAGCGTCCGGGTGCGTTTATTTTCTGCGGCAACGGCGACAGCGCCGGGCTGCACCATCCCGCCTACAATTTCAACGACGAGGCGATCGTCTACGGCACCTCGTACTGGATCAAGCTGGTGGAGAACACGCTGGCGGCGTGAGGCGTCTGCCTGCTCTGTCCGTCATAAACGACGCGACACAGCGCCTCCGGGGACACGCCGCGGAGCCGGGAGCATTGCTTCGTCGTCTTCGTCAGAAAAACAGGAAGGACCCGGGTCCGGCGCCGCAAGACCGGCACGCTGCGCGGCGTCCGGGGCTAGGGTTCGCTACGCAACGCGCCAGACTTGAGAACGGCGCAGTAGGATCACAATTAAAGGTTGTGCGAGGAAATGTCAAATCCTTGCGGTGAATATCTGCGTGAATGGTTACGCACGGCTACGCCGCGCGCGGGGATTGCCGAAGGATATCAGCAGCGATCTTGAGATCGTCGACGAAGCGCTGGTATTCCAGCGCCTTGGCGCCTGCGTCCGGTAGTCGCAGCAGATAGGATGGATGAACCGTTATCAGCGCCTTGGTTCCGTCATCGAGATCGATCAGGCGACCGCGATTCTGGTTGATAGGCATGATCTTGCCGAACACGCTTTGGGCAGCGGTGGCGCCCATTGCCACCACCAACTCGGGTTTGATCGACGCAAGCTCACGTTCATACCATGGCCGGCATGCCCTGATTTCCGATGTGTTCGGCTTCTGGTGCAGGCGGATTTTTCCGCGCGGCACAAATTTGAAATGCTTGACGGCATTGGTGACATAAATCTTGTTGCGCGCGATACCGGCTTGTTTCAGTGCCCGGTCCAGCATCTGGCCGGCCGGTCCGACGAACGGTTTTCCTGCAAGATCTTCCTTGTCGCCCGGCTGTTCGCCGACCAGCATCAGGGGTGCCTGCTTCGGACCTTCGCCGAACACGGTCTGCGTCGCGTCTTCCCACAGCGGACAGGCGCGGCAATCGGCGGCTTCCTCGCGGAGCGTCGCGATATCGCCTGACGCGGATGACGGTTGGCGAGGCTTGGCTGATTTCGGCCGCTTTTGCGCCTTGTGCGGCAGGGAAGCGGCATTCGCGATCATGGCGCCGGTCAAGCGTTCCGCTCCTTCGATCAGGGGCCTGATCAGCGAGGCCTCCGGCAGATTCCGCCAATACTTCTTCGGCATCTCCTTTTGCATGGCCTTCGCCTTCAGCCGGGCCGGATTGAAAATGCTGGCGTAATAACGCCGCCAGGTTTCTTCCAGCCGGTCTTCGGTCGGCGCTTCCGCCTTGGGCACCCCCGGCGTGATCGAGACGGCGCGCCCGTCCCAATGCGCGCACGCCTCCGGCGTCAGGATGGACCACGCCATGTCGGCAAAGCGGCGCGCGAAAAACGGCGCCGCCAGTTCGACGATGTGATGCTCCGGTTCGAACCAGGCCACGTAATGCGAATTCGGCTCGCGGCCGATTTCGCGGAAGCGGACGAAGGCGTGCATCTTGTGCTCGTCGCGACGCACCGCCTTGGCCATCATCGCAATCTGCGCGACATCGGCATCGGTCGCGACATCGAGCAGATCGTGGTGGCCTGGCAGCCGCCACAGCAGCCGGTAGAGAAGGGCAAACCGTTCGGGATCGTGATGCAGGATCGTCGTTTTCGCGAGATCGACGAATTTGGCGGGGACATTGAAGGTACCGGATGGTGCTGCCGGCGGCGGCGCTTCGTCCGGCGGTTCGAACAATCCCGGTTCGTCGCCGCGCACGCTCCAGCTCACTTCGGCTGGCTTCACCTCGCTGAGCACGAGCGTCCGCGCCGCTTTACGCCAGCCGTCAAAATCCGTTTCGCCGTCGAGCTTGATGTGCATCAAAATCCAAATCCCAGTTGAGTCGCCTTCGGCTTGAACCGCTCCGCCAATCCGGCGCTGTCCAAGACATGTGGCGATGGCCGGTGATCACTGAGAACTATGAAGGGCAGGGCCTTGTTCCGGGGAATGTGCAGCTTCGCGAGATCGGCCGCACGGATGGATGTGATCCGCCTGGTGGCGATGATGCGGTCTACCGCTTTGGTGCCGAAGCCAGGCACCCGCAGCAGATCCTCGCGGCTGGCGCGGTTGACATCGAGCGGAAAGCGATCGCGATGCCGTAACGCCCAGGCGAGTTTTGGGTCGAGGTCGAGCGACAGCATGCCGGCGGTCTCGTCGACGATCTCGCCGACGTCGAACCCGTAGAATCGCATCAGCCAGTCGGCCTGATAGAGCCGGTGTTCCCTCAATAGCGGCGGCGCGCTCAAGGGCAAAGCGCGACTGGCATCGGGGATCGGGCTGAACGCTGAATAATACACGCGCTTCAGCCGGTAGGAGCCGTACAGATTGGCGCTGGTATTGAGGATAGTCTGATCGCTGGCGGAATCGGCGCCGACGATCATCTGCGTGCTCTGGCCGGCCGGCGCGAATTTCGGCGCCGTGTTGCCCTTCGGCGTGAGTTTGCGGCCTTCGCGGGCCTCATCCAGTTTCAAACGCAGCCGGCCCATGGTGCGGCGGATCGCGCGCACGTCTTTCTCCGGCGCGAGTTTGGCGAGGCTCGCTTCCTCCGGCACTTCGATATTGATGCTGAGGCGGTCGGCATATTTGCCGGCTTCCGTAATCAGCGCATCATCGGCTTCCGGAATCGTTTTCAGATGGATGTAGCCGCGAAAATGATGCTCCTCGCGCAGCTTGCGCGCGACGCTGACCACCTGCTCCATGGTGTAGTCGGCGCTGCGGATGATGCCGGAGGAGAGAAACAAGCCCTCGATATAATTTCGGCGATAGAAGTCGAGCGTCAGTTTGACCACCTCATCGACGGTGAAGCGGGCGCGGGGGACATTGCTGGTGGCGCGGTTGACGCAATAGAGGCAGTCGTAATTGCAGGCGTTGGTGAGCAGGATTTTCAACAGCGAGATGCAGCGTCCGTCCGGCGCGTAGGAATGGCAGATGCCCATGCCCTCGGTCGAGCCGAGGCCCTTGCCGTCGCGGCTGTCGCGCTTTTCGGTGCCGCTGGAGGCGCAGGACGCGTCATATTTGGCGGCATCCGCCAGAATCTCCAGTTTACGCTGCACATCCATTCCAAAATCCCTTTGATTCTATTCATGAATCGCCTGTACGCCGATCCCGATTGACTCTCTCGTCCCTATTAGCTTTATATTAGAACATATCATGAACAAATGAGCCAGCTTCTGGTTCTCTTCAAAACCAGGTGACGGCCCGACATCCGAAGGAGCGGCGCATGACCGGCGCGCGCACGAACACGCTTGCGAGTTTGCGCGGCAGCATCGAGCGCATCGAGGCGCATGCGGATGCGTCAGCGCCCGCGCGCGTGGCGCTCGGGCATGCCGAGGCCGATGTGACGCTGCAGGGCGGCCTCGCGCTGGCGGCCGTGCATGAGGTGTTTGCCGAGGGACGGCAAAGCGCCGTGGCGACCGGGTTCATCGCGGGGCTTGCGGGACTCGCAAGCCTCGCGGGGCGCGTAACCGCACGGCGGCCGCTGGTGTGGATCCGGCAGGATTTTGCCGAGATCGAATCCGGCGCGCTGTCGATGGCTGGCCTCACCGAACTCGGCCTCGATCCGCGCTGTCTGGTAACCGTGCGCGCCGCCGATGTCGACACTGCGTTGCGCACCGCCGCCGACGCGCTGGCCTGCGATGCGCTTGGCGCGGTGGTGCTGGAACTCTGGGGCGAAGCCCGGCAACTCGATCTCGTCGCCAGCCGCAAGCTGACCTTGGCGGCGCAGGCCTCCGGCGTCACCGGTCTATTGCTGCGGGTGGCAGCGCAGCCGCAGCCCTCGACGGCGGAGACGCGATGGATCGCGCGTGCGGCGCATTCGCCGCCCGCCTCGGTCGGAAGCGCATGGGGCGCGCCGGTGTTCGACGCGCAACTCGTCCGCAATCGTCATGGCCCGGTCGGGCGGTGGATCATGGAATGGAAATGTGATGAGTGCCTTTTCGCGAAACCGGCGGCGTATCCTCAGCCTGTGGCTGCCGCGCCTGCCCATCGACCGCATCAAGCGCGCGCGCAGCAGCGCCGCGCCGGCTGAGCCAGATTCCGACGAGCCCAGCATCGTCGTCGGCAAGCAAAACAACGCGCTGCAGATTTTCGCGCTCGATGACGCCGCGGCGCGTCTCGGCCTTTCGATCGGCCTGCCGCTCGCCAATGCCCGCGCCATCTGTCCGCAGCTGAAAGTGTTCGATGCCGATGCAGCGGCCGACGCCAAAGCGCTGAGCGACATCGCCGGCTGGTGCGACCGCTTCACCCCGCTGGTGGCGCTGGATCCGCCGCATGGCCTGTTTCTCGACATTACCGGCTGCGCCCATCTGTTCGGCGGCGAGGCCGCGCTGATGCGGATGGTGTGCGGCGCGCTGACCCGGCAGGGGTTTGCCGTCAGCGCCGCGATCGCGGGCACCTCGATCTGCGCGCGCACCATGACGCGCCATGTCTCCGGCCAGATCGTGCCGGATGGCGGCGAGGCCGAGGCGATCAGGCTGTTGCCGGTGTTCGCGCTCGGCGCCGATGAGGCCATCAGCCGCGGCCTGCGCCGCGCCGGCTTGAAAACCATCGGCGATGTGGCGTCGCGCGCGCGTCACGAAATCACGGCGCGGTTCGGCGATGGTTTTACCACGCTGCTGGAGCAGGCGCTGGGGCAGGGCGACGCCCCGATCAGCCCGTTAAAACCGCTGCCGGATTACATCGTGGAGAAACGGTTTCCCGAACCGGTCGCCACCGACGGCGTGATATCCGCGACCTTGTCCCGGCTGGCGGCGATGCTGGTCGCGGCGATGGACCGGCAGGGCAAGGGCGCGCGGCGGCTGGAGGCCCATTTCTTCCGCACCGACGGCGCGGTGCGCGCGATTGCGGTCGATACCGGGCAGCCCGTCACCAAAGCCGAAATGATCGACCGGCTGTTTCGCGAGCGGCTCGAGGCGCTGAAGGATCCGCTCGATCCCGGTTTTGGCTTCGATCTCATTCGCCTGTCCGCCAGCCGCGTCGAAATCGTGGTGCAGCAGCAGCGCGATCTCGATGCCAATGTGCACGACAATGACGCGTTGGCTGCCCTGATCGACCGCATCGCCGCGCGGATCGGCGGGCAGCGCGTGGTCGTACACCTGCCGCAGGACACCCATATCCCGGAACGCGCGGTAAAGGCTGCGCCGGCGCAGCATCATCTGGCGGCGGCTCAAGCGGCGGCGTGGCCGGCACGGGAGGAGAGCGAACCGCCGTTGCGGCCGCTGCGGCTGTTCGCGCGGCCGGAACCGATCAAGGTGATCGCGGAAGTGCCTGACGGACCGCCGGCGTGGTTCCAGTGGCGGCGGGCGTCCCACACGGTGACGCGCGTCGAGGGTCCGGAGCGCGTCGCCATGGAATGGTGGCGATCGCCGGAAGCGATGCTGACGCGGGATTATTTCCGCGTCGAGGACGAAACGGGTTTGCGGTTCTGGCTCTACCGCGACGGTCTGTATGACCGCGAAATCGCGCAGCGCGCGGGCGAAATCGTGCAGCCGAACTGGTTCGTGCACGGGTTGTTCGCATGAAGGGTCCTGAAGGCACGGCCTATGCCGAAATCGGAATCACCACCAATTTCTCGTTCCTGCGCGGCGGATCGCATCCGCAGGAGTATGTGCGGGAGGCGAACGACCTGCGGCTTGCCGCCATCGGCATTGCCGATCGCAACACCCTGGCCGGCGTGGTGCGGGCCTACAAGGAACTGGAAAACCCCGAGCTCGGACACATACCAAAACTTCTGATCGGTTCGCGCCTCGTCTTTATCGATGGCACGCCGGATATCCTGGTCTATCCGCGCGACCGCGCCGCCTACGGCCGGCTCTGCCAGTTGCTGACCCGGGGCAAGCGTGGTGACGATAGCGACAAGACCGGAAAGGGCGAGTGTCGCCTCGGTCTCGACGATCTGCTCGAATTCGCCGACGGCCAGTTGCTGGTCCTGACGCTGCCGCATCGCTTCGAGCCGGACCAAACCCTCGCAATTATCGATCGGTTGCGGCGCAGCCGCGCCGATGGCGTGTGGCTGGCGGCCAGCCTGTTGTATCGCGGCGATGACAGGCGCCGCCTGGCGCGGCTGCAGCGGATCGCCGCAACCGCTTGCGTGCCGCTGCTGGCGACCAATGAGGTGCTGTATCACCATCCCGCCCGCCGCCCGTTGCAGGATGTTCTCACCTGCATTCGCGAGAAGGCCACCATCGAGGTCATTGGAAAGCGTCTCGAAGCCAATGCCGAACGCTATCTCAAGCCGGCGCACGAAATGGCGCGGCTGTTTCGCGATGTGCCGGAGGCGCTGGCGGAAACGATGCGGTTTGCGGACCGGATCGATTTCTCGCTGGACCAGCTGAAATACCAGTATCCCGACGAGCCGGTGCCGCCGGGCAAGACCGCGCAACAGCATCTGGAAGACCTGACATGGGCCGGCGTCAGACAATATTTCTCCGGCAGCATTGACGACACGCTCCGCGCCACCTTGCGCAAGGAGCTCGAACTCATCGCCGAGCTGAATTACGCGCATTATTTCCTGACCGTGCACGACATCGTCCGCTATGCGCGCAGCCAGAACATCCTCTGCCAGGGCCGGGGCTCGGCGGCGAACTCGGCGGTCTGCTACGTGCTCGGCGTCACCTCGGTCGATCCGACCAAGGTCGATCTGCTGTTCGAGCGGTTCATTTCCAGGGAACGGCTGGAGCCGCCCGATATCGACGTCGATTTCGAGCATTCCCGGCGCGAGGAGGTGATGCAATATGTCTACCGCCGCTATGGCCGCCACCGCGCCGCAATCATTGCCACCGTCATTCACTATCGCCCGCGCAGCGCGATCCGCGATGTCGGCAAGGCGCTGGGACTGACGGAAGACGTCACCGCAGCACTGGCCGATACCGTATGGGGCAGCTGGGGCAAGGGCCTCAACGAAATGCAGGTGCGGCAGGCGGGACTCGATCCGAAAAATCCCATGGTCGGGCTCGCGGTCGAACTTGCGGCTGAACTGATCGAATTCCCGCGGCATTTGTCGCAGCATGTCGGGGGCTATGTGCTCACGCAAGACCGGCTCGACTCCTATGTGCCGATCGGCAACGCCGCGATGGACGACCGCACCTTCATCGAGTGGGACAAGGACGACGTCGATGCGCTGAAGATGATGAAGGTCGATGTGCTGGCGCTGGGCATGCTGACCTGCATCCGCAAATGCTTCGACCTGATCGCCGATCACAAGAGCGAACATTACGAACTGGCGACGATCCCGCAGGATGTACCTGAAGTCTACGACATGCTGTGCCGGGGCGAGTCGCTCGGCGTGTTTCAGGTCGAAAGCCGCGCGCAGATGAACATGCTGCCGCGGCTGAAACCGCGCAAATTCTATGACCTCGTCATCGAGGTCGCGATCGTCCGTCCCGGCCCGATCCAGGGCGACATGGTGCATCCCTATCTGCGGCGGCGGAACGGCATCGAGAAAGAGAATTATCCCTCGCCGTCGCCCGGGCACGGATCGCCTGACGAACTTTACAAGGTCCTGCACAAGACGCTCGGCGTACCCTTGTTTCAGGAGCAGGCGATGCGGATCGCGATCGAGGCGGCGGGATTTACCCCGGAAGAAGCCAACGGATTGCGCCGTGCGATGGCGACGTTTCGCAATGTCGGTACGATCGGAAATTTTGAAGAGAAAATGACCGGCAACATGATCCGGCGCGGCTATGATCCGGAATTCGCGAAGAACTGTTTCAACCAGATCAAGGGATTCGGATCTTACGGCTTTCCGGAAAGCCACGCCGCGAGTTTCGCGCAACTGGTCTATGTCTCGTCATGGCTGAAGCATTTCCACCCCGACGCGTTCTGTTGCGGGCTGTTGAACTCGCAGCCGATGGGGTTTTATGCCCCGGCGCAGATCGTCGGCGACGCCCGTACCAACGGCGTCGAGGTGCGCGAGGTCGACGTGTCGTTCAGCCATGCGCGGAATACGCTGGAGGAGAAAAGCGGTCGCTACCACGCCGTGCGGCTCGGCTTCCGCCAGATCGACGGCTTCAAATGGGTTGATGAAGATGAGGAGAGGTTGAAGGCCTCTCAATCGTCATTCCGGGGCGTCGCGTCAGCGACGAACCGGAAATCCCGAGATTCCGGGTTCACGCTTCGCGTGCCCCGGAATGACGAAACCGACGACTGGGCCGAGCGTATCGTCGCCGCGCGGGCGCGCCGTCCGTTCACCTCGCTGGAGGATTTTGCCCGTGACACCGCGCTGCCGAAACGCGCGCTGATTCAACTGGCGGATGCCGATGCGTTTCGCTCCATCGGGCTCGATCGTCGCGCCGCGCTGTGGGCGGTGCGGCGGTTGCCCGACGACGTGGCGCTGCCGCTGTTCGAAAGCGCCAGCGCGCGCGAGCAGCCCGACGAAAACGCGCGGCCGCTGCCCGAGATGCCCTTGCCGGAACAGGTGGTCGCCGATTACCAGACCGTCCGGCTGTCGCTGAAGGGCCATCCGATGCAATTCCTGCGGCCGATGTTGACGCAAGAGCGTGTCGTCGCCTGCAGGGAGGTCTGCCATGCCAACGACAGAAAGCGTGTCCGCTGCGCCGGCGTGGTGCTGGTGCGGCAGCGGCCGGGCAGCGCCAAGGGTGTGGTGTTCATGACGCTGGAGGACGAAACCGGCATCGCCAACATCGTGGTATGGCCGCAGGTGATGGAAGAGTTCCGCAAGGAGGTGATGGGCGCGCGGCTCATTCTGGTTGAAGGCTACATCCAGAGCAGCCCCGAACAGGTGACGCATCTGGTCGCGCAGCGGCTCACCGACCGCTCGCATGATCTGGTCGGCCTCGCTAATGACGCGCTCGGCCGCAAGCCTGCCGTGCCGGCCGGTCCGGCGCTGATCGAGCCGCTCAATGACGACCGCCGCGAGCATCCGGACAATCCGGCCCAGAAAATCCGCCATCCGCGCAATGTGCGGATCCTGCCGCCGTCAAGGGACTTTCATTGAGGCGTTCTCGAGCGAAGTGGATTCCGGTTCGCGTAAAGAAAATGCGTCAAACTAAAGATTAGAGCCTCGGTTCTGATTCAATCAGAACCGATCGGATCTGGAACGTGAACGCTTAAATCCATGGCGCTGGTGGATGTCCGTTCTGCTACGCACCGCGGACTTAAGTCGGATCTCACGCGAGGTTCGAAAAGTGCGATGAACATTCATGGCAAGCTATTCGGCCACCATGCCCTGCCTCGGATGTACAGGCCGCGACGGTCGTTAGTTGGGATCTGCAGCGCTTACATTTCGCAACGCAGCGAATGGCATGAAGAACTATGCGATGGTATGTTGCTTCTTTCAGGAGGCTGCGATGAAGGTCGTGGAGCGCTAGGCTTTTAAACTCGATGGGAATACGGTGACGCATACTTCGACAGGAAAATAGTACAGCGCATACCGCGCCCGGTCTGTGGTCAAACGCCATACGCGCCGGCGACATGCTGTTCATCTCTGGCCAGGTAGCACGTCCCTTTGAGGTCAATGCTGCGGGGCGCGATGCCGAATGCTGGCGCTGGCGCACGCCGGCACCGCCGCGAACGCGATCGTCACGGCGGTCACCATCGTCACACAGAGTCGAGGTCCGTCGCACATCCGCGTCCTCGACGGGCGCTGCGAAGGCGCCCGGCGCCACGGGTGCATGCCTTG
>NZ_JAUYAN010000270.1 GCF_030693485.1 Bradyrhizobium sp. | reverse complement strand
CCGGCGGGGGAGCCTCTTCGGACTTGCCGCCGAACAGGCCCTTGAAGCGATCGGTGATGGACTGCGCCGACGCCGGCGCGACCAGCATGCCGCAGCCCATCGCCAATGAAATCGCGGCGAAAAGCGCGATCCTGATCACAGGTTTATCCATGCGACGTCCCTGGTAACTTGCGTGTTCTGAATATCGTCCCCAGCCGCCTTATAGCAGGGCAATGGCGGCGAACCAAAGGCGCCGGAAACGCAGACAAATAAGGTCAGCCGCGAAAATCCTCGTGCAGCAGTCCGAACAGCAGGTGATCCTGCCAGACGCCGTTGATACAGAGATAGCGCCGCGCCAGGCCCTCGCGGGCGAAGCCGCATTTCTCCAGCACGCGGATCGAAGGCGTGTTGGAGGGGATGCAGGCAGCCTCGATGCGGTGAAGATTGAGCTCGCCGAACAGCGACGGCAGCAGCACCCGCAGCGCCGCCGTCATGTAGCCGCGATGCGCAAAGGGCTGCCCGACCCAGTATCCGATGGTGCCGGCCTGCACGATGCCGCGACGGACATTCGCCAGCGTCACGCCGCCGATCATGGCGCCGTCGGAATCCCGGAACACGATGAAGGGATAGGAGCGGTCGGCCGCGATGTCTTCGGCATAGCGGCGCAACCTGCGCCGGAAGCCCGAGCGGGTCAGGTCGTCAGACGGCCAGATCGGCTCCCATGGCGTCAGGTAGGCCCGGCTCGATTCGCGCAGCTGTGCCCAGGCCGGGAAATCGGACATTTGCGGCGCGCGCAGCAACAGGCCGTGGCCACGCGGGGCGAGCGCCGCCGGTCCGCTGGATGGCAACCGAAACAGGGCCATGCCCGAAACTCTCCCCTGCCCAAACCTAGTGCAGCAGTGTCTTCGCCTTCGACCGGGTCAAACCTTCCGCGAAACTCACCGCCGTGTCCAGACCCCGGCCGCTGCCGAGCGCCACCACCGCCGGGCGGCTGCGCGACAACAGAGCGCGGGCGGCGTTGCGGGTCGATTCCACGCTGACCGCGTCGATCCGGGTTACCAGCTCTTCCACCGTCAGCGGCCGTCCATAGGCCAGCACATGGCGCGCCAGCTGTTCGGCACGCGCCGAGCAGCTTTCCAGCGCCATCAGCAGTCCCGCCTTCATCTGCGCTCTCGCGCGCGCCACCTCGGCTTCGGTCAGCGTCTCGACCGCGTCGTTGATGACGTCGACGATCACTTCCATCATTTCAGGCGCGTCGGCGGGATCGGTCCCGGTGTAGAGCCCGAAAAATCCGGTGTCGCTGTAGGGCGCGTGGAAGGTGTAGATCGAGTAGCACAGCCCGCGCTTCTCGCGCACTTCCTGGAACAGCCGGGACGACATGCCGCCGCCGAGCGTGTTGGTGAACACCTGCAGCGAGAACAGCGACAGGTCGGATTGCGGCACCCCCTCCAGCGCCAGTGTCAGATGCGCCTGCTCGAGGTCGCGATGCACCACGCGCGAGCCGCCCTTGCCGAACATCGCCGGTTGCGGCTTCGGCGCCGCCGGACCGTCGAAGCTGGCGAAGCGGTGCGACACCTCTTCCACGATCCGCTTGTGATCGACCGCGCCGGCAGCGGCCACCACCATGTCGGGACCGCGATAATGGGTCGACAGATAGCCTTGCAGCGTATCGCGACTGAACCCCTTGAGAGTCTTGGCCGTCCCCAGCAGCGAGCGTCCCATCGGCTGATCCGGGAAACAGAGTTCGTTGAGGTGTTCGAACACCACGTCGTCCGGGGTATCCTGGGCCGCGCCGATCTCCTGCACGATTACGCCTTTTTCGCGCTCCAGTTCGTCCGGCACGAAGGATGGATTGGCCAGGATGTCGCTGAGCACGTCGAGCGCCAGCGGCACGTCGGCCTTCATCACCCGAGCATAATAGGCCGTGGTCTCGGTCGAGGTGCCGGCGTTGAGGTCGCCGCCGACCGCCTCGATCTCCTCGACGATCTCCCGCGACGAGCGCCGCGTGGTGCCCTTGAAGGCCATATGTTCGAGCAGATGCGAGATGCCGTGCTCGTTGGGCTTTTCGTCGCGGCCGCCGACGCCGGCCCATACCCCGAGCGCCGCCGTCTCCAGATGCGGCATGGAATCGGTGATGACGGTGAGGCCGGAGGGAAGCTTGGTGACATCGACGCTCATCCGGCAACTCCTTGCTTCGCGGCACGGCTGACCGAGCGCACGAACCGTTCTACTTCAACCTGGTCGTTCTTCATGACCGTGATGTGTTCGGGCTTCGTCATCAAACCCACAAGCCAGGCCGGCAGTTCCGGCCGCACGCCGCACGCCGCTTCCACCGCGTCGGGGAATTTCGCGGCATGCGCGGTCGACAGCACGATGTTGGGAATTGTCGAATCCGGGGTGTCGCGGTCCGCCACCGCCAGCGCCACGGCGGTGTGCGGATCGACCAGATCGCCGGCCTCGCGCCAGGCGGCGCGAATGGCGGCGGCGGTTTCGGTCTCGTCGGCGCGGCCGGCGTCGAATTCGGCGCGGATCGCCGCCAGCGTCGCGTCGGGCAGCACGAACCGTCCGGACTGTTTCAGCGACGCCATCAGCCGCCGCACGCTGGCGGCATCGCGGCCGCTGGCCTCGAACAGCAGCCGCTCGAAATTCGAGGAGACCTGGATATCCATCGACGGCGAGGCCGAGGCATGAACCTCGCGCACTTCGTAGATGCCGGTCTTCAGCGTGCGCGGCAGGATGTCGTTGATATTGGCCGCGATCCGCAGCCAGCGCACCGGCAGGCCCATTTTCTTGGCGACGTAGCCCGCAAAAATGTCGCCGAAATTCCCGGTCGGCACGGTGAAATCAACGGTGCGCGCGGGCGATCCGAGCGCCACCGCTGAGGTGAAATAATACACCACCTGCGCCACGATCCGCGCCCAGTTGATGGAGTTGACGCCTGACAATGCGACCTCGTCGCGAAAGCCGTGATGGTTGAACAGCCCCTTCACGATCGCCTGGCAATCGTCGAAATGGCCCTCGATGGCGAGCGCGTGAACGTTCGCCGCGCCCGATGTCGTCATCATCCGCCGCTGCACGTCGGAGATCCGGCCATTCGGAAACAGCACGATCAGATCGACATGGTCGAGACCGGCGAAGGCGTCGACCGCGGCACCGCCGGTATCGCCTGACGTCGCCACCACGATGGTGGTGCGCTGTGCGCGCTTGGCCAGCACGTGGTCCATCAGCCGCGAGATCAACTGCATCGCGACGTCCTTGAACGCCAGCGTCGGGCCGTGAAACAGCTCCAGCATGAATTGATTGGGACCGGTCTGGTCGAGCGGAACCACGGCGGGATGGCGGAACGTGGCGTAGGCCTCA
>NZ_JAUYAN010000269.1 GCF_030693485.1 Bradyrhizobium sp. | reverse complement strand
TTGCACAGGCGATACGTGACGGCCATTCCTCTGGGACCCTGTTTGCACAGGGCCTCGAGCAACCTACCCGGACAGCGAGCCTGACATCGCCCTGCGGAGTTATCGCCTTTCGGCGAACATCCCGCGTTGCCGTCCCTATTCGGTTTTGCTCCCGGTGTGGTTTGCCATGCCGTTTCCGTTGCCGGACCCGCGGTGCGCTCTTACCGCACCTTTTCACCCTTACTCGCCCCCTCCCTTTCCCTCCCCCGCAAGCGGGGGAGGGTAGGGTGGGGGAAGCGGTTCGTTCTCTGTGGCACTGTCCCTGGGGTCGCCCCCGCCGGACGTTATCCGGCACCGTATGTCGATGGAGCCCGGACTTTCCTCTCCCGCAGCCTTTCGACCATAGCGGGAGCGGCCGTCCGGCCGACTGACGGCCCTGTGATGGGGGCTCGGGGCGGCCGCGTCAAGCGGATAGCGGCTACCCCTCCGCCAAAATAAATTATCCTGAAGATGTCGTTCTGCGAGGGGCCCGTTCGACTGGGTGTCGGCGCACCCGCCAGGCCATGAGGAGTTTCAGATGCAGTACCTGTTGATGATCTATCAAAGCGAAGCCGAAGCCGGCAAAATCGACGCGGCGACGAGCCAGAAGATAATCGAGGAGTATGGCGCTTTCACCCAGTCCATCATCCAGAGCGGCAACTTCAAGGCCGGCGACGCGCTGCAGCCGACATCGACCGCGACCACCGTGCGCGTCCGCAACGGCAAGACCCTGACGACGGACGGTCCGTTTGCCGAGACCCTGGAACAACTCGGCGGCTACTATCTCATAGAGGCGAAGGACCTCGACGCCGCGCTCGCCATCGCGGCACGGATTCCCGACGCCAGATACGGCTCGATCGAGGTCAGGCCCATCATGGTCTTCGAATGACGAAAGTTGAACTCCAAAAATGACCCCCGTCGAGATCGAAAGCATATTCCGCGACGAGGCGGGGCGGGCGCTGGCCACGCTGATCCGCCTCGTCGGCGATTTCGATCTGGCGGAAGACGCGCTGCAGGATGCCTTTGCCGCGGCGCTTGAACGTTGGCCCGCCACAGGTCCGCCGTCCAATCCGCGGGCGTGGCTGGTCAATGTCGGACGCAACAAGGCGATCGACCGGATCCGCCGGCAGGGCGCGTTTCGCGGCAAGCAAGGCGAGCTGACGCAGGAGTTGCTGCTCAACGCCTCCGCTTCCGGCGAGGTCGCGGATGCTGTTCTCGACGACGACATGCTGCGCCTGATCTTCACCTGCTGCCACCCGTCCTTTGCCGCCGAAGTGCAGGTCGCGCTGACGCTGCGCACGGTGTGCGGGCTGAGCACGGCGCAGGTCGCGCGCGCCTTTCTGACCGGCACCGAGGCGATGGCGCAGCGTCTGCTCCGCGCCAAGCAGAAGATCCGGCTCGCCGGCATTCCCTATGAGGTGCCGGAACGCGAGGCGCTGGAGCCGCGGCTGCGCGGCGTGCTCGCCGTGATTTATCTCGTCTTCACCGAAGGCTATGCCGCAACCTCGGGCGAAGGCCTGATGCGGCCCGATCTGGCGCGCGAAGCGATCCGGCTGGCGCGGCTGCTCGACGCCTTGCAGCCGCAGCGCGGCGAGATCAAGGGATTGCTTGCGCTGATGCTGCTGCACGACGCGCGCCGCATGTCGCGCGCGACCGAAGCCGGCGAAATCGTGCTGCTGGAGCAACAGGATCGCACGCGCTGGGACGGTTGTCAGATCGCCGAAGGCCTGAGACTGGTGGAGGAGGCCTTGCGGATGCCGGGCCGTCCGCAATCCTATGCGGTGCAGGCCGCGATCGCGGCGCTGCATGCCCGCGCGCCGAACTTTCAGGATACCGACTGGCCGCAGATCGCGGGCCTCTACGAAGTGCTGTTGCGGATCGGCCCGTCGCCGGTAATCGAACTCAACCACGCCGCGGCGGTATCGATGATGGACGGACCGGCGCGCGCGCTGGCCCTGGTCGATGCGCTGCAGGCCCGCGGCAGCCTCAATGGTTACGCGCTGTTGCCGGCGGTCCGCGCCGATCTGCTGCGCCGGCTCGGCCGCCGCGATGCCGCGCGCGAGGCCTATGTCGCGGCGACGGCCGCCACGCAGCTGGAACCGTTGCGGCGGCTCTATGCGCGGCGCATGGCTGAAATCGATGGCGTGGTCTAAGCTCTTCTTTTTCAGAGGAGTATTGCGATGGACAACGAGAAAGATCTGGCATCGCCGAATTATGGTTCCGCGGTGTCCGGCGTCGTCGGCAGCGTGGTCATGGCCAATGCGGCGCGGACCGGGCCGACATGGCTGCGCTATTTCCTGTACGTCTGCATCGCCATCACCCTGCTGGCGACCGGCGTGGGACTGATCGGAAAGGTCGGCAGTATCGGAAGCATCCCGGCCTGCGACGCGCAGACCACGCGCGACACGCTGTCCGACCTCAACAAGCAGAACAAGTTCAGCGCCACCAAATACAACTTCATCAGGAAGGTGTCGGCATCGGATGCGGAAACCATCTGCACCGCGAACCTGGCCCTGTCGGGCGGCGGAACCGTCGAATATGATTATCGCATCTTCAAGGAGGGCTCGGCCGTCAAGGTGCTGATCAGGGAGATCAGGCGCTGACGGTGTGGGACGACGGTGGAGCGGAAAAGCGGCCGCGGCGTACGGCGGATTAACGTCAGCGTAATCCGCCATCCAGGCTTTCCGCATCCGCGGGTTACGCTTCGCCAACCCGCCCCACGGTGCTATACACTACGGTAATATTTTACCTTTATTCTAAAGGTCGCCTCCATTGCATGGGGTTGTTTTCGATATTTTTGGTTGGGGCCGCCGCCCCCCTTCGGGAACCCGCTTCGCCTACCTTGCTGCCACCGCTTCGTAGATGTCTTCTTCCTGCGCGGTGTGCAGCCGCACCAGGGTCTCGACCGCCTCGATCAGCCGCTGGGCGTCACGAATGAGATCGCGGTCGACCTTTTCCGACGGCAAGTCGTCGGCGACACGGGCGAGCAGGCGGGCGAGATGCAGGATC
>NZ_JAUYAN010000257.1 GCF_030693485.1 Bradyrhizobium sp. | reverse complement strand
AGGATGAGGAAGAGAGTTTCAAACCGCAGCTTGCAGCACCACCTGTTGCGCCGCCAGCCGCCAGCTGGCGCAGGGAATTTCCTTCGGCGCGACGGCGATCAGCTTTTCGAACCGCACCAGCTTCCAGTCGCCGGGCGAATGCGTGAAGGCGAAGCCGGACTTGCGGGCGAGGCCGAGCATGGCGTCGTTGGAGCGCAGCGTGTCGCCGAACAGCCTGCTGGCGCCGAACGCCGCGGCGCGGCATTCCAGATTGTGCAGCAATGCGGAGCCTAGACCATGGCGCTGCCAGCGGTCGTCGATCGACAGGCCGAACTCAAAGCTGTCGGTATCGGCGTCGAAGACGTAGCGGGCTTCGCCGACAATGGTCTCGGCGCCGTCGACGATCATCACCGCGACCACGCTGAAGCGGTCGGCTTCACCGACATGGATGAATTGATCGAGCTGGCTGGCCGGCAATTCGCTGATGGCGCCGAAGAAGCGGTTATAGCGGGAGCGGGTCGAAAGCGACCGGAAATAGGCCCGCAGCGCCTCCGCGTCGCGCGGCTCGACGAAGCGCAGCATCACCGAATTCCCGCCGCGTAACCGCAGGATATCGGAATGTTGCCGGAGGTCGTCGAAGCGAATCGCGGACATGGCTGGCTCCCGATGGTCTCCCGAAAAGTCGCGGCCGGCGTCCCCCCGGAAGGCAACGCCGGCCTGGCTGTTGTTCAAGCCCGCCAGAACGGCTTTTCGGCCTCATAGACGATATCGCTCCAGGACAGGCCGACGTCGTGCAGGTCACGGGCGGACAGCTGGGTCAGCTGACGCCGGTTCCGCTGGCGCTGGTGCCAGACCTGGAGGGTCTGGCTGATCCGGGTGAAAATGCTGGATTGATGATGATTTGTCATCGATTGATGGGTTAAAGTGGACATGGTCATCTCCTGAAGTTAGGTTGTTGGCCGGAATATCCGCCTGATCCACGCTTTCGACAAACGACACTTCGTGCCTCCTCGCATGAGATAAATTCATGTATTAGGGATGTCGGGAATGACTGCGAGACTGCCGTCGCTCAATGGATTACGCGCCTTCGAGGAGGCGGCCCGGCATCTCAGCTTTACGCTGGCGGCGGCCGAGCTGAACGTCACCCAGACCGCGATCAGCCATCAGATCCGGCGGCTCGAGCTGGAGCTCGGGGTCAAGCTGTTCGTCCGCCAGAACCGCGCGCTGACCTTGACCGCGGAGGCGCAGGAATATCTCCCCGGCGTCCGCGCCGCCTTCAACGATCTCAAGCTCGCCACCGACCGGCTGTTGCGCAGGGACAGCGACCATGTGCTGACGGTCTCGACGCTGGCCTCGCTCGCCGCGAAATGGCTACTGCCGAAACTTTCCGCGTTCCAGGAAGCCCATCCCGGCATCGACGTCCACATCACCACATCGACCAATCTGGTCGATTTCAGATCCGGCGACGTCGATGCCGCGATCCGCTATGGCCGCGGCCAATGGCCGGGCCTGCGCGCCGACTGGCTGATGGCCGATGAACTGTTTCCGGTGTGCAGCCCGGCCTTGCTGGACGGCAAGAAGCCGTTGCAGCGGCCGGAAGACCTCGCCGACCATGTGCTGCTGCACACCAGCGCGGCCAGCAATGACGACTGGCGGCTGTGGCTCACCGCCGCGGGCCTGCCGACCAACCTCTCGAAACAACCCGGCGTCACCTTCGACCTCGTCTTCATGACCGTGCAGGCCGCGATCGACGGGATGGGCGTGGCGATGGGCCGGACCTCCTATGTCGAGGCCGATATCGCCAAGGGACGGCTGGTGGTGCCGTTCGATATCGCGCTGCCGGCCGATGCCGGCTTCTATCTGGTCTCGCCGGAGGCCCGAGCCGACGCGCCGAAACTGTCGGCGTTTCGGCATTGGCTTAGAGCCTCGATTCATGGCAAAGGGGAAGAGCTTGGCAAGGGCGACGAACTCCGCAAGCCCGAGCCGCTTCCCGAAGCAAAACAGCCTGCCCGGCGTCGCCGGGTTTGATTTCCGTGCCAGCAATAATAACAAGACGCATGGTCGACCTCTCGCGAAAATTCGATGTTCTGGTGATCGGCGGCGGCAACGCGGCACTTTGCGCTGCGATCAGCGCGCGGCAGGCCGGCGCCTCGGTGCTGGTGCTGGAAGGCGCGCCGAAATTCTACCGGGGCGGCAACACCCGCCACACCCGCAACATGCGCTGCGCCCATGATGCCGCCACCGACATCCTGACCGGGCCCTATACCGAGCAGGAATTCTGGGAAGACCTGCAGCGCGTCACCGACGGCGAGACCGACGAGGAACTCGCGAAGCACATGATCGCGGAGTCCAAGGATATTCTGGGCTGGATCGTCGAACAGGGCGTGCGCTGGCAGCCCTCGCTGGGCGGCACGCTCGGCCTCGGCCGCACCAATTCGTTCTTCCTCGGCGGCGGAAGGGCGATGCTGAACGCCCTGTATCTCACCGCCGAAAAGCTCGGCGTCGACATCCTCTACGACGCCGAAGTGCTCGGCCTCGAGATCGAGAACGGCATGTTCCTGTCGGCCATGTTGAAGCAGGGCCACGCCGACGTCGCCGTCCGCGCCGCGACCCTGGTCGCCGCCGCCGGCGGTTTCGAGGCCAACATCGAATGGCTGAAGCAGTACTGGGGCGACGCCGCCGACAATTTCCTGATCCGCGGCACCCCCTATAACCGTGGATCGATCCTGAAGATGCTGCTCGACAAGGGCGTGCAGGATGTCGGCGATCCCACCCAGTGCCACGCGGTGGCGATCGACGCCCGTGCGCCGAAATTCGACGGTGGCATCATCACCCGGCACGACTCGGTGGTGTTCGGCATCGTGGTCAACAAGCACGCCGCGCGTTTTTACGACGAGGGCGAAGACATCTGGCCGAAGCGCTACGCCATATGGGGCCGCCTGGTGGCGGCGCAGCCCGACCAGATCGCCTACATCATCTTCGACAGCAGCGTGCGCAACAGTTTCATGCCGACGCTGTTTCCGCCGATCGAGGCGCCGACCATCGCCGGACTCGCAGCCAGGTTCGAGCTCGATCCGGCCGCGCTGGAACAGACCATCGCCGGCTTCAACGCCGCGGTGCGGCCCGGCACTTTCGACCACACCATCCTCGACGACTGCCGCACCGAGGGCCTGACGCCGCCGAAGACGCACTGGGCGCGCAAGATCGAGACGCCGCCCTACTATGCCTATCCGGTGCGGCCCGGCATCACCTTCACCTATCTCGGCACCCGCGTGAACCGGCAGGCGCGCATGCTGATGAAGGACGGCAGACCCGCCGCCAACATGTTCGCCGCCGGCGAGATCATGGCGGGCAATGTACTGGGCAAGGGCTACGCCGCCGGCATCGGCATGACCATCGGGAGCGTGTTCGGACGGATCGCGGGACGGGAAGCGGCGCAAAATGCACGGAACTAAAATCCTCGAGGAAGCCGGCCGGCTGATGACGGTCTGCAATTCCTGCCGCTACTGCGAGGGCCTCTGCGCGGTGTTTCCGGCGATGGAAATGCGCCGCGCCTTTTCCGACGGCGACCTCAATTATTTTGCCAATCTCTGCCATGGCTGCGGCGCCTGTTACACCGACTGCCAGTTCTCGCCGCCGCATGAATTCAACGTCAACGTCCCGCAAACGCTGACGATCGCGCGCGCCGAATCCTACGCCGCCTATGCCTGGCCGCGCGCCTTTTCCGGCCTGTTCGTGCGCAACGGGCTTTGGATCAGCGTCATCGCGGCCCTCAGCGTCGCCGCGTTCATCTTCGGCTTTGCTGCCTTCCACGACCGGCAGGTGCTGTTCGGGGTGCACACCGGACCCGGCGCATTCTACAAATTAATGCCGCATAATGCGATGGCGGCGCTGTTCGGCGGGGTGTTTCTCTATTCGATCATCGCGCTGGTGATGGGCGTGCGCGCGTTCTGGCGCGACATCGGCGAACCCATCGGCATGCTGGCGGATCCGCCCTCGATCTGGCAGGCGATCAAGGACGCCGGACAATTGCGCTATCTCGACGGCGGCGGCGTCGGGTGCGTCAACGAGGACGAGCGGCCAAGCGACCTGCGCCGGATCTACCACCATCTGACTTTCTACGGTTTTGGGCTTTGCTTCGCCTCGACCTCGGTGGCGACGGCGTATCATTACTTCTGGGCACGCGAGGCGCCGTATCCGTGGTGGGACCTGCCTGTCGTGCTCGGCACGCTCGGCGGCATCGGGCTGCTGATCGGCCCCGCGGGTTTGCTGGCGGAAAAATGGAAGCGCGATCCCGATCTGGTCGATCATGAACGGATGGGGATGGATGTCGCGTTCGTCGTCATGCTGTTCATGACGAGTTTGACGGGCCTGGCGCTGCTGGTGCTGCGCGACACCGCCGCGATGGGCGCGCTGCTGGCGCTGCATCTCGGCGTGGTGTTCGCGCTGTTCATCACCATGCCCTATGGCAAGTTCGTGCACGGAATCTATCGCTTCGCGGCGCTGGTGCGTTATGCGCGGGAGCGGCGGAGTCCGGGATAGGCACGCTCATTTCGCTATCGCGATCCTTTATACCATGCTTTCGAGCGTCATTCTGTTCCGCAGCGTCAATCGATCCGCCCAGGCTGACATCGCACAAATGAGCCTTGCTGCCGGGCGCAACTATCCTGCGGTCGATATCTTTATCTGCACCTATGACGAGCCACTCGAACTTGTCGAGCGGTCGATCCCGTACGCGTTCGCACTCGACTAAACGTCCTTTGCAATCACCGCCACCTTGCTGAGCGCCGTCGTCAAACCGTTAGGCCAACCTTTCAAAACTACAGACAAGGGCGGCGATCGCTCGGTGCCGAGGGTCCACTGGAAACCCGCGGCCACCTTCGGGTTGATCGCGGCAAGCTCGGCCGCAAGCATCGCATGGGCGTTCGTTTCGCCCCATGCCGCGGGAGAGATCTCCTCACTCGACTATTTCAATCTGCTATGGGCGGGTATCGCAATACTGATTGCATTCATTGCCTTGCTGGTCTGTTTCGAATTACCACGCGGCGAGGAGGTTGTTCGCCAT
>NZ_JAUYAN010000253.1 GCF_030693485.1 Bradyrhizobium sp. | reverse complement strand
TCGGCAGCAAGGAAGTCGGGCTGGTGGAATACCGTTTCCAGCCCGACGCCTTTGAAGTCCGTCACGTCAGGGCGCCGGGCCAGATCGATGTCGATCTGGATGGGCTGCTGCGCGGCAGCTAGAGGCAGCCCGAATTAACGGGCTTATGCGCCCCCGGCCGTATTGAACCGGGAAAGGTCGCAACCGGGCTCGGCATATTGGGTCCGGCGCAGTCCCTCGCGGTCCGTCACCACAGTAGGCCGGCAACGCGCCTGCCAGGCGGCGCGGGCTTCCGCGTCGGCCTTCTGCTGCTCCGGCGTGAGCGGCGGAGCAAGGCGCACGACGCCGCCGCCATTAACGCCGAAATCGGTGGATTGACTGGGCGTGAGCGGACGCCCGAGGCGGATGGCGTCCGCTTTGGCTTTCGCCTCTGCGGCCCGCGCTTTCGCCGCGGCAGCGGCGGCGGCCGCGTTGCCATGGTCCATGTCAAAGGATGGCCCCTTCGGGGCAGGCGCCGGCGCGGCTGCCCCTTGCGCCGATGCCGTCGAGATGCCGGCGGCAATGAGCAACAGGACAGCTGGAATGATGCGCATTTCACAAGCCCCAAAGAACCGTTGGCGGGTGGGCTTGTTGTTATCGAGGGAAGGTTGAGGTCGGGTAAAGCGGGCTGGTTACCGCCCGCGCTATGGAATGCGTTGGATTCTAGCGATATGCGATGCGCGCCGACGTCCGCGGCAAGCGGACGTCGGCCGCGGCCATTACGCCTTGTCCGGGCCGACCCGCACCAATTGCTTGCCGAAATTGGCGCCCTTCAGAAGGCCCATGAACGCGGCGGGCGCGCTGTCGAGACCCTCGGTGACGAATTCCTTGTGCTTGACCTTGCCCTCACGCACCCATTGCGACATGTCGCGCAGGAAGTCGCCATGGCGCGCGGCGAAATCGCTGACGATGAAGCCGCGGATGGTCAGCCGTTTTGTCAATACCGCGCGCATCATCTTGCCGGCCCATTTCGGCGAGGTCTCGCCGAAATTATTGTATTCGGCGATCAGGCCGCAGACCGGCATGCGCGCGAAGGCGTTGAGCAGCGGAAACACCGCTTCGAACACCGCGCCGCCGACATTCTCGAAATAGACGTCGATGCCTTTGGGGCACGCCTGCTTCAGCTTCGCCGCCAGTTCGGGATCGCGGTGATCGAGACAATCGTCGAAGCCGAGCTCGTTCCTGACGTAGTCGCACTTGTCCTTGCCGCCGGCGATGCCGATCGCGCGCGCGCCCTTGATCTTCGCGATCTGCCCGACCGCCGAGCCGACCGCGCCCGAGGCCGCCGCCACCACCACGGTTTCGCCGGCCTGCGGCTTGCCGATATCGAGCAGGCCCGTATAGGCGGTCATGCCGGGCATGCCGAGCACGCCCACCGCGGTCGAGATCGAGCCGAGCTTCGGATCGATCTTGTTCAGCCCCTTGCCGTCGGAGACCGCATGGGTCTGCCAGCCGGCGCGTGACAGCACGATGTCGCCTTTGGCAAAAGCGGGATTGTTCGAGGCGATCACCTCGCTCACGGTGCCGCCCTCCATCACGCCGCCGATCGGCACCGGCGCCGCATAGGACGGGCCGTCGCTCATGCGGCCGCGCATATAGGGATCGAGCGACAGCCAGATGGTGCGCAGCAGCACCTCGCCCGCGCCCGGTGTCGGTACCGTGCATTCCTCGATGCGGAAATCCGAGGCCTTGGGCTCACCGACCGGGCGAGAAACGAGAACGACGCGCTTTGCTTGATGGGACCGGGTTGTTTTCGCCGATTTTTACTTCGTAATTCCGGGGCGATGCGAAGCATCGAACCCGGAATCTCGAGATTTCGGGTTTGGTGCTAACGCACCATCCCGGAATGACAGGTTTCGCTTTAAGCCGTGATCTTCGCCAGCGCCGCGTCGAACGCGGCGGCGGCACTCGGCAGATCCTTGAAGGCGAGCCCGCTGTCGGCGGACTGCTTCTGCGCTTCGGTCGCGGTGGGACGGATCTCGGCGACCGGCCTGGCGCCGTCGAGCAAGGCGTGCGGAGCGATGACGTGAAACTCATGGGCCTCGATCGGCTGATCCTTGAGCAGGAAAACGCTGAGCGAAACGATGTCCTTGCCGCGCCGGTAGGAAATGTAGCGGTCGACCGCGACCGAACCGTCGCGCTGCATGCCGCCCAGCTTGGCGTAACCTTTGGCGTCCAGCAGCTTGTGCGACTTGAAGCCCTTGACGCCGACCGATTGAGCCTTCGCGGTCTCCTCCGACAAATCGTACTTTTCGGCCATCTCCTTGCCGACCACGGCGAGCTGCCCGGACATCTCGTGCTCGAACTCCTTCAGCTCGGTACGCGGCTTCGAGGCCTTGCGGGGCTTCAACGCATCGCGCTTTTCCATCTCGGCCTTGCATTGCGCGATGACTCCGGCGACGGATTTACGTTCCGCATTGACCAGCAGATTCTTCAGATCCTGATCCGAAAGCGCGGCAATCCTGTCGTCCGACCAATCGACCATAGTAACCAACTTCTTTCCTGAACGTGTTGAGATGGGTTTTGCGAACAACCGCGCCGCGATCCTATTCCGGATGGGCGGCGCAGGCATTGCCTGGCCGCGACACTACCGCGTTTCGCCCGATCCGTGGTGGTCTATTTGGGCCCGATAACTAGACTCCGCCGGGGTAATTCGGGCTTTCGCGGGTGATGGTGACGTCGTGGACGTGGCTTTCGCGCAGACCCGCTCCGGTGATCCGCACGAATTGCGCCTTCTCGTGGAACTCGGCGAGATTTCGCGCGCCGACATAACCCATCGCCGCGCGCAGGCCGCCGGCCAGCTGATGCATCACGTTGCCGACCGGGCCCTTGTAGGGCACCTGGCCCTCGATGCCCTCCGGCACCAGCTTGAGGGTATCCTTGATGTCCTGCTGGAAGTAGCGGTCGGCGGAACCGCGCGCCATCGCGCCCACCGAGCCCATGCCGCGATAGGCCTTATAGGAGCGGCCCTGCCACAGGAACACTTCGCCCGGGGTCTCGTCGGTGCCGGCCAGCAGCGAGCCGACCATCGCGATGTCGGCGCCGGCGGCGAGCGCCTTGGCGAGATCGCCGGAATATTTGATACCGCCATCGGCGATGACAGGCACGTTGGCTTTCTTGGCGGCCTCGACCGCGTCCATGATCGCGGTCAGTTGCGGCACGCCGACGCCGGCGACGATGCGGGTGGTGCAGATCGACCCCGGACCGATGCCGACCTTGATGGCGTCAGCGCCGGCGTCGATCAGCGCCTGCGCGCCTTCCATGGTGGCGATGTTGCCGGCGATCACCTGCACGGCATTGGAAAGCCGCTTGATGCGGTTGACCGCCTCCAGCACCCGCGAGGAGTGACCGTGCGCGGTGTCCACCACGATGATGTCGACCCCGGCATCGATCAGCCGCTCGGTGCGCTCGAAGCCGCCCTCGCCGACCGTGGTCGCGGCGGCGACGCGCAGGCGGCCCTGCGCGTCCTTGCAGGCCAGCGGATGCGCGACCGCCTTTTCCATGTCCTTGACGGTGATCAGACCGACGCAGCGATACTGGTCGTCGACCACAAGCAGTTTTTCGATGCGATGCTTGTGCAGCATCCGCTTCGCCTCGTCCTGGCTGACACCCTCGCGCACCGTCACGAGGTTTTCGTGCGTCATCAATTCCGAGATCTTCTGGCGCGGATCGGTCGCAAAGCGGACGTCGCGGTTGGTGAGAATGCCGACCAGCTTGCCGGGTACGCCCTTGGCCGCGCCGGTGACCACCGGAATGCCGGAAAAGCCGTGGTCGGTCATCAGCGCCATGGCGTCCGACAGCATGGCGTCGGGACCGATGGTCAGCGGATTGACCACCATGCCGGATTCATACTTCTTGACCTGCCGTACCTGGGCGGCCTGGCCGTCGACGTCGAAATTGCGGTGGATCACGCCGATGCCGCCGGCCTGCGCCATGGCGATCGCCATCCGCGCTTCGGTGACGGTGTCCATTGCCGAAGCAATGATCGGGATATTGAGCGGAATGGCGCGGGTGACGTGGGAGCGGATATCGGCCTCGGAGGGCAGGATGTCCGAAAGGCCCGGCTTCAGAAGCACGTCGTCGAACGTATAGGCTTCGCGAATCCCCTGAAGTCCCTGTACCAGCGCCATTTACCAACTCCTTCGGCGGCTCGTTCGCCGCGATAGACCTATGGGATGAGCAGGACCTGCGGCGGCGCCGTAGCGTCACCGTCGAATCGAAGCCCATCGGTAGGGTTGGCGGTGGTCGATAGCATGGCGGGCCGCCGAATCAAAGCGTTTGCCAGCCATGCACAGGCTTTTGTGAGCGGGAGCCTCGGCTCGCCCCTAGCGCGGATAACCCGGCGGCGGGCCATGCTGCCGGATCGCCTCCACCACCTCCCGATGCCGGCGATCCTCACGCTTGGTGTAAACCGCGATCAGCGCATGCGCCGACGGCACCAGCAGCAGGACGGGGAAAATGAGCCCGAAAATCACGCAAAGCACGATCAGGACCAGGTTGAAAATCGCCGAAAACGGCTGCCCGTTGAGCAGCAACCCGAGCGGCGGCAACAAGGCAGCGAGGACATAGATCATCGTCGGATCTCCGGCGGCGAGGCCGCGCAGTGAACATGGTCACGCCGGATTTAGGTAGCCTTGCGCGTTCCGCAATGGCCCCTTATCCGCAACGATGTTACAGCCGGTAAGCTTCCATGCCCCCTCCCGCCCTGACCCCGATGACCAAAGAACGCCTGATCCCGCTCATCGTGGCCACCGCCCTATTCATGGAGAACATGGATTCGACGGTCATTGCGACCTCGCTTCCGGCGATCGCGGCCGATATCGGCACCAGCCCGCTGACGCTGAAACTTGCCATCACGTCCTATCTGTTGTCGCTCGCGGTATTCATTCCGGCGAGCGGATGGACCGCGGATCGGTTCGGCGCGCGCCTGGTGTTTTCGGTGGCGATCGCCGTGTTCATGGTGGGCTCGATCGGCTGCGCGCTGTCGACTTCCGTGACCCATTTTGTCATCGCCCGCATCCTGCAGGGCATCGGCGGCGCGATGATGACTCCGGTGGGGCGGCTGGTGCTGCTGCGCTCGATCGACAAGAGCCAATTGGTGAATGCGATGGCCTGGGTCACGATTCCGGCGCTGATCGGCCCGGTGATCGGTCCGCCGCTCGGCGGCTTCATCACGACCTATTTCTCCTGGCACTGGATCTTCCTGATCAACATTCCGATCGGCCTGCTCGGCATCTTCCTGGCGCTGAAATATATCGACCCGATCCGAAGTGAAAACCCCGAACGTTTTGACCTTTACGGACTCGTGCTCGCCGGCCTCGGACTCGGCGGCATCGCATTCGGACTGTCGGTCGCCGGGCTCAATCTGCTGCCCTGGACCGTCGTCGTGGCGCTGGTCGGGATCGGCACGGTTTCGATGACGCTCTACGTCATTCACGCCAGACGAACCGCCTCACCGGTACTGGACTTTTCGCTGATGCGGCTGCCGACGCTGCGCGCCAGCATCCTCGGCGGCTTCCTGTTTCGCCTCGGCATCGGCGCGCTGCCGTTCCTGCTGCCGCTGTTGATGCAGGTCGGCTTCGGCCTGTCGCCGTTCCATTCGGGACTGGTCACCTTCGCATCGGCGGTCGGCGCCATGGGCATGAAAACGCTGGCGGCGCGGATCATTCGCACCTTCGGCTTCCGCAACCTGATGACCGTCAACGCCATTGTCAGTGCGATCTTTCTCGCGGCCTGCGCGCTGTTCACGGTGACGACGCCGCTGCTTTTGATCATGATCATCCTGGTGGTCGGCGGCTTCTTCCGCTCGCTGCAGTTCACCGCGATCAACACCGTGGCCTATGCCGAGGTCGAGACGGCTCAGATGAGCCGCGCTACCACGCTGGTCAGCGTCAACCAGCAATTGGCGGTTTCCGCCGGCGTAGCGGTCGGCGCATTCACGGTGGAATCCACCATGTTGATGCGCCATGTCACCGAACTGAGCGCGGTCGATTTCGCGCCGGCCTTCATCGTGGTCGCGGTCATCTCGGCGATTTCGGCTTACTTCTTCTGGCAAATGCCCGATGATGCCGGCCACGAGATTTCCGGCCGCAGCGCGGTCGAGATTTCCAGCCGCAAGGGTGCCGCGAAGGCGGCGGCGAAAGCGGGCAGCGAGACGACGGAAGACGCCAGGGATCAGCGACTGGGTTGAACCGCAGCCAGGGAGGACACCGTGCAGATGTCAAAAGCGCTCGCTGCGGCCGTTGCGTTTGCGCTCGCCGCCGTCACGACGGCTGCCGCACAGGAATGGCCGGCCAGGAACATCACGCTGGTCGTACCGTTCGCGGCCGGCGGCGGCATTGACGCCAGCGCACGGCTGCAGGCGGTGGCGCTGGGCGAGGTGCTGGGGCAGACGATCATCGTGGAGAACGTTGGTGCTGCGGCCGGCACGGTCGGCAGCGCCCGCGTCGCCAAGGCGGCGCCTGACGGGTACACGCTGCTGATCGGCAACACCGGCACGCACGCCTACAGCCAGTCGCTCTACAAGAAACCGCCGTACGATGCCGCGAAGGATTTCGAGCTGGTCGGGCTGGTTTCGGAATCGCCGCGGATTCTGATCGTCCGCAAGGACCTGCCTGTGAACAATTTGCAGGAATTCATCGCCTACGCGAAGGCGAACCAGAGCAAGATGCAGTATGGCTCGGCCGGGGTGGGCTCCGGCACGCATCTGCCCTGCGCGCTACTCAACATGGCGATCGGTGTCGACATCACGCACATACCGTTTCGCGGCGCAGGCCCCGCCATGCAGGATCTGATCGGAGGACGCATCGACTATATGTGCGACACCATTCAAACCGGTGCGGCGCAGGTCAGGGGCGATAGCGTCAAGGGCATCGCCGTGATGTCGCCAAATCGCGTGCCGATCGTTGCGGGCCTCGCGACCACGGGCGAACAGGGCCTGCAGGGCGTCGAGGCCACGGTCTGGAATGCCTTCTTCTTTCCGAAGGGAACGCCGCAGCCGATCGTGCGCAAGATGAACAAGGCGCTGGGCGACATGATGGCGCGACCCGACCTGCGCGAGAAGCTGGAAGCACTCGGGCTTGCCATCGTGCCGCCGGAGCAACGCACACCGGATTATCTGGCCAGGTTTCTGCCGGAAGAAATCGAACGCTGGGGCAAGGTGATCAGGGCCGGCTCGATCAACATGGATTAGGCAAGCATCCGTCATTGCAAGGAGCGTAGCGAAGAAGCAATCCAACCTTTTTGCCTGTTGCCCGAAAGCTGGATTGCTCCGCTTCGCTCGCAATGACGACGGAGCCTATTGTGCGGTCTTCGCCTGTCCCCGGAACCCCATCGCCATCACGTAGCGCTCGGACGAGTCCTTGCGGCTCGAGGCCGGCTTGACGTGCTTGACGGTGGTAAAATCGCGCTTGAGCTGCGTCATCAAGGTCGCATCCGCGCCGCTCTGAAACACTTTCGCTACAAAAGCACCGCCCGGTTTGAGCACGTCGGCGGCAAAGGCGGCGGCGCTTTCGACCAGGCCGATGATGCGCAACTGGTCGGTCTTGCGGTGACCCGTGGTGTTGGCGGCCATGTCGGACAGCACCACATCGGCGCGGCCGCCCATCATGGCCAGCAATTTGTCGGGCGCGTCGTCCTTGAGAAAATCAAGCTGGGCGAAGTTGACACCGGGGATTTCCGGCATCTCCAGCAAGTCGATCGCGATCACCTTGCCCTTGCCGTCGGCGGCGCCGACGCGTTTGGCCGCGATCTGGCTCCAGCCGCCCGGCGCTGCACCCAGATCGACCACCGTGATGCCGGATTTGAGGAAATGGTACTTGTCGTCGATCTCGATCAGCTTGTAGGCCGCGCGCGAGCGCAGACCGTCCCGCTTGGCCTGCGCCACATAGGGATCGTTGAGTTGCCGCTCCAGCCAGAGTTTGGAGGACAGTTTCAGCCTGCCCGCGCTCTTGACGGTAACCCGCAGCCGTCCGGTGGTATCTTTTGCCATAATCGAGGCTCTAGCACATCGAAAGCCCGCGCGCCTATCGGCATCCGCTCAGGGCGCCGTCCGCGCGCATCATTTCGACCAGCATGCCCTCGCGCAGGCCGCGATCGGCGACCCGCAGCCGCGGCAGCGGGAACGCGCTGCGGATGGCATCGAGGATGGCGCAGCCCGCCAGCACCAGGTCGGCGCGCTCGATGCTGATGCAATTGTTGCCGGCGCGTTCCTGATAGGTCATGCCCAGCAGCCGCGCGATGGTGGCGGTGAGATCGGCATCGCTCATCCAGACGCCGTCGATCCGGCGGCGGTCGTATCGCGGCAGGTTGAGATGGACCCCGGCCAGGGTCGTCACCGTGCCCGAGGTGCCGAGCAGGTGCATGCCGCCGAGATCGGCGCCATGTTCGGCCGCGAACAGGGCGATGTGCTGCGCCACCTTCGCTACCATGTTGGCATAGGATTGCGGCGTGACGTCCTTGCCGCCAAAAGCTTCGGCCAGCGAGACCACGCCGAGCGGGATCGACATCCACGCCTTGATGCGCGGGACCGCATTCGCCTGTTCCGGATCGCGCTCGATCCGAACCAGCTCGGTCGAGCCGCCGCCGATATCGAACAGGATGGCGCCCCTGCCTCTCGGATCGAGCAGCGGCGAGCAACCGGTCACCGCCAGGGCGGCTTCGGTCTCGCGGTCGATCACCTCAAGCCGGATGCCGGTCTCGGCCGCCACACGGTCCATGAATCCGTCGGCATTCGACGCGGCGCGGCAGGCTTCGGTGGCGATCAAGCGCAGGCGCTTGGCCTTCTTCGACTGGATCTTGTCGCGGCAAATGCTCAGGGCCGCGATGGCGCGGTCGATCGCGGCATCGCTGATGCAGCCGGTCGCCGAGATGCCCTCCCCGAGCCGGATGATGCGCGAGAACGAGTCGACGACGCGAAAGCTGTCGCCGGTCGGACAGGCGATCAGCAGGCGGCAATTGTTGGTGCCGAGGTCCAGCGCGGCATAGACGCCGGCTAGCGCCGCCGGCGCAGGCACGCCTCCACTGCGCGACGGCAGCGCAACATCGCCGTGGTCGCCTCCGCGCGGCCCAAGGCCCTCGCGAAGCCGCGTGTCTTCATTCATTCAAAGTGTCTTTCCGCGGTCCCTTGAGGCCGACGTGGAATTTCCGTTCACGGAAACTTTAGCAGCGCCGGACAGCCGCGCAACAGCCGTTCACATGCCACCATGCCCAATCAGGCGTTGTCGTTCCGATTTCGGTGCGTTATCTCAGATAACCGGCGAAAATCGCGCAAGAGTAAGCATTTCAGGTATTTTTCAATGCAAGATCAACCGTCCTCAGCCTCCTTGGAAAACGCTATCGCACTGCAAAAATACGGTGTCGGGCAACCGGTCCGCCGCAAGGAAGACGACACGCTGGTGCGCGGCAAGGGCAAGTACACCGACGATTTCAGCCAGCCCGGCCAAGCCTATGCCTGGATCGTCCGTTCCAGTCATGCCCATGGCATCATCCGCCGCATCGACACCAGGGCCGCCATGGCGATGCCGGGCGTGCTCGGCGTGTGGACCGGAACCGATCTCGCCGCGGCCGGCTACGGCCCCTTCACCTGCGGCCTGCCGCTGAAGAGCCGCGACGGCACTCCGCTGATGCAGACCAACCGCACCGCGCTGATGACCGACAAGGTGCGCTATGTCGGCGATCCCGTGGCCTTCGTGGTGGCCTTGACGCTGGCGCAGGCGCGCGAGGCCGGCGAAGCCATTGAACTGGATATCGAGCCGCTTCCGGCCGTCACCGACGCCGCCGAAGCCGCCAGGCCCGGCGCGCCGCAGCTCTACGATCATATCCCCAACAACGTCGCGCTCGACTATCACTATGGCGACGCCGCGAAAATCGACGCGGCCTTCGCCGGCGCGGCGCATGTAACAAAACTCGACATCGTCAATACGCGGGTCGCCGTGGTTTCGATGGAACCGCGGGTGGCGCTGGCGGCCTGGGACAAAGCGAGCGAGCGCTACACGCTGCAGGTTCCGACCCAGGGCGTGTCAGGCAACAAGGTGACGCTGGCGAAGATCCTCAACGTGCCGAACGACAAGGTCCGCATCCTCACCGCCAATGTCGGGGGATCGTTCGGAATGAAGAACGTCAACTACCCCGAATATATCTGCATCCTGCACGCGGCTAAAATACTCGGCCGCCCGGTGAAATGGACCGACGAGCGCTCCACCAGCTTTCTCTCCGACAGCCAGGGCCGCGCGCAGCTGATGCATGCCGAACTGGCGCTCGATGCCGACGGCAAGTTCCTCGCGGTTCGCCTCGAAGGCTATGGCAATCTCGGCGCCTATATTACCGGCGTGGCGCCGGGCCCGCTGTCGCTCAACACAGGAAAGAACCTCGCCAGCGTCTACCGCACGCCGCTGCTCGGCGTCGACATCAAGACGGTGCTGACCAACACCACGCTGATGGGCGCCTATCGTGGCGCCGGACGTCCCGAGGCCAATTACTACATGGAGCGCCTGATCGACCGCGCCGCCGACGAGATGGGCATCAACCGGCTGACCCTGCGCAAGCGCAATTTCATCAAGCCGGCACAAATGCCGTTCGCGGCCGCGTCCGGCGTCACCTATGACAGCGGCGATTTCCAGGGCGTCTTCGACAAGGCGCTGGAGATTTCCGATCACGCCAACTTTGCGAAGCGCAAGAGGGAAAGCCGCAAGGCCGGCAAACTCCGCGGTATCGCGGTCGGCTGCTATCTCGAGGTCACCGCGCCGCCGAGCGGCGAGCTCGGCAAGATCACGTTCGAACCCGATGGCTCGGTGAAACTCACCACCGGCACTCTGGACTATGGCCAGGGCCACGCCACCCCGTTCGCCCAGGTGCTGTCGGCGCAACTCGGCGTGCCCTTCGAGAAGGTCACGCTCGAACAGAACGACAGCGACCTCGTGCGTTTCGGTAACGGCACCGGCGGCTCACGCTCGATCACCGCGACGGGTGCGGCGATCGTCGAGGCCGCGGCACTGGTGGTCGCCAAAGGCAAGCAGGCGGCGGCGCATCTGCTGGAAGCCGCTGAAGGCGACATCGAATTCGGCGGTGGCCGTTTCACCATCGCCGGCACCGACCGCTCGATCGGCATCATGGAACTGGCGCAGCGCCTGCGCGAAGGCGAGGTTCCGGAAGGCGTGCCTGAGACCCTCGACGTCGATCACGCCACCAAGGATACGCCATCGACCTTCCCCAATGGCTGTCATGTCGCTGAAGTCGAGATCGATCCTGACACCGGCGTGGTGCGGATCGTACGCTACACCGGGATCAGCGATTTCGGCATTATCGTCAACCCGATGATCGTCGAGGGCCAGTTGCATGGCGGCGTGGCGCAAGGCATTGGCCAGGCGCTAATGGAAGAGGTCAGCTACGACGACAACGGACAGCCGATCACGGGATCGTTCATGGATTACGCGCTGCCGCGCGCGGGCGATATCCCGCCGATGGTGGTTGGCGATCATCCCTCGCCGGCGAAATCCAACCCGCTCGGCACCAAGGGCTGCGGCGAAGCCGGCTGCGCCGGCGCCCTGGTCGTGATCGTCAATGCGGCGCTCGATGCGCTGTCCGAACATGGCATCACGCAGATCGACATGCCGCTGACGCCGGAACGGGTGTGGCGCGCGATCCAGGATGCGAAGCAGAAGGCGGCGTGAGATTGTCGCTCGTGCAAGCCAACATCATCGACGACCTTCGCGCCGCGTTTGATGCGACGACGGTGCTGACCGGCAGCGACATCGGCGCCCGCTATCACACAGACATGGCCGGCATTGCAGTGGCGCTACCGCTGGCGGTGGTGCGGCCGCGCACCACCGAGCAGGTCTCGCAATTTCTGAGGCTTTGTCACCAGGCGCGCGTGCCGGTCACGACCCAGGGCGGCATGACCGGGCTGGTGCGCGCCACCATGCCGGCGCCGGGCGAAATCGTGCTGTCGACGGAACGCATGAACGCGATCGAGGAGGTCGATACCGGCGGCGGAGTTGTGATCACCCAGGCCGGAGTGCCGCTGCAGCGCCTGCAGGAGCGCGTCGAACAGGACGGCTTCATGTTTCCGCTCGATTTGGGCGCGCGCGGCAGCTGCACCATCGGCGGCAACATTTCCACCAATGCCGGGGGCAACCGGGTGATCCGCTACGGCATGACGCGCGATCTGGTGCTCGGGCTCGAAGCCGTGCTGGCGGATGGCACCATCCTCAAGGGCGTTCGAAAGTACATCAAGAACAATACCGGGATCGATCTGAAGCAATTGTTCGTCGGCACCGAAGGCACGCTCGGCGTGGTCACCCGCGCCGCCTTGCGGATTTTCCCGGCGCCGGCGGAGCAGCAGGTGGCGCTGTGCGCGCTGCCCAGCTTCGACATGGTCCGCGCCCTGCTCACGCTGACGCGCGCGCGGCTAGGCGGCGACCTCACCGCGTTCGAGGTGATGTGGAACAATTATTACCGCCTGACGACCGAAAAGGTGAAAGGCGTCGCAGCACCACTCGCGACCAACTATCCGTTCTACGTCCTGCTCGAATCCTCCGGCAGCGACGCCGAGCGCATCCGCGGCGATCTTGAAGAACTGCTCGAGCAGGCGCTGGGGGACGAAATCATCCTGGATGCCACGATTGCGAGCTCGGGGGCTGCGGCCGCAGCGATCTGGCGGATCCGCGATTCCTCGGTCGAACTCGGCCGCGCGACCGGCCCCGGAGTTGGTTTCGACATCAGCCTTGCTATCGACAAGATGGAAGCGTTCGCGGTCGCCGTCGACAACGGCATGAAGACAATCCACGGCGATGCCTACGCGATCGTGTTCGGGCATGCCGGTGATGGCAATCTGCACGTCAGCGCAAAGTACCCGCCGCCGGCCGACAAATACGACGAAGTCTCGAAGCTGGTGTACGGCATCACCGGCGACTTCGGAGGCTCGATCTCGGCCGAGCACGGCATCGGCATCCTGAAGCGGCCGTACCTGAAACTCAGCCGCACCGCGGAGGAGATCGAGACCATGCGCACGCTGAAGCGTGCGCTCGATCCGCATCACATTCTCAATCCGGGGCGTATTTTCACGATGTGAAGGGATTGCTACGCCGTCTGCTTCAACGCCCGCTCCAGCAGTTCCAGCCTGTCCTGCCCCCAGAAGATCTCGCCCGACGGCAGCACGTAGCTTGGCGCGCCGAACACGCCCGCCGTCAGCGCCTCCTCTGTGTACTGCTGATGCAGCGCATTGAGTTCGGCGTCGGCGGGGCCGCCGGCGCGCAGCGCGGCGGCGTCGAGGCCGGCGCGGCGGGCGGCCGATGCAACGTGACCGGGATCGGCGAGCGATTCCTCGCATTCCCACACCGTGCGCCCCAGCTCCTGTGACAGTTTGAGGGCATCCCTGCCCTGCAGCTTGGCGGCGATCACCAGGCGTGTTCCCATGGTGTCGTCGCAGGGGAAATATTTTGGTTCGAGAACAAGCGGAACATCCCGCACCTCGCGCCAGCGCTTCAACTCCATCATCCGGTAGGCGCGTCGCTGCGGCGAGCGTTTCGGGAGCGGCAATCCGCCGGTCTGCTCGAAGATCGGTCCGAACTTGCAGGGCTTTATGTTGACGGTGACGTTGTTGCGTCTGGCGATCTCGGCGAACGGCGCGCTGCCGAGATAGGTCCAGGGCGAAGTCAGTGCCATGTAGTAGTCGACGGTGATGGTCATGCCGCCGCCTGCTCGCGCGGCTGGTAGATCGCGATGTGCTGGCAATGCGCCAGCGGCGTGGTGCCGTTGGCGACCACCAGGGCGTCGAGTTCGACGAAGCGGTGGCCCTTCTTGTCGTAATTGCCGGTGACTTTCGCCCGCGCGGTCAGTTCATCGCCGATAGCGGCCGCGGACAGCAGCTGCATTCTTGTGCCGACATGAATCCATGGGCCCATGATGGCGTTGTCGACCAGCACCTTGTTCATGACCCGCGGCAACAGGCCGGGATGACCTACCCCTTCCCGCGTGTAGATCGCCTCGGTTTCCCGAATATCCGCCAGATACTCCTTTGCCGCATCGACGCCCCAGGCGCGTGGTACGGCGCCGAGCCACTTGCCCTGGGCATAGGACGTCGCATCCACCGGCTTGCGCTCGGCCACGGCCGCGACTTCTACATAGTCGGACAAGGAAAATGACGGTGCTGCGGCCGGCAGCGATGCCGTACCCGTCGCACAAAGCGCGCCACGGCTCCTGACCTCGATCGACAGCACGCCATTGCTTGCTTCACCGGTGACATCGGCCAGCTCGCCGTCATAGACCGGCTTGATAAAGCGTGCCTCAATCAGCCCGCGTTCGAGAAAGGCCCGGCCCCATTTGGCGACCGGCAGATGCATCATGTAGGCCATGACGTCCACGCCCGGCACCAGACCGCCATCAAAGCCGTAGCGCTTCGCCACAGTATCGTCGTGCATCTTGTTCTCGGAATGTTTTGACGTGTTGTAGGCCGAGACCCGATACGGCTCGATACGGCTTGTCATGCCTGTTTCCCCTTATTTTGGTTGGCGTTTCTGGCGGCGATGGTACGCGAAGAAAACGCCGAGGCAAGCAGGTTTCGGCCCGCTTTTGCTCGCATTTCCCGCGGCGATGGAGTACCACGCGGCTTCGGAACCGCCCAAAGGGCTCCCGTGCCAAATCCTTAACGCGATGACGCCCGCTTTGAACCCCACCACCCGCATCTATGTCGACGCCGACGCCTGTCCGGTCAAAGACGAAATCTACCGCGTCGCCGCCCGCCATGGCCTGCCCGTCAGCGTGGTCGCCGGCAATTTCATCCGGGTGCCGCCGGATCCCCTGATCGAGCGGATCGCGGCGGGTTACGGCATGGACGCCGCCGACGACTGGATTGCGGAACGCGCCGGAAAGGGCGATATCGTCATCACCTCCGATATCCCGCTGGCAAGCCGCTGCGTCAAGGCAGGCGCCGAGGTGATCGCGCCGAACGGCAAGCCGTTCTCGGAGCAATCGATCGGAATGACGCTCGCGGTCCGCAACCTGATGACCGATCTGAGGTCGTCAGGCGAAATCACCGGCGGCCCCAAAGGCTTCGCGCCGCGTGACCGCTCCGCGTTCCTGTCGGCGCTCGACCAGACCATCAGGCGCGTTCAGCGCCAGCGCGCGGATTTCGTCGCGCAGAACCAGAATTGAATTGAGAGTTTATGGCGCCTCCTCTGATCCAGTTGAAAGACATCAAGCTGACCTTCGGCGGCACGCCGCTGTTGTCGGGCGTGGAGCTGTCGGTATCCGCGGGCGAACGGGTCTGCCTGATCGGCCGTAACGGCTCGGGCAAATCGACGCTGCTCAAGATCGCCGCGGGCCTGGTGGAGTCCGACAGCGGCAGCCGCTTCGTGCAGCCCGGCGCCACCGTCCGCTATCTGCCGCAGGAACCGGATTTTTCCGGTTTTGCCACCACGCTGGCCTATGTCGAGGATGGCCTCGGCCCCGGCGACGACCACTATCAGGCGCGCTATGTGCTGGAGCAGCTCGGGTTGCACGGCGACGAGGACCCCGCGCACATCTCCGGCGGCGAGGCCCGCCGCACCGCGCTGGCGCGGGTGCTGGCGCCCTCGCCCGACATCCTGCTGCTGGACGAGCCGACCAACCATCTCGACCTCACCACCATTGAATGGCTGGAAGGCGAACTCGCCAGCCGCCGCTCGGCGCTGGTCATCATCAGCCATGACCGCCGCTTCATGTCCAATCTGTCGCGCGCCACCGCCTGGCTCGACCGCGGCCAGATCAAGCAGATCGACAAAGGGTTCAGCGCGTTCGAGTCGTGGCGCGACGAGGTGCTGGCCGAGGAAGAGCGCGACCAGCACAAGCTCGACCGCAAGATCGTGATGGAGGAGCACTGGCTGCGCTACGGCGTCTCCGGCCGCCGCAAACGCAACGTCAAGCGGCTCGGCAATCTCTTCGCGCTGCGCGAGCAGCGCCGCGATTATCGCGGCGCGGCCGGCAACGCCAATCTCGCGGCTTCCGAAGCCGACAAGTCCGGCAAGCTGATCATCGAGGCCAAGGGCATCGGCCGAACCTATGGCGAACGCAAGATCGTCGACGACTTCTCGATCCGGGTGCAGCGCGGCGACCGCATCGGCATCGTCGGGCCGAACGGCGCCGGCAAGACCACGCTGATCGAGATGCTGACCGGCGGCGCACCGCCCGACAGCGGCACCATCCGGTTCGGCGCCAATATCGAAATGGCGACGCTGGACCAGCACCGCGAAAGCCTCGATCCGAAATCGACGCTGGCCGATGCCCTCACCGGCGGCGGCAGCGACAATGTCATGGTCGGCGGCAAGCCAAAGCACGTCGTCAGCTACATGAAGGACTTTCTGTTCGCGCAGGAGCAGATGCGCACCCCGCTGGAAGTGCTCTCCGGCGGCGAGCGTGGCCGGTTGATGCTGGCCCGCGCGCTGGCAAAGCCTTCCAACCTGCTGGTGCTGGACGAGCCGACCAACGACCTCGATCTCGAAACCCTCGACGTGCTGGAGGAGATGCTCGGCGACTACGAGGGCACCGTGATCCTGATCAGCCATGACCGCGACTTTCTCGACCGCGTCGTGACCTCGGTGATCGCGCCGGAGGGCGACGGCCGCTGGATCGAATATGCCGGCGGCTATACCGACATGCTGGCGCAGCGCGGCGCCGATCTGAAGCGCGAGGCGGTGAAGGCCGGCGCCGAGGAGAAGAAAGAATCCAAGGGTGGCGCGCCATCGACTACGGCGAGGCGCAAGCTCAACTTCAAGGACAAGCACGCGCTGGAAACGCTGCCGAAGACGATCGCCGGGCTGCAGGCCGAAATCGCCAAGCAGCAGCGGCATCTTGACGATCCCAACCTTTACAGGAAGGATCGCAAGAAGTTCGACCTGTGCTCGGCCGCCCTCTCCGCAGCGCAGAAGGAGCTCGAGGCCGCCGAGGACAGATGGCTGGAGCTCGAAGTGATGCGCGAAGAGATTGAGCAGGCTTGAATCATGACCAATCATCCTTCAAGCCTCGCAAGCGCTGGCACCTCCTGCGACAACGGCGAAGCCGTTGCGCGGGGATGACGCAGTCACCCTGAGGTGCGCGCGTCTTCGCGCGCCTCGAAGGGTGGATGCATAAACGGAGTAACCCGATGACCACGCCCCTCGCCGCAAAAATCGCCCGCGAATATGGCACGCCTGCCGCCGTCATCGACATGGACCGGGTGGAGCGCAACATTGCGCGGATCCAGGCGGCCTGCGACACCGCCGGCGTCGCCAACCGTCCGCATATCAAGACCCACAAGAGCCCGATGCTGGCGCGGATGCAGGTCGCGGCCGGCGCCAGGGGTATCACCTGCCAGAAGATCGGCGAGGCCGAGGTGATGGCGAATGCGGGCATCGACGACATCCTGATCAGCTACAATCTGATCGGCGAGGAGAAGATGGCGCGGCTCGGCGCGCTGCTGGCAAAAGCCAACATGATCGTCGCCGCCGACAATTCGACCGTGATATCAGGCCTGCCGCAGGCGGCCGCAGCTTCTGGTCGCCCGCTCTCGGTGGTGGTGGAATGCGACACCGGGCGCAAGCGCGCCGGCGTCGAAACCCCGGCGGAAGCCATCGCGCTGGCGCGCGAGATCGCGGCCTCGAAGGGGCTGATCTTCGGCGGCTTTATGCTGTACCCCACCGAGACCGGCTGGGCTGACGCACAAAAATTCTACGACGAGGCGTTGGCCGGTGTGCGCGCGCACGGGCTCGACGCCGCGATGGTCTCCACCGGCGGTACGCCGAACCTGAAGAACGTCGGAAAGCTCAAGGGCGCCACCGAGCACCGGCCCGGCACCTACATCTACAACGACCGCATGCAGGTCGCCGCCGGCGTCGCCGCCTGGGACGATTGCGCGCTTCATATCTATTCCACCGTGGTCAGCCGCGCCGGCCCCGATCGCGGCATACTGGATGCCGGATCGAAGACCCTGACGTCGGATACCGGCGGCGGGCTCGATGGCCACGGCCTGATCCTGGAACATCCCGAGGCCAAGATCGCGCGCTTCGCCGAGGAACACGGCTTTCTGGACCTCACCCGCAGCAACACCCGCCCCAATGTCGGCGATGTCGTGCGGATCGTGCCGAATCATGTCTGCGTCGTCGTCAACATGATGGACGAAGTGGTGATGGTGCGCGGCGAGGAGATCGTCGGCACGCTGCAGGTGGCGGCACGGGGAAAGTTGAGGTAGCTGGTTCGCGCATCCTTCGAGGCGCGCAATAGCGCACCTCAGGATGACGCTCACTCTCTCGCAGCCGTCACCCTGAGGTGCCGTAGCGCAGCGAAGGCCTCGAAGGGCGGCGGGGTTCATTCCGTCGCGAGATATTTCAACGCTCCCCTCCCCGCCGCAGCCCCCGTCGCGAACGACGCCTGCAGCAGATAGCCGCCGGTCGGCGCCTCCCAGTCGAGCATCTCGCCTGCCGCAAATACGCCGGGCAAACGCCGGATCATCAAATCGGCGTCGAGTTCGTCGAAAGAAATTCCGCCCGCGGTCGAGATCGCGCGCGCGATCGGGGCGACACCATTCAACTGAACCGGAATGGCGTTTATCAAGCCGGCGAGCTTTTCGGGAGATAGCGACGGCAGCGATGCACCCGATGCAATGGCAGCCTCCTGCAACAGCCCGATGCCGACCGGCGACAGATGCGCCGTCTTGCGCAGCCAGTTCGAGAATGATTGCTTGCCTTTCGGCATCGACAGCCGCGCCACCAGCTCATTGATCGAGAGATCGGGCCGCAAGGCGATAAGCTGCGTCGCCTGTCCCGAAT
>NZ_JAUYAN010000250.1 GCF_030693485.1 Bradyrhizobium sp. | reverse complement strand
GAAGACCGCGCCGCGCAGGAGATCGCGGAGAATATCCAGACCCGGCTGGCGTCGTTCTTCGTCGCGGGTAGCTGACGGCTGAAGACTTTACCCTCCCCTGAAGGGGGAGGGTCGACGCGAATGTAATGAGCGGCGGGGTGGGGTGAAAGTCTCTCCCCTCGCACAGTGCCCGCGTTGAGAGATCACCCCACCCCGTCTCACATGTCGCTACGCTCCATGTGAGCCGACCCTCCCCCTCCAGGGGAGGGTAAGCTGGATCCCACTCCATGGTCGCGCTTCGCGGAAGAGAGATCGACGCTTTTCTCGCCCGGCCCGATCCGGCGCGTCCCATCATCCTGCTTTACGGTCCCGATGCCGGCCTCGTGCGCGAACGGGCCGATGCGCTGCTGGCGTCCGCAGTCGACGACCCCGACGATCCGTTCTCGCTGGTGCGGCTCGATGGCGATGAGCTCTCCGCCGAGCCATCGCGGCTGGTCGATGAAGCCATGACCATACCGATGTTCGGCGGCCGCCGCGCCATTCGCGTCCGCGCCGGCTCGCGCAGTTTCGCCGGCGGAATCGACACGCTGGCCGATATGCCCCTGAAGGACTGCCGCATCGTGATCGAGGCCGGCGAGCTGCGGGCCGAATCGCCGTTGCGCAAGGCCTGCGAGCGCGCCAAAACCGCGGTCGCGATCGCCTGCTATACCGACGACGCCGGCGCGATCGCGCGATTGATCGACAGCGAGTTGCGGGTTTCGAACCTGGGCATCGCGGCCGACGCCCGCGCGGTCCTGATGTCGCTGCTCGGCGGCGACCGCCAGGCCTCGCGCAACGAACTGAAGAAGCTTGCGCTGTACGCGCACGGCGCGCGCGAGGTTACGCTCGACGACGTGATGGCGGTGGTCGCCGACGCCTCCGAGCTCAAGCTCGACCCGATCATCGACGGCGCCTTCGCGGGAAAACCGGACCTGGTGGAAACCGAATTCGCCAAGGCCATGGTGGCCGGCACCTATCCCGGCATGATCATTTCAGCCGCGCAGCGCCATGCCGCGTGGCTGCACAAGAACAGCCTCGCCGTGGCCGAGGGCGCCCCGGTATCGAGCTTGCTCGACAGCGGATTCCCGCGGCTGCATTTTTCAAGGAAGCCGAGCGCCGAGGCCGCGCTGCGCAATCTCAGCACGGCGCGGCTGGCCGGGATCATCGAACAGCTCGCGACCGCCGCGCTGGAGACGCGCAAGCAGGCGACGCTGGCCGCCGCGATCGCGCAGCGCGCGCTGATGTCGATCGCGGTCAATGCGAAGCGGCGGGGGTGAGTTAATCTTCACCTCTCCCGCTTGCGGGGGAGGTCGCGCGCGAAGCGCGCGGGTGGGGGCATGCATCCGCACCGCGGGCTGTTGAAGCACCCCCACACCGGCCCTCCCCCGCAAGCGGGAGAGGGAGAAGAACGCTACCTACCCCGTCGCCTCCAGCCGCCTTAAAATCTCGTCGAGCTGGTCGAGGTCGCCGTAGCGGATCTGCACGGTGCCGCCGGGATCGCGATGGTTGATGCTGACGGCCAGGCCCAGCATGTCGCTGACTCTCTTCTCAAGCGTGACCGTGTCGGGGTCCTTGACCTTGCCGCCACGCGCCTTTTGCGGTTTGCGCACCGGCACGCCCTCGACATGCGCCAGCGCTTCGGCCTGGCGCACGTTGAGACCTTCCTCGACGATGCGCTTCGCCGCCGCCACCGGATCGGGCACGCCGATCAGCGCGCGCGCGTGACCCGCGGACAGCTGGCCCGAGGCGATAAGGGCCTGCACGCCGTCAGGCAGCTTGGTCAGCCGCATCATGTTGGCGACATGGCTGCGGCTCTTTCCGACGATTTTTGCGATTTCGTCCTGGGTGCGCTTAAACTCGTTGGCCAGCGCGTGATAGCCCTGCGCCTCTTCCAGCGCATTGAGATCCTCGCGCTGCACGTTTTCGATGATCGCGATTTCGAGCGCGTCGGAATCGCTGACATCGACCGGCACGATCGGCACTTCGTGCAGTCCGGCGATCTGCGAGGCGCGCCAGCGCCGTTCGCCGGCGATGATTTCAAAGCGATCCTGCGCGCCCTTGACCGGACGCACCACGATCGGCTGGATCACGCCATGCTGCTTGATCGAATCCGAGAGCTCGCCGAGTTCGGCATCGGAGAAGCTGCGGCGCGGATTGCGCGGATTGGGTTTGAGGAATTCGATCGGCACCTTGCGCTGCGAGCGCGGCCGCTCCAGATGCGCGGCCTCGCCGCCGACATCCCCGATCAGACTTGCAAGACCGCGGCCCAGTCGCGAACGCGCTTCGTCGGCCATCGCCAGCTCCCTTGGATTCACTCGTCGCACTCCGGAATTAGACGCCTGGATTCTTTCATCCTTCGAGGCTCGGGGCGTTGCCCCTCGCACCTCAGGATGACGCTGTGCCTGTTGCCGTCACCCTGAGGTGCGCGCTCTTGCGCGCCTCAAAGGGCGATGCCCAACTCAATGCGTGCGTAGCTCGCGCTCGCGCTGGATCACTTCGGTCGCTAGCTTGAGATAGGCTTCGCTGCCGACGCATTTGAGATCGTAAACCAGCACCGGCTTGCCGTAGGACGGCGCCTCGGAGATGCGCACGTTGCGCGGGATCATGGTGTTGTAGACCTTGGCGCCCATGAACTGGCGGACGTCGGCGACGACCTGGTTCGACAGATTATTGCGCGAGTCGAACATGGTCAGCACGATGCCGTGGATCGACAGGTTTGGATTGAGGGTCGAGCGCACCTGCTCCACCGTCTGCAGCAATTGCGACAGGCCTTCGAGCGCGAAGAACTCGCATTGCAGCGGCACCAGGATCGCATCCGACGCCGCCATCGCATTGACGGTCAGAAGATTGAGCGACGGCGGGCAATCGATCAGCACATAGCTGTAATCGGCATCGGGGGCGGCGTCGGTGTTCAGGGCGGCGATCGCATCGCGCAGGCGGAAGGCGCGGTCGCGGGTCGCGCCGAGTTCGAGCTCGAGGCCGGAAAGATCCATCGTCGATGCCGCGATATGCAGGCGCGGCACCGCGGTCGGCACCACGGCGTCGCGCAGCGGCGCCTCGCCGATCAGCACGTCATAGGTCGAGCAGCTGCGGCTGCGGCGATCGATGCCGAGGCCGGTGGAAGCGTTGCCCTGCGGATCGAGGTCGACGATCAGCACCCGCTCCCCGATGGCCGCGAGCGCGGTGCCGAGGTTGATCGCGGTGGTGGTCTTGCCGACGCCGCCCTTCTGGTTGGCGAGCGCCAGGATGCGCGGATGGCCGGCCGGGTGATTGGCCTTATCCTCTTGATCTATTTGATCTATTACGGTCATACGCTGGCGCCATTTGCTGTCGCGGATGGATTTCGTCGTTCGATCCGGTCGAGCTCGACGATCCAGCCTTGTCCGCCGGTGCGGCTGGAATGAAGATGTGGCTTGATATTCCAATATTTAGTGGCTTCGGTCAATTCAGCCTCTACATCTTGGCCTTTGAGAAGGAGCGCCTTCGCGCCGTGTCTCACCAGCGGCTCCGCAAAGCCGATGAGCTGGTGTAGCGGAGCCACCGCCCGGGCTGTGACGCAATCGACCGGCCCGGCAATTCTATCCACACTATCCCCGATATCCGCGAGGTGAACCTGGCCGGGCGAGTTGGTAACTCGCAGCGCCTCGCGAAGGAACGCGGCCTTCTTGGCATTGCGCTCGACCAGGTGGATGATCGCGCCCGGCGTCTCCGCCAGCGCGCAGGCCAGCACCACCCCGGGGAAACCTCCACCGCTGCCGAAGTCGGCCCAGACCCTGGCCGACGGAGCGATGGCCAGCAGCTGCAGCGAATCGGCGATGTGGCGGGTCCAGAGATTGGGAAGCGTCGACGGCGCCACCAGATTGGTCTTGGCCTGCCACTCCAGCAGCAGCGCGACGTAACGATCCAGCCGTACCTCGGTTTCACGTGAAACGGGCGTCAACGCCAGCGCAGCCGCTTTGTCGGCGGGGAGGATGGGAGATTTTGTCTGGCTTGCTGCTTTGGTCATCTAGTCGGGGGTCTTCGGTTGCACGGACGTCGGAATGTTTGGCCCAAGCCCTGTTTCACGTGAAACGGTCTATGCGGATGCCGCCGCCGGTTTCTTTCGCGCTTCCCGCCGCAGATACGCCGCCAGGATACCCAGCGCCGCCGGCGTCATCGAATCAATTCGCCCGGCCTGCCCCACCGTTCGCGGGCGCGCGGCTTCGAGTTTTGATCGGGCCTCGTTGGAAAGTCCCGGCACCAGGCTGTAATCGATATCCGCCAGGATCAGTCCCTCGTCGCGCCGGAAGGCATCGACGTCAGCGGTCTGGCGCTTGAGATAGACGTCGTATTTGGCGTCGATCTCGAGATGAACGGCGATCGCTGGGTCAATGGCCGACAACTCCGGCCAGATGCCGCGGACCTCGGTCCAGCCGATCTCGGGATAGGCCAGCAATTCGAACGCCGAACGGCGCTGGCCATCCCGGTTGAGCGCCAAACCATGCTTGCCTGCCTCATTGGGGGTAATGCTCAGGGATTTTGTCAGTGCCTTGGCATGGTTCAGCGCGGCCATCTTCGCGCCGTGACGGACCGACCGGGCCTGCCCCACGCAGCCCAGCGTGATGCCCTTGTCGGTCAGGCGCTGGTCCGCATTGTCCGCCCGCAGCGTCAGCCGGTATTCTGCCCGCGAGGTGAACATCCGGTACGGCTCGGTGATCCCGCGGGTCACGAGATCGTCGATCATGACGCCGAGATAGCCATCGGCGCGGTCGAACACGATCGGTTCGGCGCCGCTGGCAGCCAAGGCGGCGTTGAGACCCGCAACGAGGCCCTGCGCTGCCGCCTCCTCATAGCCCGTGGTGCCGTTGATCTGTCCCGCCAGGAACAGCCCCGGCAAACGCCGGGTCTGCAGGGTGGAGTCGAGTTCGCGGGGATCGACATGGTCATACTCGATCGCATAGCCCGGCCGGACCATCCGGACCCGCTCCAGACCCGGGATCGTCGCCAGGATCGCGAGCTGCACCTCTTCCGGCAGCGAGGTCGAGATGCCGTTGGGGTAGACCGTGGTGTCGTCGAGCCCTTCAGGCTCCAGAAAGATCTGATGCCCGTCGCGGTCGCCGAACCGGACGATCTTGTCCTCGATCGAGGGGCAATAGCGCGGCCCTGAGCTCTTGATCTGACCGGAATACATAGGCGAGCGATGCACATTGGCTCGTATCACCTCATGCGTCGCCGGCGTGGTGCGGGTGATCCCGCACTGAATCTGCGGCGTCGTGATCCGGTCAGTCATCACCGAGAACGGCTCCGGCGGATCGTCTCCGGACTGCATCTCCACAGCCGACCAGTCGATGGTGCTCCCGTCGAGCCGGGGCGGCGTGCCGGTCTTGAGCCGCCCGAGCGTAAAGCCGGCCTGTTCGAATGATTTGGAGAGTCCCAGCGCCGGGGCTTCGTCGACGCGGCCGGCCGGCCAGTTCTTTTCACCGAGATGGATCAGGCCGCGCAGGAAGGTGCCGGTGGTGATGACAACGGCGCCGGCAGACAGCTCGCGGCCATCGATCAGCCGGATGCCGGTGACTCGGCCGTCCGATACGGCGAGTTCGTCGGCTTCGCCCTCGATCACACTCAGATTGGCCGTCTCGCGGATGGCGGCCTGCATCGCAGCCGCATAAAGCTTGCGGTCCGCCTGGGCGCGAGGCCCCCGAACGGCCGGTCCCTTGCGGCGATTGAGCATGCGAAACTGGATGCCGCCGGCGTCGGCGACCCGGCCCATCAGCCCGTCCAGCGCATCGACCTCGCGTACCAGGTGACCCTTGCCGAGTCCGCCGATAGCGGGATTACAGGACATCGCGCCGATCGTCGCAAAACGATGGGTCACCATCGCCGTCCGGGCGCCCAGACGCGCAGCGGCGCCGGCGGCTTCGCAGCCGGCATGACCGCCACCGACCACGATGACGTCGAACGTTTCTGGCGAAATATTCATGTGAGGCTTTTATCGCGGGGCGGCGAAAGCCGGAAGTGGTAAGTTCGCCTCGTGAGCCTGTTTCACGTGAAACACCGGTTCCGGAGGGCGAAAAGGCGTTGTTTCACGTGAAACAATCCAGTTCCATCACGTTCCATGAAATGAACAAAGAAATATTACTTACTTCCCTATACAAAAATCCCGGAAGATCACGTCGAGAATATCCTCGACATCGACCCGCCCGAGCAACCGCCCCACCGAATAGGCCGCAGCCCGTAGCTCCTCGGCGGCAAGCTCCTCCCCGTTGCCGACGATCTCAACACTGCGCCGCAACGAAGCCGCCGTCTCCTTCAGCAATTTTCGCTGCCGTGCCCTGCCGATCAATCCACCGTCGTCCGAACCGAAATAATCATGGGCGAATCCAACCACCGCCGCGACCAGTTCCGGCATCCCGTCACCCCGGCTGGCCGAGATCCGAAATTCGGCCGCAGCGTCGCCCCGGCCCCCACCCCGATTTGCTTGCGCCCCAACGGCCGGATCCGAGTCGAGATCAATCTTGTTGCGCACCAGCCAAACCGGCGCAGTGGCCCCGGATAGAATTTTCTGGGGCTGCGCATCGGCCAGCCACAGCACCAGGTCGGCCTCGGCCGCACGGGCGCGAGCGCGCCGGACGCCCTCCTGCTCCACCGGATCGTCGGTCTCGCGAATCCCGGCGGTGTCGATCACCGTCACCGGATAGCCGTCGAGATCGAGCTGCACCTCGATGATGTCGCGCGTGGTGCCGGCATGCGGCGAGACGATCGCCACCTCGCGCCGCGCCAGATAATTCATCAGCGTCGATTTTCCGACATTCGGCGGGCCCGCGATCGCGACCACCAGGCCGTCGCGCAGCCGTTCACTGCGGCCCTGTGCCGCAAGGACTTCTTCGATTTCCGCAAGCAAGGCTTCGACTTTCAGCAGCGCCGGCGCGATCAGTTCGGCCGGCACGTCAGCCTCGTCGGAGAAATCGATCCCGGCTTCGATCAATGCCGAGGCCTCGATGATCTGGGCGCGCCAGTCGCGCGCGCGGTCGCCGAGCAGACCCTTCAACTGCCGCAGCGCCTGGCGGCGTTGCCGCTCGGTGTCGGCATGAATCAGATCGTCGAGACCTTCGGCCTCGGTGAGGTCGAGCTTGCCGTTCTCGAAGGCGCGACGGGTAAATTCACCCGGCTCGGCGGCGCGGATATTCTCGAAAGCAGCAAGCGCCGTGAAAAGCGCCGCCAGCACCGCGCGGCCGCCGTGAACGTGAAATTCCGCGACATCCTCGCCAGTCGCGCTGGCCGGTCCCGGAAACCACAGCACCACCGCATCGTCGATCGGCTGCTGCGCAACATCCCGCAACAGCACCCGCGTCGCCATCCGCGGCGCCGGAATCTTGCCGGCCAAAGCGGTCAGAACCGGACCGGCCTGGGACCCGGAGACTCGCACCAAAGCAATGGCGCTTGGCGGCCGGCCCGACGAAAGGGCAAAAATCGTCTGTTCCCGCGGATGCATCGCCTATTTGTGCCGGAGCCCTTGAAAAGGCAACGCTATTACCGCCAGCCGTTGGCTTCCCCCGAACCGGGGCGAGTGGGCGGGGGATGGATCGTAGGCCGCAGCATTCCCGCAGCGTAATTGTTGCAACGCATTATATCCGCCAACCCCGGCAGATGCCAAATATCTCATTACTTCAATATCTTAATACGACATCCGCGAACCGGTTGCCACGTCATGCCGCAGTTATGCTGCAACATGGACCGCAGCATAACCCTCCCAGTGGCATCGAAAAGGGCGCCCTCGCCTGTGCGAGGACGCCCCGTTCGCGATCCGCCAGATCGATCAGGTATTCATCGACTCGAAGAATTCCGCGTTGTTCTTGGTGTTGCGCAGCTTGTCGAGCAGGAAGTCGATCGCATCCATGGTGCCCATCGGATTGAGGATCCGGCGCAGCACGTACATTTTCTTCAGAAGTTGCGGATCGGTGATCAGCTCTTCCTTGCGGGTGCCGGAACGCGAAATGTCGATCGCCGGGAAAGTCCGCTTGTCCGAGACCTTGCGATCGAGAATCAGTTCGGAATTGCCGGTGCCCTTGAACTCTTCGAAAATGACCTCGTCCATGCGGCTGCCGGTATCGACCAGCGCGGTCGCGATGATGGTGAGCGAACCACCCTCCTCGATGTTGCGCGCGGCGCCGAAGAAGCGCTTGGGCCGCTGCAGCGCGTTGGCGTCGACGCCGCCGGTCAGCACCTTGCCGGATGAGGGCACCACGGTGTTGTAAGCGCGCCCCAGGCGTGTAATCGAGTCCAGGAGGATCACGACGTCGCGGCCGTGCTCGACCAGCCGCTTGGCCTTCTCGATGACCATCTCGGCGACCTGGACGTGACGAACCGCCGGCTCGTCGAAGGTCGAGGAAACCACTTCGCCCTTCACCGAACGCTGCATGTCCGTGACTTCCTCCGGACGTTCATCGATCAGCAGCACGATCAGATAGCATTCCGGGTGATTGGCGGTGATCGAGTGCGCAATGTTCTGCATCAGCACGGTCTTGCCGGTGCGCGGCGGCGCCACGATCAGGGCGCGCTGGCCCTTGCCGATCGGCGCGACGATGTCGATAACCCGCGCAGAAAGGTCCTTTCTGGTGGGGTCTTCGAGCTCGAGCCGGAAGCGCTGATCGGGAAACAGCGGCGTCAGATTGTCGAAATTGACCTTGTGCTTGGACTTCTCCGGGTCCTCGAAATTCAGCGTGTTGACCTTCAGCAGCGCGAAATAACGCTCGCCTTCCTTCGGGCTGCGAATATGGCCTTCGATGGTGTCACCGGTGCGCAATCCGAAGCGACGGATCTGCGACGGCGAAACGTAGATATCGTCAGGTCCCGGCAGATAATTGGCGTCCGGCGAGCGCAAAAAGCCAAAACCGTCGGAGAGAACCTCGACGACGCCCTCCCCGATGATGTCGGTTTCCTGGATCGCGAGCTGCGTGAGAATGGCGAACATCAGCTCCTGCTTGCGCATCGTGCTGGCGTTTTCGACCCCCTTTTCCTCCGCGAACGAGACGAGCTCGGCCGGCGTCTGGGCTTTGAGGTCTTGAAGTTTCATTTCCCGCATTGGGATGGTCCTGTGGAGTAACGTGGGGGAGGGTTGCGAGGAGGCTTTGAGAAAATGCGGACGCGAGCAAAAGCAAGGTCCGCAGGTCTGAGCAAGGAAAGCGCCGGTGAGGCTTCAAACCTGATGCGGCGGCCGGTTCGATGGAAAACCGGAACACGACCACATCCGCCTGCGTGGGGTGGGATTTCAGCAATATAGAAAATCGGACGGACTTCCGCAAGCAGGCCCGCGGTTCGGGATGTTGACGGCGAAACCCCTCAAAACGGCTTAACGATCACGAGAATCACGATGACGACCATCAGAACGGTTGGTACCTCATTGATAATACGGTAAAATTTCTGACGCCTGACATTCCTGTCAGCAGCAAAATCCTTCACCAGTCGGACGAAAAACCCGTGCACGCCCGACAGCACCAGCACCAGCAGCAATTTACCGTGGAACCAGCCGGCGGAAAGCCAGCCACCGGACCAGGCGAGGTATAGCCCGGCCAGCCAGGTCACGATCATCGCCGGATTGATGATTGCCTTCAGCAACCGGCGTTCCATGATCTTGAACGTCTCGGACTGCTTCGATCCGACCTCAGCGTCGCAGTGGTAGATGAACAGCCGCGGCAAATAGAGCATGCCAGCCATCCACGAGATGACCGCGATGACATGCAGCGCCTTGATCCATTCGTACATCGCGACGTCTCAACCCCGGTTGGCAAATTTCCGCCGCAGCCCCGGAACGTGTCACCGGATCGCAGCGTTGCGGTGAAGCAGGCTTAGCACGAGGGCGGTCCTGGCTCGACGGCAGACATATCCTCACCCCCAGCCTTTCTAAATAACCTAGTTTAGAATCTTAGGTTTGAGTCTAAGTAGCTGTGATTAGCGCCAGCGCAAAACCACCGCGACGTTGTCAGCACTTGTTCACATCCATCAACATATCCCGCGCTCATCCTGACAAGCCGGATATCATGATCTGTTTCATATGCTTGGCTGACTTGACGGACGGTTTATCAAGAGACAAGTCCACATAACCACACTATCATTGCACCGACCGCATGGAGTTATCCCGAACAGGAGGCCTGTGCAGAAAAAGCCGGGTTATCCCGGACAGCCCGGTTCGTGTTCGATTCTCTCAGGTAAACTCCACAGCGATTCACAGGATACACAGGGGTCTAGGTGCCTACGACCGGCAATTATTTTCATCTTCATCTGGTGTCCGATTCGACCGGTGAGACCCTGATCACGGTGGCGCGTGCGGTAGCCGCGCAATACGCCAATGTGACGCCGGTCGAACATGTCTATCCGCTGGTGCGCAGCCAGAAGCAGCTCGATCGCGTGCTCGATGAAATCGAGGAAGCTCCCGGAATCGTGTTGTTCACCCTGCTGGAAAAGGATCTGGTCGCCCGGCTGGAAGCCAAGTGCAGGGAAATGAATATCCCGAGCCTTTCGATTATCGGTCCGGTGATGCAATTGTTTCAGGCCTATCTCGGCGCCGCCACGACCGGCCGAGTCGGCGCCCAACACGTCCTGAACACGGAATATTTCAAGCGCATCGATGCGCTGAATTACACGATGATGCATGATGACGGTCAGCATGTCGAAGGGCTGGAAGAAGCCGAGGTGATCCTGGTCGGTGTATCGCGCACCTCGAAAACACCGACCTCGATCTATCTCGCCAATCGCGGCATCCGCACGGCCAATGTGCCGCTGGTCCCTGGCATTCCAATCCCGCATCAACTGGAGACGTTGAAGAAGCCGCTGGTGGTCAGTCTTCACGCCACGCCCGAACGCCTCATTCAGGTTCGGCAGAACCGGCTGTTAAGCATGGGTGACCGGGACAATGACACCTACATCGATCGGCAATCGGTCACCGACGAGGTCGCCTACGCGCGGAAATTGTGCGCGAGATTCAATTGGGCCCAGCTCGACGTGACACGGCGGTCGATCGAAGAAACGGCTGCTGCAATACTGAAACTGTTCACCGACCGGCAACGGCAGCGGATTTCCGAATGACGCTGTGGCGCGGCAAAGATCCGTTGATCCTGGCGTCGCAAAGCCGCACGCGGCAGATGCTGCTGGCCAATGCCGGCATTCATTTCGAAGCCGTTCCGGCCGACATCGATGAGCGCGCCGTGCAGCAATCCTCCGCCCTGTCAGCGCCTGGTGAAATAGCTGCGCTTCTTGCGCGCGTGAAGGCGCTTGACGTGTCGATACGCCAGCCGGAAAAATATGTCGTCGGCGCCGATCAGACCCTGGCGCTGGAGACCAGGCTGTTCAGCAAGCCGGCCGGCCGTACCGCGGCCGGCGAGCAGCTACGCGATCTAGCTGGCCGAACTCATGAACTGCACTCCGCCGTTGCGGTCGCGCGCGACGGCAAGATCATGTTCGAAAACACCGCTATCGCACGCATGACCATGCGGCAGCTCAGCGGGGCTGAAATCCAGACCTATCTGGATATGGCAGGAGAGGCGGTGACCTCCAGCGTCGGCGCCTACCAGCTCGAAGGGCTGGGGGTGCATCTGTTCGAGCGCATCGACGGCGACCACTTCACCATCCTTGGACTGCCACTGCTGGCCTTGCTCGGGTTTCTGCGCAACGAGCGGCTGCTTGGCATCTGAACAATTCCCGGGAACAAAAATTGGCGAACGTTGAATGATTATTCTTGGGCTGACCGGTTCGATCGGAATGGGCAAATCCACCACCGCGAAATTGTTCGCGGAAGCCGGCGTCCCGGTCTACGACGCCGATGCGGCCGTTCACCAATTGTATGAAGGCGAGGCGGCGCCGGCGATCGAAGCGGCATTTCCCGGTACCACCGTTGACGGCAAGGTCGATCGTCCGAAATTGTCGGCGCGCGTCGTGCACGATCCCGCGGCCATGAAACAGCTCGAGCAGATCGTCCACCCGATGCTGGGCGCCTCGCGGCAAAAGTTCTTCGCAGATGCCGAGCGGGCCGGCGCACCGGTGGCGGTGGTCGACGTGCCCTTGCTGTATGAGACCGGCGGCGAGAAACGCGTCGATGCGGTGGTGGTGGTGACGACCTCGCCGGAGAACCAGCGCGCGCGAATCATGGCGCGGGGCACCATGACCAGCGAAGCGCTCGATTCCATTTTGGCGCGTCAGCTGCCGGATGCCGAAAAGCGCAAGCGGGCGGATTTCGTGGTGGATACATCTGACGGTCTCGACCCGGTGCGGGTCCAGATCCGCGACATTCTGCAGCAGGTTGCTAAAATGCCGCAACGGCGCAGCTGATTCGCCGCCTTCCGGACCAGACCCATGCGCGAAATCGTTCTCGATACCGAAACCACCGGCCTCGACCCGCTGCGCGGCGACCGGCTGGTTGAAATCGGCTGTGTCGAGATGATCAATTGCATGCCGACCGGACAGACCTTTCACCGCCACATCAATCCGGAACGTTCCATGCCGGCCGAAGCCTTCGCCGTGCACGGCCTTTCCAGCGAGTTCCTTGCCGACAAGCCGCTTTTCGCCCATGTGGTCGACGAGTTCCTGGAGTTCATCGCCGATGCGCCGCTGGTGATCCACAACGCGTCGTTCGATATCGGCTTCATCAATGCCGAACTCGACCGCATCCAGCGGCCGGCCATTTCGCGCGACCGGCTGGTCGACACGCTGCTGCTGGCCCGCCGCAAGCATCCGGGGGTGTCGAACCGGCTCGACGATCTCTGCTCGCGCTATGCGATCGACAATTCCCGCCGCACCAAGCACGGCGCCTTGCTCGACGCCGAGCTGTTGGCCGAGGTCTATATCGACCTGATCGGGGCCCGGCAGTCGCAACTGATCCTGGCAACGGAGAGCCGCGATGTGCGCGCCGGCGGGTACGGCGAAATGCCGCGGCGGATGCGCGAGGCGCCGCTCGCGCCGCGCGTCAGCGATGAAGATCGCGCGGCCCATCGGGCTTTTGTCGCCACGCTGGGCGACAAGCCGGTCTGGAACGATTTTCTGGCTGGTTGACGGGAACCGGGTCCGTTCGCGTTAGCTCGGCTTTGCCTGCGAGGCCTGTGCCGCGGCCTGCCGTTCCAGATTCTGGCGATACAGACCGACGAAATCGACCGGATCCAGCATCAGCGGAGGGAATCCGCCGTCACGCACCGAGGTCGCAATGATCTCGCGCGCGAACGGGAACAGCAGCCGCGGGCATTCGATCATGACCAGCGGATGCAGGTTTTCCTGCGGTACGTTCATGATCCGGAACACGCCGGCATAGGCGAGATCGAAGCTGAACATCACCTTGCCGGCGTTTTCGGCCTTGCCCTCGACCGAAAGCGTCACTTCGAACTCGTTTTCGGCAATATTGTTGGCGCTGACGTTGATCTGGATGTTGATCGCGGGCTGCTGCTGCTGCGGCGCCAGCGAGGCCGGCGCGTTCGGATTCTCGAACGACAAGTCCTTGGTATACTGCGCCAACACGTTCAACTGGGGAGGAGCGGCCGCCTCGGGAGGTGTGCCATTGCCGTTGGTCATGAAAATCTCTCCTGGAGCCGAGCGGGCGGGTTTTACGTCTGAATTCGCTCGCGACGTATGAAAAGGCCGATGTCGGGGCGAGTGGCTATCATAGCCGCGGCTTGGTCCACAAGGACGACCATCGCCTGCGGCCGTCCGGGGCGCCCCAAGGGATCGGCCGGCTCGGGGGATCAGGCATCCGGTAGCCAGGCCGGATCGCCGCGGGAGGGCCTAAATTGTTGAATATGCGCCATTTCCGGACATGATCGGGTTTCCACCCACCGCAAAAACGCGCTACAATTCCGTCAGGGCAACAGGCAAGAGCCTTCGCTTGCAAGAGCCTTCGCTAGCAAGAGCCTTGGCCAGGCCCCGTTTCGTGCCTACATGCTGCAGACCCAATCCATGATTTAATCTCTGCCGTTTCCTGATCGAAACGCTCTACCACCGGCCCAATCCCGGTGCAGACCAGAAAGCGAATGCGACGTGGACATTTACACTATCATCTTCCTGGCGCTGGCGGTCTTTATCTTCCTGCGCCTGCGTAACGTTCTTGGACAGCGCACCGGAAACGAGCGGCCGCCGTTCGATCGCGCGTCGCGCAACGTGCTGCATGGCGCGCAGGACAATAATGTGGTGCCGATCCCGGGCGCGGTGATCGACCAGGCGCCGCTGGCGCCGACCGCGGATGTGGTCCCCCCGACCGACCGCTGGAAGGGTCTGGCCGAACCTGGCACGCCGCTGGCGCAGGGCCTCGACGCCATTGCCGCCCAGGATTCCTCGTTCGATCCCCGGCATTTCCTCAGCGGCGCCAAGAGCGCCTACGAGATGATCGTGCTGGCTTTCGCCAATGGCGACCGCCGCGCGCTGAAGGATCTGCTGTCGTCCGAGGTCTATGAGAGTTTCGAGGCGGTGATCAAGGATCGCGAGAAGCACGAGCAGAGGACGGAAACGCGCTTCGTCTCGATCGACAAGGCCGAGCTCGTCGGGGCGGAAGCCCGCGACCGCGCGGCGCAGCTGACCGTTCGCTTCGTGTCGCAGATGATCACGGCCACCCGAGACAAGGCCGGCACGGTTGTCGACGGCAGCGCCGAAACGGTCGCCGATATCACCGATGTCTGGACCTTCGCCCGCGACATCACCTCACGCGATCCGAACTGGAAGCTGGTTGGCACGGGAAGCGCTCAATAACGCGCGCGGCGCCGGCTGGTATGCCGTCGCGGTCGGCGCGACCGCTGCGGTATTGTCGCTGGCGCCATCGAGCGGGTTCGCCGGGCATCGTTCCCATGCTTCGCATCACGCGCGTCCGCATCTTCCCGCTGCCCGTCCCCTGCCATATCCGCAGCTCGCCTCGCCGCTGGAAATCGGCGGCGGCCAATATGCGCCGGTGGCCTGGGCCGATATCCTGGGCTGGCGCGAGGACGATCATCTGCTCGCCTACAAGGCGTTTCGCATCAGCTGCAGGCCGATCGTGGCGGAACGCAAGCCTCCGGCCGAACCGAAGGCGCTGGGTACCTCGCTGCGCGATCCCTGCCGGGCGGCCCGGGCGCTCGAAATTGACACCGCGGCCAGGGCCAAGACGTTCTTCGAAGAGCATTTCCTTGCCTTGCGAATTTCGCGGCTTGGCGAAGCCGAAGGGTTTGTGACCGGCTACTATGAGCCCATCCTGGATGGATCCAGAACCCAGACCGAAATCTACACCGTGCCGGTCTATCGCCGCCCTTCCAATCTATTCGTCCGCGGCGCCAGGGAGAGCCACGCGGGCTTGCCGAACAAGGGCCAGGTGTTCCGCAAGATCGGCCGCCGCAAGCTCGTGCCCTATTACGATCGCGCCGAGATCGAGGACGGCGCGATTGCCGGCCGCGGCCTCGAAATCGTCTGGCTGAAGAACCAGACCGATTTGCTGTTCACGCAGATCCAGGGCTCGGCGCGGGTGCGCCTCGAGGACGGCTCCACCGTCCGCATCAATTACGACGCGCATAACGGCTTCTCCTACACGCCGGTGGGCCGCATCCTGATCGAACGCAACATCATCCCCCGGGATCAGATGTCGATGCAGAAGATCCGGGAGTGGATGCAGCAGAACCCCGACGGCGCCAACGAATTGCGCAGGCAGAACCGCTCCTATGTGTTCTTTCGCGAAGTGAATCTTTCCGCCGCCGAAGAACCGGTCGGCGCGCAGGGTGTTTCGCTGAGCCCGGGCCGCTCGATCGCGGTCGACAAGGCGTTGCATGTTTATGGCACGCCGTTCTTCATCGAGGGCGAACTGCCGATCGAATCGGAACAATCGAAGACGCCGTTCCGCCGGCTGATGATCGCGCAGGACACCGGATCGGCGATCGTCGGTCCCGCGCGCGCCGATCTCTATTTCGGCGCCGGCGCCGAGGCCGGAAAAATATCGGGCCGGTTCCGGCACAATGCGCGCTTCGTCATGCTGGTCCCGAACAGCCTCGATCCCTCGGCGAGGGGCCGCAAGATGCCGGTACCGGACCCGCGGCCATCGGAGAAAATCGCAAAGCTGTTTCCGCAGGTCGATCCCCTGAAGGATCAGCCCCAGGACGGGACGGCTGCGAAAAGTGCGGCACCTGCTGCAGCACAGCCTCCCGCCGCCGTCGCTCCCGCGGCCACCGCATCGGCCGAGATCGCCAAACCCGTGCCGTTGCCGGAAGCGCGGCCGAATGTCGCCCCGAGCCGCGAAACGCGCCGCCATCGAGACCGCCATCATCGTCATCACCGCCACGGCCGATGAAACGTCCGCCCCCGATTCCGGAACTGCCCGCAGCGCCGCGGCGCCGGCGCAGCCTGAGCGAGGAAGAGCGCACGCTGTGGGAGAGCGTCGCCAAGCAGACAAAACCGCTGCGCAAAAGGGCCCGCGCCGCCAAGGCGCAGATTGCGCCCGCGGATCCCGCAACGCCGGCCGCCGCAAAACCCGCAACCCCGCCGAAGCTGCTTCCACCGGCTAAATTGCCGCGCGTTGCCAGACCCGCGTTGCCGCCGACCGCTCCGCCGCTGGCCCCGCTCGGGCGCCGCGAGCGTTCGCAGCTGTCGCGCGGACGCAAGGAGATCGATGCGCGGCTCGATTTGCACGGCATGACGCAAACCCGCGCCCATCGGGTGCTGTTCGGCTTCCTGCAGCGCGCCCACAGTGAGGGCCTGACCTTCGTGCTCGTCATCACCGGCAAGGGCAAGATTGGCGCGGAATCCGAACGCGGGGTGCTGCGCCGCCAGGTGCCGCAATGGCTGAGCCTGCCCGAATTCCGTTCGCTGGTGGTCGGTTTCGAGGAAGCCCATATCGGCCATGGCGGCGAAGGCGCGCTGTATGTGCGGGTACGACGATCGAGAATCTAACCCGTAGCGTTTTCGAGCGAAGTGGGTACCGGTTCGCGTAAAGAAAACGCGTCAAAATCAAAACGGCCGCACGATCCCGACGCGCGGGATCAACGTCACGATCGCGCCGAGAATGGTGGTCCTTCGATCATCGCTCGATATCATCGGCACCTCGCTCGAAGCCGGCAAGGTCTTGACCGCATGCAGGATCAGGAACATGCAGACCGCCCAGTTCGAAATCCAGCGTGAATAATCGAACACGATCGCGAACATCACCAGATAGGCCGCGCTGACGGCAACGATGCCGGCGATAACGATGCGGCGGTGCAACGGATCCGAGAGCGACCGGATCAGCCCGGCGAAATATTTCCAGAGCGGGGCGTGCAGCCAGATCAGCAGTGCGAATACCGGCACGCCCAACAGGTTGGACGGCATGCGTTCCCACGTATCGTGTATCTCCTGGGAAAGCGGCTGATACCATATAAGGCCAAAGGCATGGGTGTAGCGCAGCAGGTCCTGTTGCGACGGGTCGGCAATGCGGCCCTGCAGACGGGCGATGAATTCTGCCGCCGGGACCGACATCGTTCCTAGGAACTGCGCGGCGAAGAACAGAATGCCGACGGCCACCAATGCTGTCAGGCCGGCGATCGCACTCGATCGCGTTGGCCGCCGCCTCAGGTAATGGCGCAGCACCACGATGACCGCGATGGTCGGCACGTACATCAGGAAGTGGATGTGGTGGATCAGGATCAGGATCATCGAGGAGGCGGCGGCGAGCAGGACGAACCAGATCGAGCGCGCCGGGATCAGCAGCAAGCCGATCGCAAAAGCACAGCCGTAAATGTCGAAGTGGCCGAGCGTGTGCATGAAATTCTTCAGAAAGAACGGCGATCCCGCCATGAACACGAACAGCGGCAGGTGCGCGTCGTCAAAGCCAAAGGTGCGCCGGAACAATTTTGCGAACAAGGCGAGCGTGATCAGCCACACCGCGCCTGATAGCGCGAACACCAGCCACACCGGCACCTTGTCGAAGAACAACGCGACGCCCGCGCCGATCAGTGCGCGTTTTGTAAAGCCGAAATGATAATCGACCAGCAGATGAATGTAGGGAACATAGGGCTCGCGCGTCAGCTTGTAGAGCAAGACGCCGATCAGCACGGCGATGTTGACCGCGAGCATCAGCCGCCAGGGATTTTCCCGCAAACGCAGATTCATTCGGCACCCGAGACAGCGGTTCGATCCGCTGCGAACTATCACATGCCGGATATGCGGCGTGCAATGCCGCGATAACATTCGGCGTCGCCCCGGCGAACGCCGGGGTCCATACGCCGTGACATCGCGGTCAGGCTGGGTGGTAGATATGTCATCTACATGAGATGACCGGGGTTATGGGTCCCTGCGCCCCGTGCGCAATTGCGCACTAGGCAGGGACGACGATTGATGGATGCTTACAAAATAAACCGGCTCAGATCCGCGTTCTTGGCGAGGTCGCCGACATGTTTCTGCACATAGGCGGCGTCGATCTGGATGGTCTCGCCATGACGGTCGGGGGCGGCGAAGGAAATCTCGTCGAGCACCCGCTCCATCACGGTCTGCAGGCGCCGTGCGCCGATATTCTCGACGGTGGAATTGACCGCGACGGCCACATCGGCCAGCGCGTCGATGGCGTCGGGCGTGATATCGAGCGTGACGCCTTCGGTCTGCAGCAGCGCGATATATTGCTTGATCAGCGACGCTTCAGGCTCGGTCAGGATGCGTCGCATGTCGTCGCGGGTCAGTGCTTCCAGTTCGACACGGATCGGCAGCCGCCCCTGCAGTTCCGGCAGCAGGTCCGACGGCTTGGCGATGTGAAACGCACCTGAAGCGATGAACAGGATGTGGTCGGTCTTGACCGCGCCGTGCTTGGTCGAGACGGTGGTGCCTTCGATCAGCGGCAGCAGGTCGCGCTGCACGCCTTCGCGCGAAACGTCGCCGCCGGTGCGGCCGTCGCGCACGCAGATCTTGTCGATCTCGTCGAGAAACACGATGCCGTTGTTCTCGACCGCATGAATCGCTTCCTGAACCAGCTGATCGCTGTCCAGCAGCTTGTCGGATTCCTCGTTGACCAGGAGCTCGTGGGAATCCACCACCGTCAGGCGGCGGGTCTTGGTCCGTCCGCCCATCTTGCCGAAGATATCGCCGATCGAGATCGCGCCCAGCTGCGCGCCGGGCATGCCGGGAATCTCGAACATCGGGGCGCCGCCGGAAGATTGCGTCTCGATCTCGATTTCCTTGTCGTTGAGTTCGCCGGCGCGCAGCTTCCTGCGAAACGAATCCCGCGTCGAAGGGCCGGAGCCGGGGCCGACCAGGGCATCGAGCACGCGCTCCTCGGCGGCGAGCTGCGCGCGGGCCTGCACATCCTTGCGCTTGCGTTCGCGGGTCTGCGCGATCGCGACCTCGACCAGGTCGCGGATGATCTGCTCGACGTCTCGGCCGACATAGCCGACCTCGGTGAATTTGGTGGCTTCGACCTTGATGAACGGCGCGCCGGCCAGTTTCGCCAGCCGCCGCGCGATCTCGGTCTTGCCGACACCGGTCGGCCCGATCATCAGGATGTTTTTCGGCAATACTTCCTCGCGCAGCAGGCCGGTGAGCTGCAGCCGCCGCCAGCGGTTGCGCAGCGCGATGGAGACCGCGCGCTTGGCGTCGGCCTGGCCGACGATGAAGCGGTCGAGTTCGGAAACGATTTCACGGGGAGAGAAGTCGGTCATGGGTCCTAGCTAGGTTCAAAAGGTGGCCGGCACAAGCGGCATCGGATGATCGGCGGGGGCGGCGCCACGCCGGAGCGTCATGGGTTACGCACCATCAGCAGGGCCTCGCCTTCGGTAGTATCTACCAGCCGGTCCCTGATGAAACCCGCGTTTTCATATGCCCTGATGGCGCGGTGGTTGGTCGGATCGGGGTCGGTCACGACCTGCGGCGCGCCGATCTTGAACCGGTCATCGACGAAGCTGCGAATGAAAGCCGAGCCATGGCCGCATCCGATCATATCGGGCTCGCCGATGAACTGATCGATGCCGCGCGTGCCCGGGGGTTGTTGTCCGATGCCTGTATTCCATGCGGTGAGGTCGTAGCACTGGATGTAACCGAACGGACGGCCGGGTACCGAGACGATGAATTGATCCATCGCCGGCTCGTCGAGGTCGCCGCTTACCAACGAGTATTGTTCCGCGGGATCGCCCCACCATTCCCTGACATGAGGCAACGCGAGCCAGCGCCGGATCAGCGGAAGATCGGCCGCGATCATCGGACGGAAAATGTAAGGCGGAGCCATGACCGGCCGCGTTCCCTAAAGCGTCTCGAGGGTCACATTGCGGTTGGTATAGACGCAGATGTCGGCGGCGATATCGAGCGCCCGGCGCACGATGGTTTCGGCGTCCCTGTCGGAGTCGACCAACGCGCGGGCGGCCGCCAGGGCGTAGTTGCCGCCGGATCCGATCGCCATCACGCCGGTTTCCGGCTCCAGCACGTCACCCGTGCCGGTCAGGACCAGCGAGACATCCTTGTCGGCGACGATCATCATCGCTTCCAGCCGCCGCAGATAGCGGTCGGTGCGCCAGTCCTTGGCGAGTTCGACCGCGGCGCGGGTCAATTGCCCAGGATATTGCTCGAGCTTGCTTTCCAGCCGCTCGAACAGCGTAAAGGCGTCGGCCGTGGCGCCGGCAAAGCCGCCGATCACGTCGCCCTTGCCGAGTTTGCGGACTTTTTTGGCGTTGCCCTTGATGATGGTCTGGCCGATCGAGACCTGGCCGTCGCCGCCGATCACCACCTTGCCGCCCTTGCGGACCGTCAAAATGGTGGTGCCGTGCCAGACCGGCGACTGGGATTGTGATGCTTCCATGGAATTCCCTGTGTTCGCCCAAATCTAGGGATTGGCGCGTGCGGTTACAATCGCTGCCGTTGGATGCGTGATTTCGGTCACCATAGGGCGAAGTTCGGCGTCCCGCGGCCCATCCCGCAGTAGCGAAGGCGGCAGCGGCCTGTTAAAAGGGCCGCGTTTTCGGCCAAAGGAAAGCAGTTTTCATGCGCACGGCGACCATCAAGCGCAAGACCAAAGAAACCGATATCGAGGTAACGGTGAACCTCGACGGATCAGGCGTGTCCAACGTCGCGACCGGGGTCGGCTTTTTCGATCATATGCTCGATCTGCTGGCCCGGCATTCGCGCATCGACTTGACCGTGAAGGCGGTTGGCGATCTCCACATCGACGACCATCACACGACCGAAGATGTCGGCATCGCGATCGGCCAGGCCGTGAAGCAGGCGCTCGGCAACATGGCCGGGATCACCCGCTATGCCGGGGTCCATCTGCCAATGGACGAGACGCTGTCGCGGGTCGTGATCGACATTTCCGGCCGTCCGTTTCTGGTGTTCAAGGTGGAGTTTCCGCGCGACAAGATCGGTGCGTTCGATACCGAACTGGTCCGCGAATGGTTCAACGCCTTTGCGATCAATGCCGGCGTGACTTTGCACGTCGAGACCCTATATGGCGAGAACAGCCATCATATCGCCGAATCCTGCTTCAAGGGTCTGGCGAGGGCGCTGCGTGCGGCTGTCGCGATCGATCCGCGCGCCGCGGGCGAAGTGCCGTCCACCAAGGGTCAGCTCGGCGGCTGATTTACCAGCGTGATCCGGAAAAGTGGGAGCCGGTTTTCCGAAAAGATCATGCCCAAACCAAAGGTTCTCGGCGGAGAGATGCGATGCCGGTCTACACGGTTCATGCGCCAGTAATAAACGATGCGGAGGTTCGGGCGGCCGACAGGTTCGCCTTTGTTCGCGACGGCTTTCATTTCTGGGCTGCCCTGCTGGGGCCGGTCTGGCTGCTCTGGCATGGGTTGTGGCTGGCGCTGATCGGATGGATTATCGTGATGACCGCGGTCGGCTTCGGAATGTCGGCGCTCGGCGTTGGCGGAAACGCAATCCTGCTCGTCGACATCCTGCTGGCGCTGCTGATGGGCTTCGAAGCGGCGAGCCTGCGGCGCTGGACCCTGTCGCGGCGCAACTGGCGCCATCTCGACATCGTGGTGGCCGAGGATTGGGAAACCGCGGAGCGGCGGTTCTTCGATCGCTGGACCGCCAAGCAGCGCTCGCTCGTCAACGATCAACTGGCGATCGAGCGCGGCGGGCCGCCACCGACACGGGATATTCCGGGCCAGCCGTTTTCGCGGCCGCCGCCGTTGCCGCGAAGCGAGATCATCGGATTGTTTCCGGAACCGGGAGGTTCGCGGTGAGCGTCGCCATCATCGATTACGGCTCCGGCAATCTGCACTCGGCCGCGAAGGCGTTCGAACGCGCGGCGCGCAGCATGAATGTGCCGGAAAAGATCGTGGTGACCCGCGATCCCGAGACCGTGTACCGCGCCGATCGCATCGTGCTGCCCGGGGTTGGCGCGTTCGCCGATTGCCGCGGGGGTCTCGATGCGCTCGACGGCATGATCCAGGCCATGACCGAAGCGGTGCGCGACAAGGCGCGTCCGTTTTTCGGGATCTGCGTCGGCATGCAGCTGATGGCGACCCGCGGCAAGGAGCGTGTCACCACCGACGGCTTGAACTGGATCGCTGGCGACGTCGAAAAGATCGTGCCGCGCGAAGAAAATCTGAAAATTCCGCACATGGGCTGGAACACGCTCGACATGGTCCGGGAGCACCCGGTGCTTGAGCGATTGCCCCTCGGCCCGAAAGGCCGTCACGCCTATTTCGTGCATTCCTACCACCTCAATGCCACCAACGAGTCGGAAGTGCTGGCGCGCGCCGATTATGGCGGGCCTGTCACGGCGATGGTCGGCAGGGACACCGCGATCGGCACCCAGTTTCACCCGGAGAAGAGCCAGCGTTTCGGGTTGGCCCTGATTGCGAACTTCTTGAGATGGAAGCCGTGATTCTTTTCCTGACAGCGGCATCCTTTTCCCTCCCCCCGCGAGCCCTTGCGAGCGGTGGGGAGGGTCGACGCCGAAGGCGGCGGGGTGGGGGGTGTCTCGGCAAGGACCGCAGCATCGGTGAACGCCGCGCCACCCCCCACCCCCGACCCCTCCCCACCACTTCGTGGGGGGAGGGGAGTTCACCTGCGTCCTTGCGAGAAGGCGTTGCATGATTCTTTTCCCCGCCATCGACCTGAAGAACGGCCAGTGCGTCCGCCTCGAGCAGGGCGACATGGCGCGCGTCACCGTCTTCAACCTCGAACCAGCGGCGCAGGCGCAGAGCTTTGCCGCGCAAGGGTTCGAATATCTGCATGTGGTCGACCTCGACGGCGCCTTTGCCGGCAAGCCGATGAACGCGGCTGCCGTCGAATCGATGCTCAAGGCCGTCACCATGCCGGTGCAGCTCGGCGGCGGGATTCGCGATATCGCCACGGTCGAAGCATGGCTCGGCAAGGGCGTCACCCGCGTCATCATCGGTACCGCGGCGGTGCGCGATCCCGAACTGGTGAAGGGGGCTGCGAAAAAATTCCCCGGCCGCGTCGCGGTCGGTCTCGATGCGCGCGACGGCAAGGTAGCGGTCGAAGGCTGGGCCCGGACCTCGCAGGTCACCGTGCTGGAAATCGCGCAGCGTTTCGAGGATGCCGGTGTCGCCGCGATCATCTTCACCGATATCGCGCGCGACGGTCTGCTGAAGGGGCTCAATCTCGACGCCACCATCGAGCTTGCCGAAAGTATCTCCATCCCCGTTATCGCCTCCGGTGGTTTTGCCTCGATCGAGGACGTCAAGGCGCTGCTGACGCCGCGCGCGCGGAAACTGGCCGGCGCGATCGCGGGCCGTGCGCTCTACGATGGCCGTCTTGACCCCGCCGCCGCGCTGGCGCTGATCCGCAGCGCGCGCGCCGCGGCCTAGGAGCGATCCATGTTCAAGGTGCGCGTGATTCCCTGTCTCGACGTCAAGGATGGCCGCGTGGTCAAGGGCGTCAACTTCGTCGACCTGCGCGATGCCGGCGATCCCGTCGAGGCGGCGATTGCCTATGACGCCGCTGGCGCCGACGAACTGACTTTTCTGGACATTACGGCGACCCACGAAAATCGCGGCACCATGATGGAGGTGGTTCGCCGCACCGCTGAAGCGTGCTTCATGCCGCTGACCGTGGGCGGCGGGGTGCGCACCATCGACGACATCAAGATGCTGCTGCGATCCGGCGCTGACAAGGTGTCGATCAACAGCGCCGCCGTCAGCCGCCGCGAATTCGTCAAGGAAGCCGCGGAAAAATTCGGCGATCAGTGCATCGTGGTGGCGATCGACGCCAAGCGGGTCAAGCGCGGCGGTGGGGGCGAGCGCTGGGAGATCTTCACTCATGGCGGGCGCAATTCCACCGGGATCGATGCGATCGAATATGCCCAGGAAGTGGTCTCGCTCGGCGCCGGCGAAATCCTGCTGACGTCGATGGACCGGGACGGCACCAGGCAGGGGTTCGACCTGCCGCTGACCCAGGCGGTGGCCGACAGTATCCGGGTTCCTGTCATCGCCTCCGGCGGGGTGGGCAACCTCGATCATCTGGTCGAGGGCATCCGGCAGGGTCATGCGACCGCGGTGCTGGCGGCGTCGATATTTCACTTCGGGGAATTCACCATACGCCAGGCCAAGGATCACATGGTGCGCGCCGGGCTGCCGATGCGGCTCGATCCCTGACGACTTCTTATGACAGAAGTGCTACATCCCCCCGGGAGAAAGCGCCCGGATACCGTGGCGCGTGCGTGAGTTTGAGTTGATGTCGCGTTTCACGATTCATGATCTGGCTGCCACCATCGACACCCGTGCGGCGGCAGGGGGCGATACGTCCTACACCGTCAAGCTCCTCAGCAAGGGTGCCGAGCATTGCGCCAAGAAGCTTGGCGAGGAGGCGGTGGAAACCGTGATCGCCGCGGTCGAGAATGACCGCGAGCACCTGATCGCCGAAAGCGCCGATCTGCTGTTTCACCTGCTGGTGCTGTTGAAATGTCGCGACGTCCGGTTCGAGGAGGTCGAGGCCGCGCTGGCGCAGCGCGCCGGCACCTCCGGACTGGAAGAGAAGGCCGCGCGCAAGCGCGACACGTAACAGCCGGATCAACTAAAACCGAGGGCAAGGCTAGAGGCGGCTGATGGACATCAGGGCACCGGATCAACAATACAATCCATACCGGATATTCTCGCGGGAGCAGTGGGCGCGCCTGCGCGACGATACGCCGATGACGCTGGAGCCGGGCGAGTTCGAGCGGCTGCGTTCGATGCATGACCGCCTCGATTTGAAGGAGGTCGAGGACATCTTTCTGCCGCTGTCGCGGCTGCTGTCGATCTATGTCGACGCCACGCTGCGGCTCTATCAGGCGCAACGGCAATTCCTCGGCATCCGCGATCGCAAGGTGCCCTACATCATCGGCGTCGCCGGATCGGTCGCGGTCGGCAAGTCGACCACCGCGCGCGTGCTGCAGGCCCTGCTGGCGCGCTGGTCGCCGCGGCCCAAGGTCGATCTCGTGACCACCGACGGCTTTCTGTTCCCCAATGCGGTGCTGGAACGGCAGGGCCTGATGCAGAAGAAGGGCTTTCCGGAGAGCTACGACCTGCCGGCGCTGCTGTCGTTCCTCAGCGACATCAAGGCGGGACGGCGGCAGGTGCGGGCGCCGGTCTACTCGCATCTGACTTACGACATCGTTCCGAACCAATGGGTCGAGGTCGACCGTCCGGATATCCTGATCTTCGAGGGCGTCAATGTCCTGCAGACCGGACGGCTGCCGCGCGACGGCAAGGCGGTTCCTGTCGTGTCGGACTTCTTCGATTTCTCGGTCTATATCGACGCCGACGAACCGGTGCTGCGCGACTGGTACGTCCGGCGCTTTCTGGCGCTGCGCGACACCGCGTTTACCGACCCGCGATCGTATTTCCATCGCTATGCGCTGCTGTCCGACGAGGAAGCCACCGCCACCGCGCTGGCGATCTGGGAGCGCACCAACCTCGCCAACCTTGAAGACAACATCCTGCCGACCCGGCCGCGGGCGACGCTGATCCTGAAAAAGGGCGCCGATCACGTGGTCGAAACCGTGGCGCTGCGGCGGCTTTGAGTCGACGCACTACGCAGCGAGATGCCTCGAAGCCGCCAGGCCCGCCAGCGCCTCGGCGAGCTTTTCGCGGTCGAGCGGCTTGATGAGAAAGCCATCCATGCCGGCCTCGAAGCAGGCGTAGCGGTCTTCCACCAGCGTATTTGCGGTCAGCGCGAGGATCGGCGTCTGCCGGCCCGGCTGGCCGGCCTCGTGCGCGCGGATCCGCCGCGTGGTCTCGATGCCGTCGAGCCGCGGCATCTGGATATCCATCAGCACCAGGTCATAGGGCGCGCCGGCGGATTTGGCGGCGAGCCAGGATTCCAGCGCCTCCTCGCCATCGGTGGTGAGGACGGCATGGTGCCCCAGGCGCGTCAGCAATGAGCGCATCAACAGCGCGTTGATTTCGTTGTCTTCCGCCACCAGGATTGAAAGCCCGGGCGCCGGCGCGATGGAAGGCATCGCGACATTGTCAGGCGCATCGATCAGGGCATCGCCGGCCAGATCGGGCGCCGTCACTTCCGGCGCCATGCTCAGGCGGGTTGCCAGCGAAGCGGCGCGCAGCGGCTTGATCAGATAGCCGGTGAAAGCCGTGGAAATGGAGGATTGCAGTTCATGCCGGGTGGCCGGCGTGAACAGCACGATGCGTTGCGTCGCATGGGTGCGGGCGGCTTCGGCCAGCGCGGCGACTTCGCTGGCGCCGAGGGCGTGGTCGAGCAGCACGGCGTGCCAGGTCCGTTCCGGCAGCAGCGCCTGTGCCACCGAGATATCCGAGATCATGCAGGTCTGGCCGCCCCAGCGCTGCAGCCGCCGCGCGATCAGCGAAGCCTCGATGCTCTGCGGCGTCACCAGCATGATCGATTGATCGGTCAGGTCCGGCGCGGCAAAGGCCGGTTGCTCATTTGCCTTGCTTTCGGCGGCTGCGAGCGGAATCGACACTTCGAAGGTCGAACCTTTGCCAAGCTCGCTCTGCAGCGTGATGCGCCCGCCCATGCGCTTGACGATGCGCTCGGAGATGCTGAGGCCGAGGCCGGTGCCGCCATAGCTGCGCGCGATGCGCTCGTCGGCCTGCTCGAACTCGCGGAAGATCCGCTGCCGCGCCTCGGGCGCAATGCCGATGCCGGTGTCGCGCACCAGGAAACTGATTTCATTGGGCCACAGGCCGGGCTCGACGATCAGCGCCACGCCGCCGGTCGAGGTGAATTTGATCGCGTTGCCGGCGAGATTGAGCAGTACCTGGCGCAGCCGCGCAGCGTCGCCGATCACTTCCATCGGAAGACGCTCATCGACATAGGCCGCGATCTCGAGTTGCCGCGCCTGCGCCCGCGGCGCCAGCAGTTCGGTGATGTCCTCGATCAGCGCCGAAAGCGCGAACGGGCGGTGTTCGAGATCGATCTTGCCGGCCTCGATCTTGGAATAGTCCAGAAGCTCCTCGATAAGCGACAACAGCGCGTCGCCCGAGGTCTTCACCGCCTTCGCATAGGTCACCTGCTCCGGCGTCAACGGCGTATCCAGCAGCAGGCCGCTCATGCCGATGATGCCGTTCAGCGGCGTGCGGATTTCATGCGACGCCATCGCCAGGAAACGCGACTTGGCGCGGTTGGCGGCGTCGGCGTGATCGCGCGCCTCGCCGAGCGCGCGCTCGGTCTCGATGCGGTCGGTGACGTCGCGGCCGACGCTCTGCATCTCCGCTGGTCGACCGGCATCGCTGCGGACCAGGCCTTCGCGCCAGGCGATCCAGCGCGGGCCGAGCGCGGTCGCGATTTTCTGGTCGTGGATCCTGGTGCCGTTGCTCTCGATCGCAGTGGCGCCCTGCTCCAGAACGTTGAGCGCAAAGCGGCTGCCGACCAGTTTTTCGCGCGGCAGTTCGGCCAGTTCGCACCAGGCGTCGTTGGCGAAGGTGATGTGGCCGTCGCCGTCGCGCAGCACGATCAGGTCGCCCTGCGATTCGAACAGGCTGCGGGCGCGTTGTTCGGCTTCCTGCAGTTCCCAATTGCGGTCGACCATCGCTTCGTTATGCAGCGCCATCTTGCGCATGGTCTGCCGCACCCAGCGCAGCCGGAAACTCAGCGTGGCGAGCGCGAGGCAGGCGAGCGCGAACAGGAAGCTGGCGCCGATCGCGAAGGCGTGGGGATCGTAGCCGGAGCCCTCGACCCGGCTGCCGGAGATGAAGCCATAGGCGCCGCCGAAAGCGGCCGAGAAGATCATGAAGGAGCGGACGGTGAAGGTCAGCCACGGATGGCGCCGGGCGAAGCGGCGTATGTGGAGCCTGATCCGGAAAAACCGCCGCTTCATGCCGTGACCCTGGTGCTGTACCGCCGCATCTGTCGCGGCGCTGAAGATGGCGCGGCGACCTTGCGAAGTGCTTGAGGCCGGATGGCCTGGCGTCGTCCGATCGGAACGTGGTTTATGGAAAGTTAAGGAAAATTCAGAGCGCGGCAGCGAGCCGGCGTGGCGCGCCATTGGCGCCGACGATCAGGGCGGCAGCATCGCGCGCCGAGAAGTGCTTCGAACTGACATAAATCCGGTAATCGGCGGGGCCGTCCGGCGACAGGTAGATCACGGGGTCGGATACTGTTGATGTGGCGGAGATCGCCACGAAGCGGGTGGCGGCGTTGACCTCGCAGCCTTGTGAAGCGGGGGCTTCCGCGCTGTCGATATCGTCGAGCACGGCAAAATCGGCGGCGGCGGCATTGTCGGTGAGTTGCACCCGCACGGTGGCGAGGGAGGGATCGCGGGTGAAGCTGACGTGCGACTGCGCCTGCCAGGACAGCGAGGTGAGCTGGACCGAACCCTCGCCGATCGCCAGACAGGGCCGCGCGCCGGGCAGGAAATCGCCGCGCGCCAAAACGGCGGCAACCAGCAACGGAACGGCCGAAGCCAGGATCTTCAAACGCAGCATGATACGCACTCGCTCGCCGACAAGCCCGCGAACCGCTGCGGCTTATGGTTGGCAGAGTGTAAAGAAAACTCGTTACCACGGGGTTGACGGGCTCAACACGTCATGGTCGTCCCTGCAAACGTTCGCTGGAACATTTATTGAGTCTGTGGCATCACGCCGCGCTGCGCAGATCCTCCGCCAGCGCGCGATAGGACAGCGCTTCGGCCAGATGCAGCCGGCCGATCTTGTCGGATCCGTCGAGGTCGGCGAGCGTGCGGGCGACGCGCAGTACGCGGTGATAACCGCGCGCCGACAGCCGCATCGTCTCCGACGCATCGCGCAGCAGCTTGGTGCCCGCAGCGTCCGGCTGCGCGATCTGCTCGAGCACCGAGGCCGGCGCTTCCGAATTGGTGCGGATGTTCGGCAGGCCGGCCGCGGCATAACGCGCGAGCTGGATGTCGCGCGCGGCGGCGACGCGGGCGGCCACTTCCGCCGAGCCTTCGGCCGGCGGCGGCAGGATCAGGTCGGCGGCGGTCACCGCCGGCACTTCGATGCGCAGATCGATACGATCCATCAGCGGGCCGGAGATGCGTGCCTGGTAATCTCCGGTGCAACGGTCGACCCGTCCGCGCTTGCAGGCGTAACCGGGCTCGTAGGCGTGGCCGCAGCGGCACGGGTTCATCGCCGCGATCAGCATGAAGCGCGCGGGATAGGTGACGCGGTGGTTGGCGCGCGAAACCGCGACCTCGCCGTTCTCCATCGGCTGGCGCAGCGAATCCAGCACGCGGGCATCGAACTCCGGCAATTCGTCGAGGAACAGCACGCCCTGATGCGCCAGCGAGATCTCGCCGGGTTTGGCGCGCATGCCGCCGCCGGTCAGCGCCGCCATGCTGGCGGAATGATGCGGGCTGCGGAACGGCCGCCGCGCCGTCAGCGCGCCGTCGCGGATCTCACCGGCGACGGAAGCGATCATCGAAACTTCCAGCAGTTCGGACGGCGACAGCGGCGGCAGGATCGAGGGCAGCCTTGCCGCCAGCATCGACTTGCCGGCGCCGGGCGAGCCGATCATCAAGAGGTGATGTCCGCCGGCCGCCGCGATCTCGAGCGCGCGCTTGGCGCTTTCCTGGCCCTTGATGTCGCGCAAATCGAGCCGGTTGATTTCGGCCTCGTGCACCCTGGGCTGCGGGCGCGACAGCACCTGCGTGCCTTTAAAATGGTTGGCGATCTGGATCAGCGAACTCGCCGCCACGATCTGGATATCGGGGCTGGCCCAGGCCGCCTCCGCGCCGCAGGCGGCGGGACAGATCAGGCCCTCGTCGCGCGAATTGGCGCCGATCGCCGCGGGCAGCACGCCGGCGACCGGCGCGATCGATCCGTCGAGCCCGAGTTCGCCGAGCACGGTAAAGCCCCCCAGGGCGTCCGGCGGGATCGCCCCGATCGCCGCCATCAGGCCGAGCGCGATCGGAAGATCATAATGGCTGCCTTCCTTGGGCACGTCGGCGGGCGCGAGGTTGACGGTGATGCGGCGGGCGGGCAGCGCCAGACCGGAGGCGATCAGCGCCGAGCGGACCCGTTCGCGGGCCTCGGACACCGCCTTGTCCGGCAGCCCGACAATGGCGAAAGCGGGCAAACCGGGCGCGACCTGCACCTGCACGTCGACCGCGCGGGCCTCGATCCCCTCAAAGGCTACGGTGGAAACCCGCTGGACCATGCCGACCTCTCCTGAGGGAGAAGCTAGCGGAACCCGGGGACGAGAGCAAGAACATTAGGGGAACATGTATCTTGCAGGGCGGAATCGTGCTATCTGGACGGCAAATGAGCCCATCCCGACAGAACCTGTGCACTTGGTAGAGGATGCCGCGACCGGCGACCGACTGCTTATCTATGGAACTGAAAAAGGCATCCGGATCGAACTTCGGTACGATGGCGATACCCTGTGGATGACTCAGAGCCAGATCGCAGAACTTTTTGGCCGAGATGTGTCTACAATATCTAGACATATCAATAACATAATAGAAGAGGGAGAACTCTCAGAAGATAGTTCTTTGCAAAAAGCGCAATTATCCACAGGGCGCCCGGCCACGCTCTACAGCCTCGATATGATCATCTCAGTTGGCTATCGGGTGTCATCATCCCAAGCGACCCTGTTCAGGCGCTGGGCTACTGACAAGCTCGTTCAGTTTGCGACAAAAGGCTTCGTCATTGACGCAGAGCAACTCAAGGCGCCGGAAGCCAGGGACCGCGTTGCAGAGTTACGCGAAATTATTCGCGACATCCGTTCCGACGAAGCGAATGTTTATCGCGAGCTTCGGAGCGTTTGCGCGATGTGCAGCGACTACGATCCGAAGTCAACGAAGTGGCATGAATTCTACGCACACACCCAAGCGAAGTTCATGTGGGCAGTTACCACGCACACGCCATCGGAAATGATCGTGAGCCGCGCAAACGCAGACCATGAGAATATGGGGTTGCGAACGTGGAGGGGCGAAAGGGTTACTCAGGCTGACGCGGATGTTGCAAAAAATATCTTGTTGAATCGGAGATCAAAGAACTCAACCGGCTCACGACCATCTTACTCGATATATTCGAAGATCAGCTAGACTTGGGCCGAATAAGCACGATGCTCGAAGTCGAAACTCTACTGGATTCCCAATTGAAGTCACTGGGGCGAAATGTGCTTCGGGGTGGAGGGACAGTAAAGGCGGCGAAAGCGAAGGCCCACGCTCTAAACGAGTACAAGCAATTCAATGAGAAGCGGAGAGCTGTGCGGCACGCTGAGGCAGATGCAGCGCTAGCGCTTCTGAAACAACAAGAGAAGCTCCTTCCAGAACCGAAGCGAACCAAGAAGTCGAAGGGCTCTAATGACTGATTGCGGTGAAGCAGGCCCTAATATCCCAGCCCCCGCCTGACCCCGCAGTCATGCCGGCCACCCGAACCGGCCCCCGCTATACTCTGCCCGAAAAACTGCCCCATCGATGGAGCGGTCATCAGCCTCTCGAACGTCGCCGGCGACAGATCGCAATACTGGAGATAGGCGCCCTTGATGCCGACGATCATGCTGGCCTGCGTCCGGTCGTAACAGGCGCGCTGGATCAGCGTGCTGCGCGGGGTGTCGCGGCATTCATAGGTCGCGAGGTCGACGACGCCGCGGTCCTTGACGTCGACCTTCTCGGAGCCGAACTCGGCTGTCAGCAACAGCGCGACAAGTGCGGTGGCGGCTCCGATCATGCCCACGCGTCTTTCGTTGGCGCCACGCGGGGGTGGGCCACTGGCCCACCCCCGACGGCATTTCCTTACAGCTGCATGTTCATCGGCTCGGCGATATACCGAAAACCGTCGCCGGCCTTCACCACATGGCCATAGCCGGGCCAGGCGAAGTGATAGGACATCACGGGCGTCTTGTTGGCCGCCAGCGTGTCCAGCAGCTTCACCCGCGTGTTGGCCGCCGCCTTCGGGTCGGTGTCGTAGGCGAACTCCATCCGCGGCTTTTCCAGCAGCAGCACCTGGTGGTGGGTGAGGTCGCCGAGGAAGCAGAACGATTTGCCTTTCGAGGTCACCATGAACACGGTGTGGCCGACGGTATGTCCCGGCGCCGATATGGCCTGGATGCCCGGCAGGATCTCCTGGCCGTCCTTGATGAACACCAGCCGGTCCTTCACCGGCAGCAGGTTCTTGCGAGCGTGGATCACAAAATCCTTCAAGGGACCGCCGAGCTTGCCCTCGTCGGTCCAGAAATCGTAATCGCTCTGCGCGATATAGACCTGCGCGTTCGGAAACAGCGGCTTGTCGTCGGCGCCGACGATGCCGCCGATATGATCGATATGCGCATGCGAGCAGACGATGGCATCGATATCCGCCGGCTTGATGCCGGATTCGGCGATGCTCTTCTGCAGCCGTCCGGTAGTCGGGCCGAACGCCTTCGAGGTGCCCATGCCGGTGTCGAACAAGACGAGCTTGTCGCCCATGTTGACGATCGGCGAGTTCTGTTCGAGCACGACATTGTCAGGCGACAGGAAGTTGTCGGTCAGCATCTTCTTGACCTCTTCCTTCGGCACGCCGATGAAGGCGCCGCCGGGATCGCCAAGCGGCAGCGGGCCGTCGGAGACGACGGTGACCTCGGCATCGCCGAAATTGAAGCGATGGAAATAGGGCGCCTGGGTGCCGAGCTTCGGCGCCTTTGCCAGCGCGCTGCCGCCGAGCATGGCCGTTGCGCCCAAGCCGGCGCCGAGTGCGAGCAGGGAGCGTCGCGAAACATCCAATGTCATGCGTTGTCCTCCGTTTGTTTTTATCGAAATTGTGCGTTGCAGCCCCGGACTGACCTGTCCGCGTGATAAAGCGGGCATCCGCTCAGGTTGCACCCGCCTGCAAGTGGTGACAAGCGAAATAGGCCTTTGGAAGGCGCAACAATCCCTCGAGACGGGGCGCCTCCGCAGGAGGAGGGTTCCTCATGGTGAAGAGCGCGGCAGCGCGGCTCGAACCATCAGTTCATCTTCGAGGCCGCCACCGGATCGGGCTGCTGCGGCGCCTCCAGCATCTTCAGCGCGGCGTCGAGCGCGTTGCGCAGATTGGCGGCGGCGGTCGGGCTGCAGCGCAGCCGCCCGGACGACAGGAATTTGACGTCGGTGAGGCCGTTCGGCGCGGGAACGAGAATGCGGGTCGCAAGCTCGATCTCGACGGTGCCGTGCATGATGCCGTAGGCCCCCACGATGTCGAAATAGACCAGCGAGGCCGCCGCACCGGTGTCCTCGTAGACGAGACCGGCGCCCGGTTGCGGATTCTCATGGTCAGCCATGCGGCCTCTCCTCGCGTGATTCGACTGATGCACGCTAGGCTGATCGGCGTAGCCGCAACAGCGCTGATTACCCCCGCTTCTTCTCGATCACATCCCAGATCTTCGCCGCGACATCCGGGCCGCCCAGCCGCGCGATGGCGCGGATGCCGGTGGGGGAGGTGACGTTGATCTCGGTCAGAAAACCGTCGATGACGTCGATGCCGACGAACAGCAGGCCGCGCTCGCGCAGTTTGGGGCCGAGCGTGGCGCAGATCTCGCGTTCGCGGGGGGTGAGGTCGGTGGCCTGCGCGGCGCCGCCGCGCACCATGTTGGAGCGCAGATCGTCGGGCGCCGGCACGCGGTTGACGGCGCCGGCGAATTCGCCGTCGACCAGGATGATGCGCTTGTCGCCGTGCCTGACCTCGGGCAGGAAGCGCTGGATCACCCAGGGCTCCCTGAAGGTCACCGAGAACATGTCGAACAGCGAGCCGAAGTTCATGTCCTGCGGCATGACGCGAAACACCGCGGCGCCGCCATGGCCGTGCAGCGGCTTCATCACCACGGCGCCGTGCTCGCTGCGGAACGCGTTGATCTCGTCGAGGTCGCGCGAGATCAGCGTCGGCGGCATCAATTCCGGAAAATCCATCACGAAGACTTTTTCCGGCGCGTTGCGCACGCTGGCGGGATCGTTGACCACCAGGGTTTTGGGATGGATGCGTTCCAGCAGATGCGTCGAGGTGATGTAGGCGAGATCGAACGGCGGGTCCTGCCGCAGCAGCACAACGTCGAACGAGGCCAGCGGCGTGCGCTCGGGCTCACCGAGCGTGCAATGGTCGCCGACCTCGTCGCGCACGGTCAGCGTTTGCACCGGCGCCACCACCTCCTCGCCGCGCAGCGAGATTTTCTCGGGCGTGTAATAGGACAGCGCGTGGCCGCGCTTTTGCGCCTCCAGCAGCAGCGCAAAGGTCGAATCGCCACGGATGTTGATGCGCGCGATGGGGTCCATCTGGACGGCGACGTTCAGTTTCATTGAGGGGGTCCGGGGTTGGCGGGATGCTGGTTTCGGTAAGGGTCAGGTGCTGGCGTCGAAGGCCGCTAACAGATGGCGCGGCAGGCGCCGCGGCGCAATCAGCACGGCGTCGAAACGCAGCTCCATTTCCGCATGCTCGGGATGCGCCATCAGCCAGGCCTCGGCGGCGGCGATGATGCGGGCCTGCTGGCGCGGCGTCACCGCATAGGCGGCCTCGTCCAGGCTGGCGCGCGCCTTGACCTCGATGAACGCCACCAGATTGCGCTTGCGCGCCACCAGGTCGATCTCGCCATGGGGCGTGCGAAACCGTTTTGCCAGGATGCGATAGCCTTTGGCCATCAGCCAGGCGCCGGCGCGCGCTTCCGCCGACAGGCCGGTGCGAAACGCCGCGACCCGCGCCGGCGAGGCGGCCTTTGCCGGTCGGTCGGTCGGCGCTGCGCCGTCAGTTTTCGCCATCGTCGTCCGTCGCTTGCTGCTGCATCTCCTTGGCGAGTTCGAGCGCGCGGGCATAGATTTCGCGGCGCGGCCGGCCGGACAGTTCGACCGCATGCGCCACCGCATCCTTGACGCTGTCGCGCTGCAATGAGCCGCGCAGCATATCGTCCAGCGCCTCCTCGGTCATGACTGACGCGCGGGCCGCCGGCGGGCCGATCACCAGCACGAATTCGCCACGGGTCTCCAGCGTGTCGGCTTTAGCGGCGAGTTCGGACACCGGCCCGCGTAAAATCTCCTCATGCAGTTTGGTCATTTCGCGGCAGATCGCGGCATCGCGCGTGCCCATGATGCCGGCGAGATCGGCCAGCGTGTCCTGCACCCGGTTGCCGGAGTCGAACATGACCAGCGTGGCGTCGATCCGGGACAGCTCATTCAGCCGCGCGCGACGCGCGGTGCCGCGCGACGGCAAAAAGCCCTCGAAGAAAAACCGGTCGGTGGGCAGTGCCGCCACGCACAGCGCCGCCAGCACCGAGGAGGGGCCGGGCAGTGCGATCACGGCATGGCCGGCGGCGCAGACCTCGCGCACGAGTTTAAAACCGGGATCGGAAATCAGGGGGGTGCCGGCATCCGAGACCAGCGCGATCGAGGCGCCCTGCGCCAGCTTCTGCAGGATGACGGGGCGGGCCTGCGCGGCGTTGTGCTCGTGATAGGGTTTTAGCAGTGCCGAAATGCCGTAGCGCTCGGTCAGCCGGCGCGTCATGCGGGTGTCTTCGCAGGCGATGATATCGACGCCGGCCAGGGTTTCCAGCGCGCGGATAGTGATGTCGCCGAGATTGCCGATCGGGGTCGCGACGAGATGCAAGCCGGGAACTGCCTTCGGCGCGGTCAGGACGTGGCCGCCCAGTGAAAATGTGCGACTTACGGGATCTGCAGGGCCATCGGATGTATTTATGGACGCGGGTTTTGGGCGCATAATGCCAATCTAGAGGGGAGACGGCGCGGACGCCATAAGGCTGGTGCGCTGCAGCGGCGGGGACATGCCGCGCACCCATATGGCTGTTCAACCCGGCGCCGGTCAGGGTGAACAGAATCCTTTTGATTTGGTTAACTATTCGTCGACAATATGCCTGAATCCACCCGCCTGGTCATCAGGAGGCAGAAGTACCGGCGAAATCCGCCGGTCAAGAGATAGAGATACGATGGTAGGGCCGCTCGAACCCAAATCCTGGCCTTCCAGATTACAGCCGTCGGGAGCCACCCGGCGGACGGCGGTCGGCCTGATTCTGGGCGCGCCCCTGCTCGGGGCCTGCGCCGGCATGGGCTCGATTTCCAATCCGTTCAGTTCGGGCCCGGATGCCGGTCCGGCGGGACCGCCGCAGCAGCCGCAGGCCGTCGGCACCGGCGGGGTCAAGGTCGGGCTGGTGCTGCCGCTGTCGGCGTCCGGCAATGCCGGCGTCGCGGCGCAGTCGATGAAGAACGCCGCCGAGATGGCGCTGGCCGAGTTCCAGAATCCCAATATCCAGTTGTTGATCAAGGATGACGGCGGCAGCCCGCAGGGCGCGAGCCAGGGAACCCAGCAGGCGCTCGACGAAGGCGCCGAGATCATTCTCGGTCCGCTGTTTGCGGGTTCGGTGCCGTCGACCGCCGCGCTGACGCGCGCCCGCGGCGTCTCCGTGATCGCGTTCTCGACCGATTCGAGCGTCGCCGGCCGCGGCGTCTATTTGCTCAGTTTCCTGCCCGAATCGGACGTCAACCGGATCGTCGAATATGCCGCCAGCACCGGCAAGCGTTCGTTCGCGGCCATGCTGCCCGACAATGCCTATGGCAATGTGGTGGAGGCCGCGTTCAAGCAGGCGGTCGGCCGCCGCAACGGGCGCATCGTCGCATTCGAAAAATACGGCGCCGACCGCGCCACGCCGGCGCGCACCGTGGCGCAGGCGCTCGGTTCGGCCGACGCGCTGTTCATCGCCGATGATGGCGACTCCGTGGTGCAGGTCGCCGACGCGCTGACCGCGGCAGGGGCCAATCTGAAAAACATCCAGCTGCTCGGCACCGGTCTGTGGGACAATCCGCGGGTGTTCGCGAGCCCGGCGCTGCAAGGCGGAATTTACGCCGCGCCGGATCCCGCCGGCTTCCGCAGTTTCTCCGGACGTTACCGCACCAAATTCGGCGCCGATCCGGTGCGCACGGCGACGCTTGCCTATGATGCAGTGGCGCTGGTCGCGGCACTGGCGCGCACACAAGGCGGCGCGCGTTTTTCACCTGAAGTGCTGACCAATCCGTCGGGCTTTGCCGGCATCGATGGCCTGTTCCGGTTCCGCTCCGACGGCACCAATGAACGCGGCCTCGCGGTGATGAGGGTGGGATCGGGCGGCAGCGCAACCGTCGCCGGCTCGCCGAAGAGTTTCGGGGCGTAGCACCGTCGTGCCTGCGAACGCAGGCACCCATACGCCGCGGCGGAAACTATTGGAAAAGACCGTCTGAGGTTTTGCCTTAACGAGAAGCCGCGGTGTATGGGTCCCGGATCAGCGTTCGCTTGCGCTCACTTGTCCGGGACGACGGGGAAATATTTCTACGCCGCCAAATCCGCCACCACGGCGTCGAGCACCGGAAATCCCGCCTGCGTCACCCGCAGCCGGCCGTTGGCGTCGACGATGATGGCGCCTTCTTCGCGCAGGATCGCGATGCGGCCGGGATCGAGGGTACGGCCTGACAACGCCGCGTAGCGTTCGGGATCGATGCCTTCCGCCAGCCGCAGCCCCATCAGCAAAAATTCGTCGGCGCGCTCTTCGCTGTTGAGGACGTCGTCGACCACGACGCCATGACCATTGGCTTCGACGCGCATCAGCCACGCCTCGGGGCGCTTTTCGGTGGCGATGGCGTGTCTCGTGCCATCGACATCGAGGCGGCCGTGGGCGCCGGGACCGATGCCGGCATATTCCTCGCCGCGCCAGTAGACCAGGTTATGTTTGCACTCCGCGCCCGGCCGGGCGTGGTTGGAAATCTCGTAGGACGGCAATCCCTCACGCGCGCAGACCTCCTGCGTGACGTCGTAGAGCGCGCGCGCCACCGCTTCGTCCGGTGTCTTCAGCTTGCCGGCGGCATGCAGGCCGAAAAACGGCGTGCCCTCTTCGATGGTGAGCTGATAGAGCGACAGATGTTCGGCGGCTTCCGAGATCGCCAGCTTCAGTTCATCCGTCCACATTTGCGGGGTCTGGTCGGGGCGGGCGTAAATCAAATCGAACGAGTAACGGTCGAACGCGGCGCGCGCGATCGCGACCGCGTCGAGCGCCTCGCGCGCGGTATGCAAACGTCCCAGCGCCTTCAGCGAGGCATCGTCCAGCGCCTGCACGCCGAGCGAAACCCGGTTGACGCCGGCGGCGCGGTAGCCGCGAAAGCGTGTCGCCTCGACGCTGGTCGGATTGGCTTCGAGCGAAACTTCGGCATCGGGCGCGACGCGCCAGTGCTTTCCGATCGCATCCAGAATGGCGCCGACGGTTTTCGGCTGCATCAGCGACGGCGTGCCGCCACCGAGAAAGATCGAGGAGACTTCACGATCAGGCGCGCGCGCCGCGGTGGTTTCGATCTCGAGAGCGAAGGCCTTGGCAAAGCGTTCTTCATCAATGGGCGCATGCCGGACATGGCTGTTGAAATCGCAATACGGACATTTCGACAGGCAGAACGGCCAGTGCACATAAACGCCGAAGGCCTTTGCTCTGTCAGCGCTGGTCAAGGCAGATCTCCGCGAGTTTGACGAAGGCGCGGGCGCGGTGCGACAGGCCCAAGCCCAGCGGCGGCAGGCCGTGCTTTTCGATACTGGTCATCTCGCCGAAGGTGCGCGTGTGTCCGTCGGGCAGAAATGCCGGATCGTAACCGAACCCGGCGTTGCCGCGCGGCGGCCACACCAGCGTGCCGTCGGCGCGCGCCTCGACCTCTTCGAGATGATCGTCGGGCCAGGCCACGCACAGCGCGGAAACGAAATGCGCTCTGCGCTGCGCCGGCGTGGTGGCGCCGCGCTCCTGCAGCAGGCGCTCGATCCGCGCCATCGCCGCGGTGAAATCCCTGGTCGGTCCGGCCCAGCGCGCCGAGAGAATGCCGGGCGCGCCATCGAGCGCCTCGACCACCAATCCCGAATCGTCCGCGAAGGCCGGCAGTTGCGCGGCCTTTGCCGCGGCGATGGCCTTGATGGCCGCATTGGCGCGAAACGTATCGCCGGTCTCGTCGGGCTCGCCGAGGCCGAGTTCACCGGCCGAGACGGCCTCCACGCCGTGCGGCGCCAGCAGTTCGCGCATCTCGGCGAGCTTGCCGGGATTGTGGGTTGCGATCACGAGCTTGCCGGTGATTCGACGGTGCATGTTGTCAGTCTACGCCAGTCGGACCGCGATCCGGAATCACGCCACGGCCATTTTCTGCAAATCCACCAGCCGCGTCACGCCCCTGCGGGCCAGCGCCATCAACGCCAAAAACTCGTCCTGCGAAAATGGCGTCTTCTCGGCCGTACCCTGCACCTCAATGATGCGGCCATCGCCGGTCATGACGAAATTGGCGTCGGTATCGGCCTCGGAATCCTCGGCGTAATCCAGATCGAGCACCGGGGTGCCCTGATAGATACCGCAGGAGATCGCCGCCACATTGTCGCGCAGCGGGTTGGTCTTGATCATGTTGCGGGTCTTCATCCAGGAGATGCAGTCGGCCAAAGCCACCCAGGCGCCGGTGATCGAGGCGGTGCGGGTGCCGCCATCGGCCTGGATGACGTCGCAATCCACCGTGATCTGGCGCTCGCCGAGCGCTTCGAGGTCGACGGCGGCGCGTAGACTGCGGCCGATCAGGCGCTGGATTTCGACGGTGCGTCCGCCCTGCTTGCCGGCGGCCGCCTCACGGCGGGTGCGTTCCAGCGTCGCCCGCGGCAGCATGCCGTATTCGGCGGTGACCCAGCCGCGGCCCTGGCCCTTGAGCCATGGCGGCAGCCGCTCTTCCAAAGTGGCCGTCACCAGCACATGGGTGTCGCCGAATTTGACCATGCAGGAACCCTCGGCGTATTTGACCACGCCCCGTTCCAGCGACACGGCGCGCAATTCATCGGGCGCACGGCGGCTTGGCCGCATGAGAAATCCTCCAAGAAAACCGGCAAAGACAGGCTCGCGGTGCTTGTAGGAGGGGGAAGCGGCAGCGGCAAGGCTTTTGGGCCTTTGCGGGCACCACATGGGGACTAATACCTGCTTGTCTCCGGCTGCTGTGATAGACAGATTAGGCTGAGTTCAGGAGAGTATTCTGTGGCCCACCACGATCCGATCGGCCTGATCGCTCCGCATGCCGGGCTTGCCCAGCTCAACGAGCGTTCGCGGGACATTTTTCGTCAAATCGTCGAGAGTTATCTCGCCACCGGCGAACCCGTCGGTTCCCGCAACATTTCGCGCCTGATCGCGATGCCGCTGTCGCCGGCTTCGGTCCGCAATGTGATGTCGGACCTCGAGCAGCTCGGCCTGATCTATGCGCCGCACACCTCGGCCGGCCGGTTGCCCACGGAACTCGGCCTGCGGTTCTTCGTCGATGCCCTGATGCAGGTCGGCGACCTGACCGAACCGGAGCGCGAGTCGATCCAGAACCAGCTCGCTTCCGTCGGCAAGGCCCAATCGGTCGAGGCAGCACTGGGCGAGGCCCTGACCCGGCTGTCCGGCCTGACCCGGGCCGCGGCCGTGGTGCTGACCGCAAAATCCAATTCGCGGCTGAAACACATCGAATTCGTGCGGCTCGAGCCGGAAAAGGCGCTGGTCGTGCTGGTCAGCGAGGACGGCCAGGTCGAGAATCGCGTGCTGACGCTGCCGTCGGGCGTGCCCTCGTCGGCGCTGGTGGAGGCCACCAATTTTCTCAATGCGCGGATCCGGGGGCGCACCCTGGCCGAGGCGCGGCTTGAGCTGGAAACCGCGCTGACGCAGAACCGCAACGAACTCGATCAGCTGACCCAGAAGGTGATATCGGCGGGTATCGCGAGCTGGTCCGGCGGCACCAGCGACGACCGCCAGCTGATCGTGCGCGGTCACGCCAATCTCCTGGAAGACCTGCACGCGCTGGAAGATCTGGAGCGGGTGAAGTCGCTGTTCGACGATCTCGAGACCAAGCGCGGCGTGATCGACCTGTTGGGCCGCGCCGAGCGGGCCGAAGGCGTGCGGATCTTCATCGGTTCGGAGAACAAGCTGTTTTCGCTGTCGGGTTCGTCCACCATCATCGCGCCCTACAGCGACGCCGCGGGGCAAATCGTCGGCGTTCTCGGCGTGATCGGGCCGACGAGGCTCAACTACGCCCGTGTGATCCCGACGGTGGACTATGCGGCGCGCATCGTCAGCCGGATGCTGGGCGGCTGATCCGGCCAAAATCGGGTAGTTGAGCTTGATTTTCCCCGCCTAAAGCACGATATCCGGGCCAGCAAATCCCCCACTGACCTCGTTCCAGCGATTTTTTCGAGAAGGCAAGCCATGACTGATCCCAACGGGCAGAAGGACATTCCGGCCGATCCGGCGAAGGCCGCCGAGCCCGTGATTTCCAAGCCCTACATCATGCCCGACGATCCCGAGGAAGGCTCGGTTGAGGCCCTGACCAGGGAACTCGCCGAAACCCGCGACAAGATGCTGCGCACGCTGGCGGAAATGGAAAACCTGCGCAAGCGTACCGCGAAGGAAGTGGCCGACGCGCGGGCCTATGGCATCACCGGTTTCGCGCGCGACGTGCTCGATATCGCCGACAATCTGCAGCGTGCGCTCGACGCGGTGCCGGCCGAGGCCAAGGCCAATGCCGATCCCGGGCTGAAGTCGCTGATCGAGGGCGTCGAGCTGACCGAGCGGTCGCTGCTCAACACGCTGGAGAAGAACGGCGTCAAGAAATTCGATCCGGCGGGCGAGAAGTTCGATCCGAATTTCCAGCAGGCGATGTACGAGGTCCCCGACACGTCGGTGCCGGCGGGCACCGTGGTGCAGGTCGTGCAGGCCGGCTACACCATCGGCGAGCGCGTACTGCGCCCGGCGCTGGTCGCGGTGTCGAAGGGCGGTGCGAAAGCGGCGCCGGGTGCCGACGTCACGACCTGAATCGTTTACAGCGGCGTTATCAAACCGCGTTCAACCTGTCCGCGAGAGCAGTGAAGCTGTCGACACAAAAGTCCAGCCAACTCTCTGCCGCGATATCGGGTGTGGCATCAGGACCAAACTCGAGAGGCCGGGCAACAAAAGCGGTGCGCATGCCGAAAGCCTTGGCCGCTCTCAGATCATATTTATGGCACGCAACCATCAGAATCTGGTCCGGCCGATAGCCGAGATAATCTACCGCTAGCTGGTAGACTGCCGGCGCAGGCTTATAGGTCTCAACCAGCTCGGCCGTCAGTATTGCGTCAAAGGGCAAATTTGCATGTTTGACCACGGCGACCACTGCGGCCATTCCGGCATTGGACAGCGTCGAGGTGGTGAAACGACCTCGCAGGCGAGTCAGTCCCTCTACGGAGTCCGGCCAGGGGTCCAGTTTGGTCCAAACCGCGTTTAGCTCATCACGTTCGGGCGCAGTGAAGAAGCCACCAAGGCCACGTTTCTCCAGCAAGACATCCAGGGCTTCGCGATAGATCCGGTCAACTCGCATCCACGGCCGCCGACCGTCGATGATCGCATCAAGCGCCTGCCGGTAAAGAGTGCGCCAATCGGCTGATAGCATCGCCCAGTCGATCGATAACCCCTTGTTACGATTGACCGCGGCTCCGATGCGCAGGATCGGTTGATAGAAATCGACGCATGTACCCTGGATGTCGAACGTGATGGCCGCCAAGCGGTCACTTTCTGTGGTTCCCTTGTCCTCCGCCACCAACGTTACCCTTGTCCCATTCCTGTACGCACGAACGGGCCTAGCTGGCCCATCGACTTCGGTCCGGGTGCTTGTAGATGAATGCCAGGCGGGCGAACACACCTCATTCCGATGAACCTGGTCGTTTCCGGCGGCGCCTCGATCGTTCCGACCGACCCGGCCTATCCCACCAGCGGCTTCTCGTTCACCTTTGGCCAGTAGGTCCCAAAACTCCAGAGATTGCCTTCGGGATCGCGGCAGGCGAAATCGCGGCTGCCGTAGTCGGTGTTGTGCAGCTCCATCTCGATTTTGGCGCCGGAGGCCTTCGCCTTGGCGTACAGCGCGTCCGGATCGTTGACGGCGACATAGAGCGAATCGGTGCGGCGGCCGTTGATGTCGCCGACCAGCCGGCCATATTCGTCGTCGCGGCTTTGGCCCAGCATCAGGATGGAAGTCCCGTAGGCGACTTCGGCACGCTGCACCACGCCGTCGTCGTTGCGGTAGACGACGCGTTCGGTGAAACCAACGACGTCCTTCAACCAGCGGATCATCGCCTCGGCGTCCTTGTAACGAAGGGTGGGATAGAGGCGTGGCGCTTCGATGTTGCTGATGTCGGTCACGGAGAACTCCTGCTGAGTTGCCTGTCCACGCGATGATGCGGCAAGCCGGGCGTTGTCCGCTTGAAGATTTGTTACCACTCCGCGTGTTGCAGGCGGGTCAGCCGGCTGTCGGTCAGCGCCATGCGCCGCGCCCTGGCGGTCGGCGGCTCGCCGGCAAGTGCGGTGAATTCGCGGATCAGATGGGCCTGATCCGAAAACCCGCTGTCCGCTGCAATGCCGGCCCAGCCGGATGGCGTTCCGGCTCGTGCCAGGCCGCTGGCGAGATGGAACCGCATCATGCGCGCAATCGATTTGGGGCCGAGACCGAACTGGTGACGAAATCGCTCGACCAGATGCTTGCGGCTCCAGCCGATCTCCTCGGCCAAAGTGGCGATCCGGATGCCGCCGCCGCGGCGTGCCAGCAGGCGCCAGGCAAATTCCAGTTCCGGGGACGGCAAATGGTTGGCGCGATCGGCGACAAATTCCTCGACGATATCGAAGCGGCGCTGCCAGCCTTCTGTCGCGCCGAGACGCTCGCGCAGCCGTGTGCCGTCGGCGCCGAGCACGTCACCGACCTCGATCATGCGGGCGGCGAGGTTGCCGACGGCGCCGCCGAAAAACCTGAAGGCACCGAGCGGCGTGAAATCCACCTGCACGCATTCGGCGCCGCCGTCGGATTCGATGTAGACGGCGCCGGCATACAGTCCCGCGGCGAAGCTGTTGTGGCGGTCGGCCGCATCGGGTACACGGCCGAGCGCGATGGTGAACGGCGTGCCAAAACTGATGATCAGCGGAATCGCCAGCGGTGCGGCCTCGCGCTGCGAAAACCGTCCAGCCGCCATCTCGCGATAGCCCGAGATGGCCGAGATAAGTCCGGCGGTCCGCTGTGACGGCAGGCGGCGGACCATCTCGAACGCGACGGGAGCTGCAGAATCCGGCATGCTGCTTTTAGACGACGATATCGCCGGATTGAATCCGTTTGACGCCGGCCTTGGCCATATCCGCCCAGGCTTTTGCAAGGGAGCCCTGGGTGTCGATGCCGCGGCAGGCGTCCTCGATCACGGATGTTTCGAATCCGGCCTTGCGCGCATCCAGCGCGCTCCACGCAACGCAGAAATCGGTTGCCAATCCGGCCAGGAACAGGCGCTTGATCTTGCGCGACTTCAGATAGGCGGCGAGCCCGGTCGTGGTCTTGCCGTCGGCCTCGGTGAAGGCGGAGTAGCTGTCGACTTCCTTGTTGAATCCCTTGCGGATGATCAGCGCGGCCTGCGGAATCGCGAGCTCCTTCGACAATGCCGCGCCCTCGGTGCCCTGCACGCAGTGATCGGGCCACAACACCTGCTTGCCGTATTTGAGATCGACGGTCTCGAACGGCTTCTTGCCGCCGTGGCTGGTTGCGAACGAGACGTGGCCTGACGTGTGCCAGTCCTGTGTCAGCACCACATTGGCGAAACCCTTGGCGATGCGATTGATCACGGGAACGACCTGATCGCCGTCTTTGACGGCGAGGCTGCCGCCGGGCAGGAAGCAGTTCTGGACATCGATCACCAGCAGCGCCGAAGCCGCATCGGGCTTGATCGAAGCTGCCGCCCAAAGCGGGTTTGCAGAGACGGTGGCGATCGCCGCCGTGCCCAGGCCCATTCCTAAGCCTGCGAGAATTTGCCTTCGGTCCAACATGCTACATCTCCCTGTAAGATACGCTGTCGCCAGCAAATCACCTCGCTTGGGGAGCGTAAAGCAGGTTTAGGCCGCAGCGGGCGCACGAATCTTCGGCAGATCGCGCAAGATTCAGCGCGGCTGGATGCCGTCGCGCACGGCGCGGAAGCGCGGAAATGCCTTGCTCCATTCCTCGCGCGGCGCGCTGCCGATGATGCGCAACGAATTCTGGCCGCCGAAGCGCAGCCACTGCACCACGGTAACGGGGGTGTTGTCCTTGCCGCTCACCGCGTCGATACGGGTTTCATAGCCCGGCATGCCGTCGATGCGCAGCGGCTCCGACATCGTGATCCTGGCCTCGCGCACGCCGGGAATAGTGGTCGCGGCCTGCTGGGCAAAACGTCCGCGATCCTCAGGCTGGGTCGGCGTCGCCCCGACAATGCCGACCACCATGAAGGGGGCGGCCTCGAAACCCCTGCTCTCGTCGCTGTCGGCGATGACGATCGCCCCGCCAATGGCCAGCGTGCGGACATTCTTGAAACCGCTAAATTCGATGACCTTGAAGGGCATCTGCGCCAGCTGCTCCTCGACCGGAACTTCCTTTCGTACCGCCGCCGAGGCGAACATCTGCCGCACCGCGTCGTCGGTATAGATTCTGGAGGCGTTTTCCGGAACCTGCACGGCGATATAGCCGGAGAAGGCGCCGCCCGGCAGGATCATCGAATAACGCCGTACATTGGTCGTGCCATCCTTGCCGGTTTCGATGGTGTAATAGGCAAGGCCGGCCGCGGTCTCGATGGTCTCGGGCTTCACGCCGCCGGCGCCCGCAGGATTGTTCTTGAAGGCGTTCATGACTTCGCTGTAGGCGTCGGCTGGAAGCTCCGCCAGCAACACCTTGACGCCCTGATCCTCGGTCTCGAATCCGACGAAGGTTTTGGCGCGGTTGAGCCCGACCAGCGGCGTGATGCCGACCCTGATGCCCGGCGGAAAAACCGGGTCCGCGGCAAGCGCGGGGCCGATGGCCGGGACCAGCAGGGCAAGCACGAAGATCAGTCGAATGAGCATCATGAAAGGTCTACTGGGTTTGCATTGAGGCCGTTCAATGGTCGGCCGGTGCGACCCTTTGCCGGGCCTCGAATAGTCAGCTTTTAGCGGTTTTGGCGCTGCGGCAACAGGGAGGGCTGCGATTCCGTTCCCGGTCGGCGGCTGAAATAGCGCTTTTTCGCCCCAGCCCCCTGACCTGGCGGCCGTTCCGGCCGCACGACCAGACTCTGGCGGCCTGCCCCGCACGGAGACACCATCTTCCAAAGCTCAGGGTTTTCATGGGCTAAGGTTGCGCCCGGTCCTTGCAGGCCCCACCCCCCCTCCTATATGAGGCTCATCGTCGCAATATCGCGAGTAATTGATCGTTTGGGGGTTTGGATTGGTGTGCCGTCAGGGCCCAGCCAACCTGCCGCAGCAAGAAGGAATGAAGACCATGGGAAAGGTCATTGGGATCGATCTCGGCACCACGAATTCGTGCGTTGCCGTAATGGATGGCAAGACTGCGAAAGTCATCGAGAACGCCGAGGGCATGCGGACGACCCCGTCGATCGTCGCTTTCAGCGATGATGGCGAGCGCCTCGTCGGGCAGCCCGCCAAGCGCCAGGCGGTGACCAATCCCGAGCGGACCTTCTTCGCGGTCAAGCGCCTCGTTGGCCGCCGCTACGACGATCCGATGGTCGAGAAGGACAAGAAGCTCGTCCCCTACAAGATCGTCAAGG
>NZ_JAUYAN010000238.1 GCF_030693485.1 Bradyrhizobium sp. | reverse complement strand
ATTGACGTCGCTGACCAGCTTGGCGAGTTCGTTCTGCAGATTGCCATAGGCTTCGATGGCGCCGCGCGACGGCGTGGCGATCTGCAGCAGGGAGGCGGTGCGCGCGAGCCCCGGCTGCAAGGTCCACATCCGGTCGAACGCATTGATGCGGTTCAGCAGTCCCTTGGAATAATCCAGCCGGTCAACGCCGATCGCCAGCTTTTCGCCGTTCAGGCTGCGCCGCAGCCGCGACACGTCCGGATGCGACACCGCCTTGGCGGCCTGCTGGGCGAATTTCTCCGGGTCGATGCCGATCGGAAAGACCGCGACGCGCGAACTGCCGTGGCGTGAAACGACCACGCCGCCCTTGGCGGCGAGACCGAGATCCGACCGCACATAGGACAGGAAGTTTTCGCAATCGTCTTCGGTCTGGAACCCGATCAGATCGTAAGCCAGCATCGCCTCGACCAGTTCGCGATGATGCGGCACGCCGCCGATGACGGCGCGCGCCGGCCACGGCGTGTGCAGGAAAAAGCCCAGCGGCGCGGCGACGCCGAGATCGCGCAATTCCGCGCCCAGCGCCAGGAAGTGATAATCCTGGATCCAGAACGCGGTGTCCGGCTTCTGAAAGCGCAACAGCGCGCGCGCCATGAAGGCGTTTACTTCGCGATAGCTGAGATAATCCGCCTGTGAGGCGCGGATCAGATCGGTGCGGGAATGCAGCGCCGGCCACAACGCCGAATTAGCGAATCCTTCGTAATACCCGCCGTAATGCGCGGCCGGCAGATCCAGCATGGCCAGCGCACCCGCGCCCAATGCTTCAATTTCAGCGAACGGTTCCTTCTGCGCGCCATCGCGGACTCGACCGCTGGAACCTACCCAAATCGCACCGGATTTCTCCACCACGGGCAACAAAGCCGCCGCCAGTCCCCCCGTCATGGGCTCGTTGGCCTTGCCGCGCGATACGCGATTCGAAACGACGACGAGGTTCACAGGGTCCCCTCCTGTTGGTCACTCGCGAATTAACGGCCATTCATCAATATGGTTCCGCGCCACCCTTTCAACGAAATGAAACCAAATTCAGGCGAGTAACGATGGAACCTGGATATTCCAGAGCCGGCGGACGCAGAATGCCATGATGGCTCCCTCGCCGAGGTCTAGTCGTCTAGCAGACGCGCCAGCCATTCCCTGACGTCGCTGGGCTCATCGAAATGGCCGTTGACGCCCTGGGCCCGCCGGCCGACCGAGAATGCGAGACCGCGGAGATCGGGCATGATGGCGAACACCGATTCGTCGGTGACGTCGTCGCCGATGAACAGCGGATGGCGGCCCTTAAACGGTTCGTGGTTCATCAATTCGAACACCCCGGTGGCCTTGGTGAAACCGGAGTGCTTGATTTCGCACACGCATTTTCCAGGCAGCACCTCGATCGGCGCGTTCGGCAGATCGGCACGGATCAGCGACACGGCTTCATAGATCGCCTTCTCCGCATGCGGCGCGAGGCGGTAGTGCAGCGCCAGCGAATAGCCCTTATCTTCCAGCAGGATTCCCGGGCTGAGCTTGGCGATCGCCGCGAGCCGCAGTTTCAATTCCGTGTCCAGCGGCGGCGCACTTCTGGCAACCGACTCGGACCCGACCGAGACCCGCATCTCCGCGCCATGACCGCCGACCGCGGGAAACTGCTCGGGCGCGAAGATCAGGTCGATATCGTTGAGCGAACGCCCGCTGACCAGCGCCATTGCGCCGCCGGTCCGCTGATAAAGACGCTCGAGCGTGCTTGCCAAGCCGGGCGGCACCCACACTTCGCGCGGCGTCGGCGCCAGGTCGAGCAGGGTGCCGTCGATGTCGAGCAGAATTGCGGATTTGCTCAGATGCGGCACCAGCGAGCGCGGCACCGGAACGGTTTTCGGCGGACTATCGTCGTTGGGTGAGCTGTCTTGCTGCATGGGCGCTTCGATCAGTTTCTGTTCCATCAGGTGTTGATTCATTTCATCCTACTCCACAAAGGCAAGCGGTCGCGCAACCGATTCCAGCGGCCGGCGCTCGGCAGCGATGCCGTAGCGCCAGCCGATCACGGCGGCCGCAATCATCAACGCCGATCCCAACAAGTAGCCGGCGAAAACACTGTCGCGCGATCCGGTGTCGATCAGCGCCCCGAACAGCACGGGACCGGCGACGCCGCCGACGCCGGTGCCGATCGCATAGAACAGCGCGATCGCCAGCGCCCGGACCTCCAGCGGAAAGGTTTCGCTGACGGTGAGATAGGCCGCGCTGGCGGCCGGCGAGGCAAAAAAGAAAATCACCATCCACGCGATGGTCTGGGTCTGCGCACTCAGCACGCCGATCGAAAACAGGTAGCCCGACAGCGCCAGCAGCACGCCCGAGGTTCCATAGGTGAACGCGATCATGACGCGGCGGCCGAGCGTATCGAACAGACGGCCGAGCAGCAGCGGGCCGAGGAAGTTGCCGGCCGCGAACGGCAGGATGTACCAGCCGACCTGGTTGTAGGCGATCCCGAAGAAGTCGGTCAGCACCAGCGCGAAAGTGAAGAAGATCGCGTTGTAGAAGAACGCCTGCGCCGTCATCAGCGATAGGCCGACCAGCGAGCGCGTGCGATAGAGCTTCAGCAGCGTGTGCGCCACCTCGTGCAGCGGGGTATGGCTGCGCATCCGCAGCTTGATCTTCGGCCAGGCTTCGCGCGGCTTGTCCTGCACGGATCCGGTCGCCGATCGCTCGATATCGGCGACGATCGCGTGCGCCTCATCGGGCCGGCCGTGGATCATCAGCCAGCGCGGGCTTTCGGGAATCCAAAACCGCATCACGAACACCACGATGCCAAGACAGGCACCGCTGAAATACGCCAGCCGCCAGCCGAGATCCGGGCCGATAAAGGCCGGATCGAGCAGCACGATGGCGGCGACGGCACCCAAGGCAGCACCGATCCAGAAGCTGCCGTTGATCACCAGGTCGGTCCAGCCCCGGTAGCGTGCCGGCACCAGTTCCTGGATCGTCGAATTGATCGCGGTATATTCGCCGCCGATGCCGGCGCCGGTGAGAAACCGGAACAGGGCGTAGCTCGCCAGGTTCCACGAAAACGCCGTGGCCGCGGTGGCCGTGAGATAGACCGCCAGCGTGATGAAGAACAGTTTCCTGCGCCCGATCCGGTCCGTCAGCCAGCCGAACCCGATCGCACCGATGACGGCGCCGGCGATGTAGGCGCTGTTGGCCAGTCCGACATCGAAATTGCTGAAACGAAGTGCCGGGCTTTCCTTGAGTGCACCCGACAACGTGCCGGCCAGCGTAACCTCCAGTCCATCCAGGATCCAGGTAATGCCGAGCGCCAGCACCACGCGGGTGTGAAAGCCGCTCCAGGGCAAGCCATCGAGCCGGGCGGGAATATCGGTTTCGATGACGCGATCACCGCTGCCTGACGCTGGTGCCGGACTTGACGCATCCAGATGCAATGGTGAATTGCGCTGTGTCAGTTGCAAATCCATTGAAACGGACCGATGAGGAAACACTCCGGAATGCTGCGTTTCCTGGGCTCTCTTGCTGGAGGTGCGGCGATGGTCGGGCTGCCACCCCTAACCAACGTCCCCGGAGGGGTGGGGTTCCGCAGAGCGGCGGGGAACCGGGGCGATTTGGTGGCGGTTCGCTGAAACGGAACGGATGCGGTGACCTAGCCACGGCTACCAGCCGCGCGCCCTATGACAGGCTCCGCGAAGCAATCCATCGTGCAGCAAAAAAAAGGAATGAATTGTCAATACCCGTCCTTGACGCCGGCATCCTTCGCCGTCTGCACCAGATCGAGGCTGTTCTCGATCTTGCCGAGCAGGGCCGCAAAATCCCTGCGCTCCTGCGCCGATAGACAGCACAAGATCTCCTGCTCCCGGCGCAGCAGGCGCGGGATCAACTCCTCGTACAGCGCCTTGCCCTTGCGCGTCATGCGCAGGGCGAATTCGCGGCGGTCGTCGGCATTCTCGACGCGTTCGACCAGTTGCCGCTTCATCAGCGCCGTGACGGCGCGGCTGATGGTGGATTTATGCGTCCGCGTGCAGTGCGCAATATATTGCGCGCTGCAGGGCTCAACGCGAAAGCCGAGCGTGGCCAGGATGCGCCATTCCGGAATGTCCAGCCCGTAGCGCTCCTGATATTCGACCGAGAGCGCGGACGAAACCTCCACCGCCAGCCGGTTCAGCCGGAATGGCACGAACCTGAAGAGGTCGAGTTTTGCCAAGAGGCACTCCAATTTGAGTTGACGGCCGGACGCGCAGGGCGTTTAGATCGTTGCAGATGCGACTATCTTAAGCCGCGCGCTGTCGTTCGGCCAGAGCAATGTGAGCGCATGGCGCAACCGTCGAAAATCCAGTTCGGTTACCGTCGTCACCCCGACCAGGATCGGGCTGCGGGCGATGCCGCGCATCATCCGGTCGTGGTGGTCGGCGCCGGACCGGTCGGGCTGTCGCTGGCGATCGATCTGGCGCAACGCGGCCAGTCCGTCGTGCTGCTCGATGATGCCGACCGCATCGGCGAGGGCTCGCGCGCGATCTGCTTCTCGAAGCGCTCGCTGGAATACTGGGACCGGCTCGGCATCGGCCAGCGCATGGTCGACAAGGGCGTGGTCTGGAGCGTCGGCAAGATCTTTCACGGCGCCTCGCAGCTCTATCAATTCAACCTGCTGCCGGAGGAAGGGCACAAGAGGCCCGCCTTCATCAACCTGCAGCAATTCCATGCCGAAGCCTATCTGGTCGACCGGGTGCAGGAACTGGCCGCGGTCGACCTGCGCTGGCGCAACAAGGTGACCGGACTGGAGCAGCGCAACGATCATGCGGTGCTGACAGTCGAGACGCCGGACGGGCCCTACCGGATTCAGGCCGATTTCGTCATCGCCTGCGACGGCGCGCGCTCGTCGCTGCGGCAGATGGTCGGCGCCGAGTTCGCCGGCCAGGTATTCGAGGACCAGTTCCTGATCGCCGATGTGAAGATGACGGCCGCCTTCCCGACCGAACGCTGGTTCTGGTTCGATCCGCCGTTCCACGCCGGCCGCTCCGCGCTGCTGCACAAGCAGCCGGACGATATCTGGCGGATCGATCTGCAACTCAGCCGCTTTGCCGATCCCGCGTTCGAGAAGCAGCCTGACAATGTTCGGCCGCGGATCGCGCGCATGCTCGGGCATAATGCGTTCGAGTTCGAATGGATTTCGCTGTACAAGTTCCAGTGCCGCCGGATGGACAAATTCGTCCATGGCCGCGTGGTGTTTGCCGGCGACGCCGCCCATCAGGTGTCGCCATTCGGCGCCCGCGGCGCCAATTCGGGCCTCGAGGACGCCGAAAATCTCGCATGGAAACTCGATCGCATCCTGCGGCGCGCGTCCCCCGCGGCGCTGCTGGAGAGCTATCACATCGAGCGCAGCGCGGCTGCCGACGAGAACATCCGCGAATCCACCCGCTCGACCGATTTCATGGCCCCCAACTCGCACCAGGAGGCGCGGCTGCGCAAGGCGGTGCTGTCGCTGGCGAAGGAAACCGAGTTCGGCAAGCGCATGGTCAATGGCGGGCGGCTGTCGGTGCCTTCGGTCTACGAGACGCCCTTGTCGAGCGCCGATACGGAAGCGTGGCACGGCGGCCCGCGTCCGGGCACTTCGATGCCCGATGCGCCGCTGGTCGAGCCATCAGGCGATTGCCCGTATTTGACCGATGCTTTCATCAAGGCGGGCAAGCGCTTCACGCTGCTCGCATTCGCCAATGGCGCCGATGTCGAGGCTCCCGATGGCGTCGGCGTGATCCGTATCGGCGGCAAGGGCGGGCTTTCCGATCCCGCCAGCCTGGTCGCGGCGCGCTACGATGCAGAGCCCGGCACCGCCTACCTGTTGCGTCCCGACGGCTATGTCGCCGCGCGCTTCCGGCGGCCGACCCGCGCGGCGCTCGACGCCGCGCTGGCGCGCGCCACCGGCCACATCTGAGGTTTGGTCATGGCATTGTCCACCAGCTCGAATTTCGCAAAGCCGGACGACGCGTTTCGCGCCGTGGTCGAAGCGCATCGCGGCCTGAGCGACGAGCAGAGTGCAGATCTCGACGCGGCGCTGGTTCTGATCCTTGCCAATCACATCGGCGATATCGCCGTGCTGCGCGAGGCGATTGCGCTGGCGCAGCGGCGAATGGTGGATGCAAGCCAGCAACAGCAGCAACAACAATAAGCACACAGGGAATTGAACCAATGGCCAAAGGTTTCGCGTCCACGACTGACATGGCAGAGAAGAAGATCACGTTCTCCGAGATCGGCACCGATCTCTATGCCTTCACCGCCGAGGGCGATCCCAATTCCGCTGTGATCGTCGGCGACGACGGCTGCATCGTGTTCGACGCCCAGGCGACGCCGGCGATGGCCAACAAGGTGATCGAGCGGGTGCGCACCGTCACCGACAAGCCGGTCAAATATGTCGTGCTGTCGCATTACCATGCGGTGCGCGTGCTCGGCGCCTCCGCCTACAAGGCGCAGGCCGTGATCGCGTCGTCGGAAACCTACCGGCTGGTCGAGGAGCGCGGCCAGCAGGATTGGGATTCCGAATTCGGCCGCTTTCCGCGGCTGTTCCAGGATGCGCAGAGCATCCCCGGCCTGACCTGGCCGACGCTGACCTTCGAGGGCGAGCTGTCGCTCTATCTCGGAAAGCGCGAAGTGCGGCTGATGCAGCTCGGCGCCGGGCATACGTCCGGCGACATCGTCGCCTGGGTGCCGGATGCCGAAGTGATGTTCTCCGGCGACCTGATCGAATATCATTCCGCATGTTACTGCGGTGACGCGCATCTGCGCGAATGGCCGATGACGCTGAACGAGATCCGTTCCTTCAATCCCAGGGCGATCGCGCCGGGCCGCGGCGACGCGCTGAAGGGCGTGTCGACGGGCCGCGAGGCCATCGCGATGACCCGCGATTTCGTCACGTCGCTCTATGGCGCGGCCGAATCGGCCGTTGCCAAGGGCCGTAATCTCAAGGAGACGATGGCGTCGACCCGCGAAGTGATGGATCCGAAATTTTCCAGCTTCGCGATCTACGAGCACTGCCTACCGTTCAACGTCTCGCGCGCCTTCGACGAAGCCTCGGGGATCGACGATCCCGTGATCTGGACCGACAAGCGCGACCAGGAAATGTGGGCCGCGTTGCAAGGCGCATGATCCCGAAGAGTGGGAACCGGTTTTCGGACAGATCATGCGCTAGAAAAGGAGGATGACATGAACGTCAACACTTCGCCTGAAACGATCAGCCGCGGCTCCGTCAACATCACGCCGGGCTACATGTCCGGCTTCGGCAACAGTTTCGAGACCGAGGCGTTGCCGGGGGCGCTGCCGGTCGGACGCAACTCGCCGCAGCGCTGCACCTACGGACTCTATGCCGAGCAATTGTCCGGCTCACCCTTCACCGCGCCGCGCGGCAGCAACGAGCGCTCCTGGCTGTACCGGATCCGGCCATCGGTGAAGCACTCCGGCCGTTTCACTAATGTCGATGCCGGGCTATGGCGTACGGCGCCATGCCACGAGCAGGAATTGACGATTTCGCAATTACGCTGGGACCCGGCGCCGATCCCACGGGAGGATCTGACCTTCCTGCAGGGCGTGCAGACCATGACGACGGCGGGCGACGCCAACACGCAAGCCGGCATGGCTGCGCATGTCTTTCTCATCACCCAGTCGATGGTCGGCCAGCATTTCTACAATGCAGACGGCGAGATGCTGTTCGTGCCGCAGCAGGGCAGTTTGCGATTCGTCACCGAATTCGGCCGGATCGACGCCGAGCCGGCCGAGATCGTGGTGATCCCGCGCGGCGTCAAATTCCGCGTCGAGCTAACGGGCGGCCCGGCGCGCGGCTATCTCTGCGAGAATTACGGCGGCGCCTTCACGCTGCCGGAGCGCGGGCCGATCGGCGCCAATTGCCTTGCCAATGCGCGCGACTTCCTCACCCCGGTCGCGGCCTATGAGGATAACGACGCCCCGACCGAGCTGTATGTGAAATGGGGCGGACAGCTGTTCAAGACCACGCTGCCGCATTCGCCGATCGACGTGGTGGCGTGGCACGGCAATTACGCGCCGTACAAATACGATCTGCGCACCTTCTCGCCGGTCGGCGCCATCGGTTTCGATCACCCCGACCCCTCGATCTTCACCGTGCTGACGGCGCCGTCGGAAACCCCCGGTACCGCCAACATCGATTTTGTGATTTTCCCGGAGCGCTGGATGGTGGCGGAGAATACCTTCCGGCCGCCCTGGTATCACATGAACATCATGTCGGAGTTCATGGGCCTGATCTACGGCGTCTACGACGCCAAGCCGCAGGGCTTTACGCCAGGCGGCATCAGCCTGCACAACATGATGCTGCCGCACGGCCCCGACCGCGAGGCCTTCGACCACGCCAGCAACGGCGAATTGAAGCCGGTCAAGCTGACCGGCACCATGGCCTTCATGTTCGAAACCCGCTTCCCGCAACGCATTACCGCGCACGCCGCCAACTCCGCGACGCTGCAGGACGATTACGCCGATTGCTGGAAGGGACTGGAAAAACGGTTCGATCCAGGCAGGCCTTAGTGCGTCATTCCGGGGCGATGCGAGGCATCGAACCCGGAATCTCGAGATTCCGGGTTCGTCCTGCGGACGCCCGGAATGACGGCCGATAAGGCTGATAAGGCTTGCCCTCAATAAGCAGGACGACAAGACGTGCCCCATCCCAACGATCCCACCCTCCGCTCCTTCATTCCGGTCGATCCCGCCTCCGACTTCCCGATCCAGAACCTGCCTTACGGTGTGTTCTCGACCGCAGCGATGCCCGCTCCGCGCGTCGGGGTCGCGATCGGCGATTACGTGCTCGATCTGTGGCAGCTGGCGCAGGATTGCCGGATCGATATGGTCGAGCCCGGCGTATTCGCAGCACCATCGCTCAACCCGTTCATGGCGCTGGGGCCGAACGTCTGGTCGCGGACCCGCGCGCGCATCAGCGAGCTCTTGCGACACGATCATGCGGAGCTGCGCGACAATGAAAAGCTGCGCCAGCGAGCGCTGGTGCCGATGGCCGACGTCAAACTGCATCTGCCGATCGCTGTCGCCGGCTACACCGATTTCTATTCGTCCAGGGAACACGCCACCAATGTCGGCGTCATGTTCCGCGGCAAGGACAATGCGCTGCAGCCGAATTGGCTGCATATGCCGATCGCCTACAATGGCCGCGCCTCGACCGTCGTGGTGTCCGGCACCACGGTGCGCCGGCCGCGCGGCCAACTCAAGCCGCCGGGCGCGGAGGTGCCGGGTTTCGGGCCGTGCAAGCGGCTCGATTTCGAACTCGAAATGGGTGTCGTCGTCGGCAAGCCATCGGTCATGGGCGAGATGCTCACCGAACAACAGGCCGAGGAAATGATCTTCGGCTTTGTCATTCTGAACGACTGGAGCGCGCGCGATATCCAGCAGTGGGAATATGTGCCGCTCGGCCCGTTCCAGGCCAAGGTGTTTGCCACCTCGATCAGCCCGTGGATCGTCACGCGCGAGGCGCTTGAGCCATTCTGTGTGCCGGGCCCGGTGCAGGATCCGGTGCCGCTGCCGTATCTGCGGCAGACCCGGCCTCACAATTACGACCTGCAACTCGATGTGGCCTTGCGCGCCGCTGGCATGAACGAGGCCGCCACGATCTGCCGCACCAGTTTCAAATACATGTACTGGTCGTCGGTGCAGCAACTGGTGCACCACGCCTCAAGCGGCTGCGCCATGAATATCGGGGATCTCCTGGGCTCCGGCACCATCAGCGGACCGGAGAAGGATCAGCGCGGCTCCCTGCTGGAAATCAGCTGGAACGGCACCGAGCCGGTCGAATTGCCGGGCGGAATCAAACGCACGTTCCTCGAAGACGGCGACTCGCTTGTGATGCGCGGCTGGTGCCAGGGCGACGGTTTTCGCGTTGGGTTTGGCGAGGTCGAGGGGACGATCGTGGGATAGAGCACACTGTCGTCCCTGCGAACGCAGGGACCCATAGCCACCGCCGCTGTGTTGCGCGCCGTTTTAGACATGCGTGTTGACCGAGAAGACAACGCTGTATGGGTCCCTGCGTTCGCAGGGACGACAGGAAAGCTCACCGCTCCTCGGGCGCAATATCCCGCAACTTCGCCGAATGCGCGGCGACGTCCTCGATGCTGTATTTCAGATGCACGCGCTTGTCCGACGGCGGATGTTTCGCCACGCAGACGCCGGGCCGCCGTTCGGTCGCCGGCCGGATCGGTCGCGGTGCAAACCCGCCGCCGCAATTCGGGCAGACATTGTGCAACCTGCTCTCGACGCAATCCGCGCAGAACGTGCACTCATAACTGCAGATCCGCGCTTCCGTGGAATTCGGCGGCAGGTCCTTGTCGCAATATTCGCAGTTCGGCCGGAGTTGCAGCGCCATGGTCTTCCCGTTGGTTGATGCGAGAAAGGATCATCGCAAATCGGTCGACAAACTCGTATGCCGAATCTCCCTCGATTCCGGCCATTTCCTTCGTCATTCCGGGATGCGCCTGTTGGCGCAGACCGCAGGTGCGCAATTGCACACCGGGGAATCTCGTGATTCCGGATTCGTTGGCTTCGCTCACGCCCCGGAATGACGGTGCTGGTCTTACCGCGCCAGCTGCTTCAGCGGCAGCCTGACGCTTTCCTTCAATCGGTCCAGCACGATCGAGGAGCGCACATGCGCCACGCTTGGGTGCGGCATCAGCACGTTGTTGACGATATCGGACAGGCCTTTCAGGTCGCGCAGCACCGCCTTCAACAGATAATCGGCATCGCCGGTCAGCGAATAGGCCTCCTGGATATCGTCGACGCGGTTGACCAGGGCTCGGAATTTCTTGGCGTTGTCGGGCGAGTGGGTCGCCAGCGTGATGTGGATGAAGGCGATGACGTTGAAGCCGAGCGTCTCGCTGGCGAGGTCGGCGTGATAGCCCGCGATCACCTTCTCCTCTTCCAGCCGCATCCGCCGCCGCGAGCATTGCGACGCCGACAGGCCGGCCACGTCAGCCAGCTGCTGGTTGGTGAGGCGGCCGTCCTCCTGCAGCGCGGCCAGGATTTTCAGGTCAAAAGCATCGACCGGTATCATGCGTGAGAACCCGATTTATGCACGGATCGTGCATGCCATGGCGATAATGCCAGTCATTTGCACGCACATTGCGCCCGGTATGACCGATCATTCAAGGCCTCAAATCAGGGAGTTTTTTCGGCCATGGGTCCATTTCCGCACGACGGTCCGCCCGCCACGATATCCGCCGACAACCCGATGGGCACCGACGGTTTCGAGTTCGTGGAATATGCGCATCCCAGGCCCGAGGAACTGCACGCCCTGTTCAGGCTGATGGGCTATGTGCCGGTCGCCCGGCACAGGACCAAAAAGATCACGGTCTATCGCCAGGGCGATATCAATTATCTCGTCAATGAGCAGCCCGGCACCCACGGCCATTCCTTTGTCGCGGCGCACGGGCCGTGCGCCCCGTCGATGGCGTTTCGCGTGGTCGATGCGGCGCAGGCCTATGCACGGGCGATCTCGCTTGGCGCGGAGCCGGCGGATATTCCCGCCGTGCAGAAGGCGCTCGACGTCCCCGCCATCAAGGGCATCGGCGGCAGCCTGCTGTATTTCGTCGACCGCTACGGCGCTGCGGGTTCGGCCTACGATTCCGGGTTCGAGTGGCTGGGCGCGAAGAATCCGCGTCCCGAGGGCGCCGGTCTGTTCTATCTCGATCACCTCACCCACAACGTCCATCGCGGCCGCATGGATGTGTGGACCGGGTTCTACGAAAAACTGTTCAATTTCCGGCAGATCCGTTTCTTCGACATCGAGGGCCGCGCCTCCGGCCTGTTCTCGCGGGCGCTGACCAGCCCGGACGGCAAGATCCGGATTCCGATCAACGAGGATGCCGGCGAGTCTGGCCAGATCGAGGAATATCTCAGCGTCTATCGCGGTGAGGGCATCCAGCATATCGCCTGCGGCGCCAGGGATATCTACAAGACGGTGGAGACGCTGCGCGCCGATGGCCTGCCGTTCATGCCGGCACCGCCGGAAACCTATTTCGAGAAGATCGACGCGCGGCTACCCGCGCATGGTGAGGATGTCGCGAGACTGAAGCGGGACGGCATCCTGATCGACGGCGAAGGCGTGGTCGAGGGCGGCCACACAAAAGTGCTGCTGCAGATCTTCTCCGCCAACGCCATCGGCCCGATCTTCTTCGAATTCATCCAGCGCAAGGGCGATGACGGTTTCGGCGAAGGCAACTTCAAGGCGTTGTTCGAATCGATCGAGGAAGACCAGATCCGAAGGGGCGTGCTGAAGGTGGACGACGCGGCGTAATGGTCCCGGTCATTCCGGGGCGCGCGTTAGCGCGAACCCGGAATCTCAAGATTCCCCGGTGCGCAATTGCGCACCTGAGGTCTGGTCCTTCGGACCATCCCGGAATGACGCCGACGGCGTTACTTCCCCGCCTTCCACGCGCTCGTCAGCGCACCGATATCCGCCGCTTCCGGCTCCCGGATCGCCGAGGGCGTGCGCGAGAACCGCGGCGCGGGAGCCGGCTGCGTCACGCCGTGGCGCTCGACGAAGATCTTGCGCGCCGCCATGTGCGGATGCTTGGGCGCTTCCGCCATGGTCAGGATCGGGGCGAAGCAGATGTCGGTGCCTTCCATGATCTTGCACCAGTCCTCGCGACTCTTGCTCTTGAAAACGGCCGTCAGTTTTTCCTTCAGCGCCGGCCAGGCCTTGCGGTCCATCTGCGCGTCGAAATCGCTGTCGGTGAGGCCGGCATGCTGGCGCAGCAGGGCGTAGAATTGCGGCTCGATCGAGCCGATCGAGACGAAATTGCCGCAGGAACATTCATAGACGCCATAGAAATGCGCGCCACCGTCGAGAAAATTCTGCTCGCGGCCTTCGGTCCAGCGCCCGGTCGCCGTCATGTCGAAGAACATCGACATCAGCGAGGCCGCGCCATCGCACATCGCGGCATCGACCACCTGGCCCTTGCCGGATTTCGAGGCTTCCAGCAACGCGGCGAGCACGCCGACCACGACGTAAAGCGCGCCGCCGCCGAAATCGCCGACCAGGTTGAGCGGCGGCACCGGCCGTTCCTTCGGGCCAATCGCGGCCAGGGCGCCGGTCACCGAAATATAATTGATGTCATGGCCGGCGGCCTGCGCCAGCGGGCCTTCCTGGCCCCATCCGGTCATGCGGCCATAGACCAGCCGCGGGTTGCGCGCCTGCACCACGTCGGGCCCCAGGCCCAGTCGCTCCATCACGCCCGGCCTAAACCCCTCGATCAGGGCATCGGCACTGGCGAGCAGGTCGAGCACCTGCGCCACCGCGGCCTTGTCCTTGAGGTCGAGCTCGACGACTTTTCGCCCGCGCCCCGCCACCGATTTCATGTTCTTCTTGGCGCCGACGCGGTCGAGCGTCACCACTTCGGCGCCCATGTCCGCCAGCATCATGCATGCGAACGGGCCGGGGCCGATGCCGGCGAATTCGACGATGCGGAATCCCGCGAGCGGGCCGGAGGTGCGGGTGGAGGAAGTTGGGGCTGGTTTATCGAGCACGCTGTTGTTCTCCCGGGGGATTTCTTAGTTAGTTGATTAGCTAAATTGTCCCGCCTTGTGAGGCCCGTGGCAAGCGGCAATTGGCTGGAATGTGACCAAATGCAGAGCGGCGCGCATCGCTGCGCGCCGCTTGCAAGGTTTGGGGTGGAATACGCGATATCAGCCCGCCGCGGTCACCGCGCGTTGCGCCATCACCTTGATCAAATTGGCGCGATAGGCCGAGGAGCCGTGGATATCCGCCAGCAGCCCGTCGGTGGAAATCGTGACGTTGTCGAGCGCGCCCGCCGACCAGTTGGCCTTCAGCGCGGCCTCGACGGCAGGCACCCGCATTACACCGTTCTGCGACGCGCCGGTCGCAGCTACCCTGACGTCGCCGGCTTTTGTCTTGACCACGAACACGCCGGTCAAAGCGAAACGTGAGGCGGGGTGGCGCATTTTCGAGTAACCGGCCCTGGCGGGGATCGGGAACGAGATCGCCGTGATGATCTCGCCGTCTTCCAGCGCCGTTGAGAACAGGCCCTTGAAGAACCCGTCGCCCGCGATCGAGCGCTTGTTGGTTTTCACAGTCGCGCCGAGCGCCAGCACCGCCGCGGGGAAATCCGCCGCCGGATCGTTGTTGGCGATCGAGCCGCCGATGGTGCCGCGGTAACGCACCTGCGGATCGCCCAGCACCGAGGTGAGGTGCACGATCGCCGGGATCGCCTTCTTGGCATCCGCGCTCTGCAGGATGTCGAAATAGGTGGTCGCGGCCTTGATGGTCAGCGCATCGCCGGACATTTCGATGCCGACCAGATCCTTGATCTTGCCGAGATCGATCACGTCCGAAGGCGAGGCCAGCCGCTGCTTCATGACGGGCAGCAAAGTATGGCCGCCGGCGAGATATTTTGCCTCCTTGCCCTTGGCAAACAGCGCTGCCGCTTCATCCACGGAGGAGGGGCGATGATAGGTGGTCTCGTACATGGTGTTGCTCCCTGTAACTTTCTCTCTGATCCCTCCGTCATTCCGGGATGCGCGCCCTTGCGCGCAGACCCGGAATCCCGAGAGGCTTGGCCTGTTTCAGATTCCGGGTTCGACGCTTTGCGTCGCCCCGGAATGACGAATGTTCAACCGTGAATCGCGTGCCACACCCGGTCGGGTGAGGCCGGCATTTCCAGCTTATTGTTGCCGATGGCGTCGGTGATGGCGTTGATGACGGCGGCCGATGCGCCGATCGCGCCGGCCTCGCCGCAGCCCTTGACGCCCAATGGATTGCCCGGACATTCCGTCGTGGTGTGCGACAGCTTGAACGACGGCAGATCGTCGGCGCGCGGCATGGTGTAGTCCATGAACGACGCGGTCATCAGCTGGCCTGAGCTGTCATAGACGGCGCCTTCCAGCAGCGCCTGGCCGATGCCCTGGGCGAGGCCGCCATGGACCTGGCCCTCGACGATCATCGGGTTGATCAGCGTGCCGAAATCGTCGGCTGCGACGAAATTGACGAACGAGGTTTTGCCGGTGCCGGAGTCGACTTCGATCTCACAGATATAGGCGCCGGCCGGGAAGGTGAAGTTGGTGGGATCGTAGAACGCGCCCTCCTTGAGGCCGGGCTCCATGCCGTCAGGCAGATTGTGCGCGGTATAGGCCGCGAGCGCCACCATCGGCAGCGCGATCGACTTGTCGGTGCCGGTGACCTTGAACTCGCCGTTCTCGATCACGATGTCGGCCTCGGAAGCCTCCAGCTGATGCGCCGCGATCTTCTTGGCCTTGGCCTCGACCTTTTCCATCGCCTTGAAGATGGCGGACATGCCGACCGCCGCCGAGCGCGAGCCGTAGGTGCCCATTCCGAACTGCACCTTGTCGGTATCGCCATGCACGATCGAGACCTGGCTGATCGGAATGCCGAGCCGGCCGGCGACCAGCTGCGCGAACGTCGTCTCGTGGCCCTGGCCGTGGCTGTGCGAACCCGTCAGGATTTCGATGGTGCCGACCGGATTGACGCGCACTTCAGCCGATTCCCACAGGCCGACGCCGGCGCCGAGACTGCCGACCGCCTTCGACGGCGCGATGCCGCAGGCCTCGATGTAGCAGGAGATGCCGATGCCGCGCAGCTTGCCTTCGGCCTTGGCCTTGGCCTTGCGGGCGGGGAAGCCGGCATAGTCGATCGCCTTCATCGCCGAATCCAGCGAGGCGCCGAAATCGCCGACGTCATAGGCCATGATCACAGGCGTCTGGTGCGGGAATGTGGTGATGAAGTTCTTGCGGCGCAATTCGGCCGGATCGACCTTCAATTGCCGCGCTGCGGTTTCCATCAGCCGTTCGACGACGAAACTGGCTTCCGGCCGGCCGGCGCCGCGATAGGCGTCGACCGGGGTGGTGTTGGTGTAGACGCTGATCACCTCGGCAAAGATGTTGGGAATGTTGTACTGGCCCGACAGCAGCGTCGCGTAGAGATAGGTCGGCACCGATGACGAGAACAGCGACATATAGGCGCCGAGATTGGCGTAGGTCTTCACCCGCAACGCAGTGACCTTGTTGTCCTTGTCGAACGCCATCTCGGCCTTGGTCAGGTGATCGCGGCCATGGGCGTCGGTGAGGAAGGCCTCGGAGCGATCGCCGGTCCACTTCACCGGACGGTTCACCTTCTTGGAGGCCCACAGCGCCACCATTTCCTCGGGATAGATGAAGATCTTGGAGCCGAAGCCGCCGCCGACATCGGGCGCCACCACCCGCAGCTTGTGCTCCTGCGCGATGTTGTAGAACGCCGACAGCACCAGCCGGGCGACGTGCGGGTTCTGCGACGTGGTGTAGAGCGTAAAGTGTTCCTCGGCGTCGTTGTATTCGGCGATGGCCGCGCGCGGCTCCATCGCATTCGGCACCAGCCGGTTGTTGGTGATGTCGAGCGAGACCACATTGGCCGCCGCCTTGAAGGCCGCGTCGGTGGCCGCTTCCTCGCCGATGGTCCAGTCGTAGATCACGTTGCCGGCGGCTTCCGGATGCAGCTGCGGCGCGCCCGGCTTGATCGCGGCGCGGATATCGGACGCAACCGGCAATTCCTCATAGTCGACCACGACGGCTTCCGCCGCATCGCGAGCCTGGTTCTTGGTCTCGGCAATCACCACCGCGACCGCCTGTCCGGCGAAGCGCACGATTTCCGGCGCCATCGCCGGCCACGCGCCCATCTTCATGCCGGTGCCGTCCTTCGACGTGATCGCCCAGCCGCAGATCAGATTGCCGACCTTGTCATCGACGATTTGCTGTCCGGTCAGCACCCCGACCACGCCGGGCATGCCCTTCGCAGCCGCGATGTCGATGCTCTTGATCTTGGCATGCGCGTGCGGACTGCGGACGAAATGGGCGTGGGTCAGGCCCACGATCTTGATGTCGTCGACGTAGCGGCCGCGGCCCGTGATGAAACGCCGGTCTTCCTTGCGCACTACGCTGGCGCCAATGCCCTCAACACCCATCGGATATCTCCCTGTCGGACCGCATCGTCAGCGCCGGATTCTCGAAGGCGCGTCGGCAGTCAGTTTTCTGAATTTCGAAGCTCGGATCGTGCAGGACGCGGGACTATTCCGCTGCCTGCGCAACCTTCATGCGGCCGGCGGCGTCGAGCACCGATTTGACGATATTGTGGTAGCCGGTGCAGCGGCAGATGTTGCCTTCCAGCTCATGCCGCACTGTCTCCTCGTCGAGCTTGCCGCCGTAACGGTTGACGATGTCGATCGACGACATGATCATGCCCGGCGTGCAGTAGCCGCATTGCAGGCCATGATTGTCGCGGAACGCGGCCTGCATCGGATGCAGCTCGTCGCCCTTCGAGATGCCCTCGATGGTGGTAACGTTGCTGCCGGCGGCCTGTCCCGCCAGCACGGTGCATGACTTGACTGCCTTGCCGTCGATATGCACGACGCAGGTGCCGCACTGGCTGGTGTCGCAGCCGACATGGGTGCCGGTCAGGTTCAGGGTTTCGCGCAAGAGATGGACGAGGAGGGTCCGGTCCTCGACTTCAGCCGACACAGCTTTGCCGTTCACCGTCAATTTGATGGTAGACACGCGTGATACCTCCCGATGATTTTTAGTTGTTCTAATTAGAAGCACGCAGCCGGAACTTTGCAACTGGGATTTTTGTCGAGGCGGTCATTGTGATGTCGCGTTTGCGAGTGCAGCGCGCTTGCTTGCCCTCCCCTGGAGGGTAAGGGCGAAGCCCCATGCATAATTGTGCCTTTCTCCCAATAGCCCGATGGTCTATCCCGCCCCAAAGAACCCCAAGGGAGCCCAGACGTGATCGACAAACAGGTCAAAACCACCGCCGACGCCGTGGCCGGGGTTCGTGACGGCTCGACAGTGCTGGTAGCCGGGTTCGGCGCGGTCGGCGTTCCCGATATCCTGCTCGAGGCGCTGCACGAACAGGGCGCCCGGGAGCTCACCATCGTCGCCAACAATTCCGGCAATGGCGATGTTGGACTGGCCCGGCTGATCAGTTCCGGCCGGGTCCGCAAGGTGATCTGCTCGTTTCCGCGCTCCGGCGACTACAGCGCCTTCCTCAATGCCTACCGGGCCAGGAGCCTCGAGCTCGAATTATTGCCGCAAGGCACCATTTCCGAGCGCATGCGCTGCCATGCCGCCGGTCTGGGCGGCTTCTTCTCGCCGGTTTCGGCAGGAACCAAGCTCGGGGAAGGCAAGGAAACCCGCGAAATCGACGGCCGACTGCACGTCTTTGAAAAGCCCCTGAAAGGCGACGTCGCATTGATAAAGGCCAACAAGGCCGACCGCTGGGGCAATCTCAGCTACATCAAGTCGGCGCGGAATTTCAATCCCGTGATGGCGATGGCCGCCGATCTGACCGTCGTCGAGGTCGACCAGATGGTCGAACTCGGCGAGATGAATCCGGAAACCGTCGTCACCCCCAGTATTTTCGTAGACCGCGTGGTCGTTGTCGGAGCAAACGCATGACCCCCAGCTCTTCTGAGCCCTTGAACCGCGAACAAATGGCCTGGCGCGCCGCGCAGGATCTGCGTGAAGGCGATTACGTCAATCTCGGCATCGGCATCCCGACGCTGGCGGCAAGCTTTGTGCCGCCGGGCCGCGAGGTGATCTTCCACAGCGAGAACGGCATTTTGGGCATGGGCCCGAAGCCTGCGCCCGGCATGGAGGACCCCTATATGGTCGACGCCGGCAAGAACCTGACGACGCTGGTCGCCGGCGGCTGTTTCGTCCATCACGCCGACGCCTTCCTGATGATCCGCGGCGGCCATCTCGATGTCAGCCTGCTCGGTGCCTTCGAGGTGTCCGAAACTGGCGATCTCGCCAACTGGACCACCGAAGACCCGGCCTTCCCGCCCGGCGTCGGCGGTGCGATGGATCTGGCGGTCGGCGCCCGGGCGATCCGCGTCCTTATGGAGCACACCAGCAAGAAGGGGGAGCCGCGCATCCTTAAAGCGTGCACCTATCCGCTGACGGCAGCGGGCTGCGTCAAGCGCATCTACACCAACCTCGCCGTCATCGATGTGACCGCGCAGGGCCTCGTCGTGCTCGAAATGATCCCGGGCATGACGCTGGAGAAGCTGCAGGAACTGACCGAACCCAGCCTGCAGCTGGCCCCCGACTGGAAGGTCCTGGCCCCGCCGGTCGCCCCAAGAGCCCGCGCGGCGTAGGGCGATATCACGCGGCGTCATGGCCGGGACGAGCCCGGCAATCACCGGGAGATTCGACACAAGTTTACTACCTCTTATCCATTCTGCCCTAGTTCTTGGCACCGGATCGGGATTTCACGCTCCCGATCCCGTCTGTTTGGGATGAGACAATGGGGGTTTGCGGTGGGAATGTCTGAAAGCGCCGGATCGACCTCGATAGCGTCAAAACTCCCGACTTTGCGGCTTCGCGCCAAGATTATCCTTGGTTTTGCCGTCACGCTCGCCATCTCGGCCGCCAGCATGGGCATCGCCTATCTCGGCTTCGAGCGCGTCGCTGCCGGCGTCGTGACCTATCGCCACAGCGTCTCGGAAGCCGATCTGGCGCGCAATATCGACCGCGAGCTGATCTTGTACCGGTCGCTGGCGCGCTATTTCGTGGTGACCGGCAAGGAAGAGGACGGCAAGGCGGCGTTGGCCGCCGAGGCCGGCCTGAAGGACGCCATCGACCAGTCGATGAAGGGCACGGCCAATCCGGCACGCCGCGAACAGGTCGCGCGGCTGGACAAGGAATTCCAGAATTTCAGCAAGATCTTTGCCGACGTTCTCAGGATCAAGCAGGAAAGCGGACAGCTGACGCAGAACCAGCTGATGCGCAGCGGCAATACGCTGCGCTACAAGCTCGAAGATCTTCCCAGCAACGCCGACGATTCGGAACAGCAATCGATCCAGTTCGGCGCCAAGGTCGTAACCGATCAATTCCAGGCGGTGACGGCGCTCGCCAACACATTCGTCGTCAATTCCGACCCGGCGACCGCGGCCAGCGCGCTGGCGCGGCTCAGATTCGTCGATAACTCGCTTGGCTCGATCCTGTCGAGTAACGAAAAAATCGTCGAAGGTCTCAAGGAAATTGCTGCGCTGCTCGGCGAATACAAGCAGGCCCTGACCAGGCTGGTCGAAAATTCGAAATCGATCGGCGAACAAACCGCAAAGATGACGGAGTCGGCGACCGCGATCATGCAGGGCGCGGGCGCCTTGAAGGCGGATCTGGTATCCGATCAGCAACGAATCGAAGCCGGGACCAACGCGCTGATCGGCGAGACCGAGCGCCTGATTCTGATGCTGGCGGCCGGCGGCTTCCTGCTCGGCGCGGTGTGGGCGCTGTTGCTCGGCAGGGGAATCGCTAGGCCGATGACGGCGATGTGCAAGGCGATGCGCGAGCTTGCCGGCGGCAATTTCGACGTCGTGCTGCCCGGTCTCGGGCGCAAGGATGAACTCGGCGAGATGGCCGGTGCTGTGGAGGAATTCAAGCTGCAGGCCATCGCCAAGGCCGAGCGCGATGCCGCAGCCCATGATGCGCAGAACAAGGCGAGCAGTGCTGCGCGCCGCACCGAACTCATTCGTTTCGCCGATGATTTCGAAACCGCCGTAGGCGCCATCGTGTCGAGCGTGTCGGCGTCGGCGGTTCAACTCGAATCCGCGGCCGGGACGCTGACGCGCACCGCCGAATCCACCCAGAGCCTGTCGAGCCAGGTCGCCGGCGCATCGGAAGAGGCCTCCAGCAATATGCAATCGGTCGCCACCGCGACCGAGGAGCTTGCCGCTTCCGTCAACGAGATCGGACGGCGGGTGCGCGAATCCAACAAGATTGCGGACGCGGCCGTGACCCAGGCTCAGCAGACCGACGGCCGCATCGGCAAGCTGTCACGCGCGGCCCAGGAGATCGGCGACGTGGTCAAGCTGATCACGGCGATCGCGGAGCAGACCAATCTGCTGGCGCTGAACGCCACCATCGAGGCCGCCCGCGCCGGCGACGCCGGCCGCGGCTTCGCCGTGGTCGCCTCCGAAGTCAAATCGCTCGCCAGCCAGACCGCGAAAGCGACCGACGAGATTTCGTCGCACATTTTGGGCATGCAGGGCGCCACCCAGGAATCGGTTGCCGCCATCAAGGAAATCGGCGGCACCATCGGCCAGATCTCGGACATCGCCGCATCGATCGCCAGCGCCGTGGAGCAGCAGAGTTCTGCCACACAGGAAATCTCGCGCAGCGTTCAGAACGTCGCGCAAGGCACCCAGCGAGCGGCTGCCGACATCATGCAGGTCAATCGCGGCGCCACCGAAACCGGCTCCGCTTCCGAGGAAGTGCTGAATTCGGCGAGAACGCTGTCGAGCGAAAGCACCCGGCTGCGCGAAGAGCTCGACCGCTTCATGGCGAACATTCGCGCGGCGTAGCGCCACCGCCAACGAACTGTTCGAGTACCTTATCTAACAAGCTCAGACCCCATCAGGCCCTGACAGGGCAGCTTCCCAAAGCCTTCGCTGCTACCAGGACCACCGCGATTCAATCAGCGAATTTGTGAACATCGAAAGCAATGACGATGAGGCTGTTTCGCTTAGCGTTGTACCGGCCGCTTCGCGGTCGACCCCGCCGTCATTTCGCCGCTGTCACCACGATTTCCACGATATGCGGCGGTTCGAGTTCGACGCCGAGGCAGGCGCGCATCGGCGGATTTTTGCTGTCGACCCATTCGTCCCAGGCGCGGTTCATCTCGCCCTTGCGCTTCATGTCGCTGATATAGACGATCGCCGAAAGGATCTTGCTCTTGTCCGAGCCGCACAGCGCGAGGCTCTCGTCGATGCGGGCCAGCGCCTTCGCGGTCTGCTCGTACATCGATGATGTCACCGGATCGGGCGCCACCGCCACGGTCAGCACGAGGTCGTCGTGAACGACGGCGCGGCTGCGGGTCGATGTCAGGCCGGGGAAACGTGTGATCATGGCTGGCTCCGGGTTTACTTTACGAACGAGCGCGATGGCGCCAGATGCAGCGACCAGGCATCGACCTTGTCGCTGGCGCGCGGATAGATCTCGGTGACGACAGGATCGTGCCCGGGGATGACACGGTCGGGATGGCCGGCCAGCCGGTGCGCGATGTCCCAGCCATCGAACATGTCGCCGACATTGTAGATGATCGGAAACGGACTGCGGCGATGCATGTTGCCGTAATAATGCGAGGCGTCCGACGCCAGCACCACAGGGCCGCGCGCGGTCTCGACCCGCACCACCTGCAGGCCGTCGGAATGGCCGCCGACACGGTGCAGGGTCACGCCCGGCGCCACCTCGCCATCGCCATTGTGAAAGGTGACGCGCTCGTTGAAGACGTGGCGAACCATCAGGGTGACGTGCTCCACCGAGAACGGATGCCGCAGCGTGCCCATGCACATGCAGCGTCCGGTGGCGTAGCTCATCTCGCGGTCCTGCAGATGAAACCGCGCCTTGGGAAAACGGTCGAGATTGCCGGCATGGTCGTAATGCAGATGGGTGACGATGACGTCCTTGATGGCTTCGGCATCGACGCCGAACCGCGCCAGCGCATCGACCGGATTGAGCGTCAGCTTGCGACCGCGCGCCTGCGCCTCCTCGGCATTGAAACCGGTGTCGACCAGGATGTCGCGGCCGCCACCGCGAATGAGCCAGACGAAATAATCGAGGTCCTGCGCCGTGGTCTCGTGCGGATCCGGCTGCAGGTAATTCATCTGGGGCGTGCGCGGCGACATCGTGGCGTAGCGCAGGGCGTAGATCTCGTAGGCGTTTCCCATCGGTTGTGCTTCTTCTTTGTCTGGATTGTCCGATTTGTTTAGATGGTCTCTGGAGCTAAGCCACCGCCGCCGGCAAAGGTCAAACCGGACGATGAGCCGCCCCAACCGGCTTGCGCCGCTGCAACGCACCACGCAAGGAACCCGCACCGTTCCACGGCAGGGGACGATCGCGGCCGGCGTGGGATCTATTCCCCCGACACGTCGCGGTTATTTGTCGCTGCTACCTTCGGCTCCGCAAACGGTTGACAGGGCATGCCGGCCCGGTTTGATAATGCGGTTTCCGTAGAGTAAGGTCGCCGAGGCGCAAGCTGGTGTCGGCGACAAATTGGCTGGACTGCTGTTTTATGAGAATCCGCCTCGCATTACTGTTGATTTCGGTTTTGTCGGTGCTCCCGATTGTCCCGGCCGGCGCCGCCGGCGCCGAACGGTTTGCGCTGGTCATCGGCAACGCCAAATATCCCGATGCCGAAGCGCCGCTCAAGGAGCCGATCAACGACGCCCGCGCCGTCGCCGACGAGCTCAAGCGCGACGGCTTCAACGTCGAGATCGGCGAAAACCTGACCGGCGACGCGATGCGGCGCGCCTTCGAGAAGCTTTACGGAAAGATCAAGCCCGGCTCGGTCGCGCTGATTTTCTTCAGCGGGTTCGGCGTGCAGTCCGGCCGCCAGAGCTACATGATCCCGGTCGACGCCCAGATCTGGACCGAACCCGACGTTCGGCGCGATGGCTTCAGCCTGGAGACGGTGCTCGGCGAAATCAATAGCCGCGGCGCCGGCGTCAAGATCGCCCTGATCGACGCCTCGAGGCGCAACCCGTTCGAGCGCCGGTTCCGTAGCTTTTCCGCCGGCCTCGCGCCCGTGATCGCGCCGAACGGAACGCTGGTGATGTATTCGGCCGCACTGTCTTCCGTGGTCAGTGACAATGGCGGCGACCGCAGCCTGTTCGTGAAGGAATTGCTCAAGGAAATTCGCGTTCCCGACCTGATGGCCGAGGAGACCCTGAACAAGACCCGGGTCGGCGTTACCCGCGCTTCCCGCGGCGAGCAGGTGCCGTGGATTTCATCCTCTTTGGCCGAAGATTTTTCCTTTATCCCGGGCGCCAAGCCGGCCGGCCAGGGTCAGGTGGCGGCGGCGCCCCCGGTCGCTCCGCCGGTGACGTCCCCCGTGACACCCCCGCCGCTTCCCAAAGTGACGCCGCAAGCTACCCCCCAGCAACCGCCGCCCGCGCGCGTCGAACCCCCGCCGCTGCCGCGTGTTGAAACGCCACCGCCTCCGCGTGTCGAAACGCCGCCGCCGCCGAGACCGCCTGAAACCGCCGTTACTTCGCCCGAACCGGAAAAGACCGAGCCGACCCTGCTGGCGCTGGCGGATGATCCGACCATCAAGAGCCTGACCGCGAAGCTCGCCGCCAATCCCGACGACGGCGGCGCGCTGTACCGGCGCGGGCAGGTCTATGCCAGCAAGGGCGCCTACAACCTTGCCATCAAGGATTTCGACAATTCGCTGCGGCTGAATCCCAAGGACGTGGAAGCCCATAACAACCGCTGCTGGGCCCGCGCCGTGATCGGCGACCTGCAGGCCGCCCTGAAGGATTGCAACGAAGCGCTGCGGCTGCGTCCGAACTTCGTCGACGCCCTCGACAGCCGCGGCCTCGTCAACCTGAAGAGCGGGCAGGCCAAGAATGCAATTGCTGATTTCGACGCCGCGCTCAAGATCAACCCGCGGCTGACCTCGTCGCTGTACGGCCGCGGCCTCGCCAAGCAGCGCAACGGCTCGATCTCCGAGGGCGAATTGGACATTGCCAACGCCAAGGCGATGGACCCGAATATTGTCAAGGAATTCGCCGGTTACGGGGTACGCTAACGATTATTTGAGACGGGGGGACGGCGCTGGCTGAACCCTTGGGCAGGCTGCCGAGACCAACGAAGGAAACTAGCCGGGAAGGCGCCAGGCTGGGCCTCATTTTATCCGGCAGCGTATTTGAGAATGGATTGGAACCGCGCGATAGCGCAGGAGGGACTGGCAATGTCAAAGATCTCTGGAAGGCAAAATCTGACCGCAATCCTATCGATCGTGACCATCGGCGCCACGCTGTCGTTCGGAATGGCGGCGGCCGCCGCCGAGGACGTCACCGAGGATCAGATCCTGCGGGCGCTGGCGCCAGCGGCCAAGAAGCCGCTGACCCGGGGCCTGTCGGTCGGTCCGCAGCAGGCTGAACCGGTGATTTCCGCCGAGGAAGGGCGTTTCGTCCAGAAGATCCGCGGCCGGCCCAGCCGTTCGCTCTCCGCCACCGAGCGCGAGGAAATCGCCGTCCTCGCCAAGGACAAGCCGAATATCGATCTGGAAATCACCTTCGACTACAATTCGGCCGAGATCAGCGCCAAATCGCTCGCCTCGGTGCAGGCGCTCGGCAAGGCCCTCAGCAGTTCCGATCTGAAGGGTTCGACCTTCATCGTCGCCGGCCATACCGACGCCGCGGGCAGCGAGGGATACAACCAGGACCTGTCGGAACGGCGCGCCGATTCGATCAAGCGCTATCTGACCGACAAATTCGGCATCGCCGGCGCGGACCTCGTGACCGTCGGATACGGCGAGAGCAAGCTCAAGGATCCGAGCCAGCCGCTGGCGGAAGCCAACCGCCGCGTGCAGGTCGTCAACATGGCCAACAAGACCACGGCGTCCAGGCAATAGTCCCGCCCGAAACGGATCGTGGCGCTGTTTAGCGTTTTCCATTACGGGCCTCCGTTCCGATCCCGTCGGAACGGAGGCCCGTGCTTATTGTCTGTGTTTATTTGACGCATTTTCCCGGCGCGAGGCGGTATCCACTTCGCCGGAAAACGCTATAAAGAAAACGCCATAGGGCGTCTTCACCCTTCCCACCCGACAGGTCTGGATTGATCCGGCGATGAAGCTCTCCGAATATCTCAAGCCCGCGATCGGAGTGGTCGTCGTCATCGCGGTGGGGGTCTACTACTGGCTCGGGCATCGTCCCCGCGCCGAGGTAAAGGAAATTCCGACCAAGGCGATGGTCATCGTCACCAAGAGCACCAACGCCTGCTTCTCCGACCTGGTCCGCGTCACCGGCTTTATCGTACCGCGCCGCGAAGCGGTGGTCGGCGTCGAGCAGGAGGGCTCAAGGGTTTCCGAGGTGCTGGTGCGCGAAGGCGACATCGTCACCGACAACCAGGAACTGGCGCGGCTGATCCCGCCGCCGCAGCAGCCGGGGACGCGGCCCGGCCCGACCGTGCTGCGCGCGCCGGCCGCCGGCCTCATTACCGAAGTCAGGACCATCGCCGGCGCGCCCGCCTCGCCGCAGGCCGGCCCGATGTTCCGGATTTCCGTCAACAACGAAATCGAACTGGATGCCGAAGTGCCGGCAATCCACATGCTGAAGCTCAATCCCGGCGCCGGCGCGCGGATCAGCCGGGATAACGTGCCCGATCTGATCGGGCGCGTGCGGCTGGTCTCGCCGCAGATCGACCGCGCCACCCAGCTCGGTCATATCCGGATCTCGCTGACCAACAACCCGTCGCTCAAGATCGGCATGTTCGCGCGCGCCAGCATCGACGCCAAGCGCAGTTGCGGCGTCGCCATCCCACGCTCCGCCATTGACCATCTGACCATTCAGGTGGTCAAAGGAAACGTCATCGAGACGCGCAAGGTGAAGGTCGGACTGGTGTCCGACACATCAACGGAAATCCTCGAGGGTCTCGACGTCGGCGAAATCGTCGTCGCCGACGCGGGCACCTCGCTGCATGACGGCGATCAGATCAAGATCATGTTCGCCGAGGAACTAGATCGAACGCGGGTGCGCTGATGGCTCTCAATATCTCGGCCTGGTCGATCCGAAACCCGCTTCCGTCGATCGTCTTCTCCATCATCCTGCTCGTCCTGGGCTGGGTCAGCTTCACCAAGCTCGCGGTGACGCGGCTGCCGAGCGCCGACATCCCGGTGATCTCGGTCGCGGTCTCGCAATTCGGCGCGGCGCCCGCCGAGCTGGAATCGCAGGTCACCAAGACGATCGAGGACGGCGTCTCCGGCGTCGAGGGCGTGCGCCACATTTCGTCGTCGATCACCGACGGGCTGTCGCTGACCACGATCCAGTTTGCGCTGGAGACCAACACCGACCGGGCGCTGAACGACGTCAAGGACGCCATCACCCGGGTGCGTTCCAACCTGCCGCAGAACGTCAACGAGCCGCTGATCCAGCGCGTCGACGTGATCGGCCTGCCGATCGTCACCTATGCCGCGATCTCGCCCGGCAAGACGCCCGAGCAGCTGTCCTATTTCGTCGACGACGTCGTCAAGCGCGCGCTGCAGGGCGTGCGCGGCGTCGCCCAGGTCGAGCGCATCGGCGGTGTCGAGCGCGAAATCCTGGTGTCGCTGGATCCCGACCGGCTGCAGGCCGCGGGGCTCACCGCGGTCAATGTCAGCCAGATCCTGCGCGGCACCAATGTCGACCTCGCCGGCGGCCGCGCCGAGATCGGCAAGAACGATCAGGCGATCCGCACGCTGGCCGGCGCCAAGACCCTGAACGAACTCGCCGGCACCATGATCCCGCTGTTCGGCGGCGGCGAGGTTCGTCTCGACGATCTCGGCACCGTCACCGACACCATCGCCGACCGCCGCACCTTCGCGCGCCTGAACGGCGAGCCGGTGGTGGCGCTCGGCATCAAGCGTTCCAAGGGCGCCAGCGACGTGGTGGTCGCCGCCGCCGTGCAGAAGCGCATCGAGGCGCTGAAAACCTCCTATCCCGACGTCGACCTCAAGCTGATCGACACCTCGGTGGACTTCACCAAGGGCAATTACGAAGCCGCGATTTCGACCTTGTTCGAAGGCGCCATCCTCGCCGTCATCGTCGTGCTGCTGTTCCTGCGCGACATCCGCGCCACCATCATCGTTGCCGTCTCGCTGCCGCTGTCGATCTTCCCGGCATTCTGGGCGATGGATATGCTCGGATTCTCGCTGAACCTGGTCAGCTTCCTGGCCATCACGCTGTCGACGGGCATCCTGGTCGACGACGCCATCGTCGAGATAGAAAACATCGTGCGCCACATGCGAATGGGCAAGTCGCCCTATCGCGCCTCGCTGGAAGCCGCCGACGAGATCGGCCTCGCCGTCATCGCGATCTCGCTGACCATCATCGCGATCTTCGCGCCGGCCAGCTTCATGTCCGGCATCGCCGGGCAATTCTTCAAGCAGTTCGGCATCACGGTATCGGTGCAGGTGTTCTTCTCGCTGCTGGCCGCCCGCTTCGTCACGCCGGTGCTGGCCGCCTACTTCCTGAAGGATCATCCGCACGAGGATCCGCCGCCGGGACGCATCCTGAAGGCCTATACCAGGCTCGTGACCTGGTCGGTGAAACATTATTTCATCACCGTGCTGGCCGGCTTCGGCACCCTCGCCGTCTCGGTCTGGAGCATCACGCTGCTGCCGCAGGGCTTCCTGCCGGCGCAGGACACCGCGCGCTCGCTGCTGGCAATGGAGCTGCCGCCGGGCTCGCAGCTCGCCTATACCGAGAAGGTTACCGAGGAGATCGTGGCGCGGCTGCGCAAGCGGCCCGAGATCAGGAGCGTATTCGTCGACGGCGGGCGCGTGCCGCCGGGCATCTTCGAGGTGCGCCGCGCCGCGCTGATCGTCAATTACACGCCGAAGGGCGACCGCAAGATCACCCAGCGCGAGCTGGAGCTGGCGATTTCTGGCGATCTCGAAAACGTCCCGGACATCCGTTTCTGGTTCCTCGACGAAAACGGCCTGCGCGCGATCTCGCTAGTCGTCACCGGCATCGACAGCAACATCGTCGGCAATGTCGCCAGCGAGTTGGCGACGCAGATGAAGCGGATTCCGATCATCTCCAACGTGATCTCCGAAACCTCGCTCGACCGGCCGGAGCTTCGCATTCAGCCGCGGGCGGAACTGGCGGCGCGGCTCGGCGTCTCCACCGAGAGCCTGTCGCAGACCATCCGCGTCGCCACCATCGGCGACGTCGGCCCGGCGCTGGCCAAATTCGACGCCGGCGGCCGGCTGGTGCCGATCCGGGTCCAGCTTGAGGACGGCGCGCGCGGCGACCTGCAGATCCTCGAGCAATTGCGGGTGCCGCTGGGCCAGCGCGGCGAAAAGGGCGGCGTGCCGCTGTCGGTGGTCGCCGACATCAAGCTCGATCAGGGTCCGACCAGCATCAACCGCTACGACCGGGAACGCCAGGCCACCGTGGCCGCCGACCTCGTCGGCTCCGCGGCGCTCGGCGACGCCACCAGGCTGATCTACGAACTGCCGGTCATGAAGACCCTGCCCAAGGGCGTCAAGGTCAGCCCCTCGGGCGACGCCGAAAGCCTGAATGAACTGTCGGAAGGTTTCGCCACCGCGATCACCACCGGCCTGATGATGGTCTATGCGGTGCTGGTGCTGCTGTTCGGCACATTCCTGCAGCCGATCACCATCCTGTTCTCGCTGCCGCTCTCGATCGGCGGCGCCATCGCGGCGCTGATGTTGACCGGCAAGCAGCTGACGACGCCGGTATGGATCGGCATCCTGATGCTGATGGGCATCGTTACCAAGAACGCCATCATGCTGGTGGAATTCGCGGTCGAATCGATCCGCGAGGGCACGCCGCGCGACGTGGCGATGATCGACGCCGGCATCAAGCGCGCGCGTCCCATCGTCATGACAACCATCGCGATGGCGGCGGGCATGATGCCTTCCGCGCTGGCGTTCGGCGCCGGCGGCGAATTCCGTTCGCCGATGGCGCTGGCGGTGATCGGCGGCCTGGTGTTCTCGACCTTGCTGTCGCTCGTGTTCGTGCCCGCGATGTTCATCCTGATGGACGATCTCGGCGCGCTGATCTGGCGCTTCGGGAGCAAGCTGCTGGCCTCCAGCGGCGAGAACGAGCCGGGGCCGGACGATCATTCCGCTGGCCACAAGCCGGCGCCGATCGTCGCGCATTCGCCCGCGGCGAAGTAGGATTGCGGTTCGTAGCCCGGATGAATCCAGGAACGGCTACGGCGGCGCCCCCCGGATTTCGCAAGCTCAGACCGCCACCGTCCTTGCAATCGCATCCGCCAGTTGCTGCTGCAGAAACGGCTTCGACAGCTTGGGCAGGCCCTCATCGGCGCCGGGCGGCAGCTCGGCAAATCCGGTCGCCAGAATGATCGGCAGGCCGGGCTTTTCCAGCCGGATCGCAGCGGCGAGATCCGAGCCTGTCATGTGCGGCATCGCCTGATCGGTGATCACGAGGTCGATGTCGTCCTCGCGCCGGATAATGTCGAGCGCGCTGCTGGCGGAGGTCGCCTCCAGCACGGTGTGACCGAGGTCTTCCAGCATGGCCGTGGTATTGAGCAGCACCAGCGCATCGTCGTCCACCGCGAGGATCAGGAGAGGACCTTCCTTGCCATTGAGCAGCTTCGGTGCCGCCGCGCTCTCGACATGGTCGGCACCGTCCGCGGCCGGAAGCCAGAGCTCGGCGGTGGTGCCTTCGCCCTTGCTGCTCCTGAGCACGAACTTGCCGCCGGACTGCTGGATCATGCCATGAACCATCGATAGCCCGAGTCCGGTGCCCTTGCCGACACCCTTGGTGGTGAAGAAGGGCTCCAGCGCCCTCCGCCGGGTGGCTTCATCCATTCCGACCCCATTGTCGGTCACCGAAAGACAGACATAATTTCCGTCCTTCAGGTCTGGCGCGCCTGTGATCGTCTCTTCCTTCGCGGTGATGACGATCAACCCGCCTTTCGGCATCGCGTCCCGCGCATTGACGGCGAGATTGAGGATGGCCAGTTCCAGCTGGTTAGGATCGGCGAGAACCCTGTTCAGCCCGGATGCGAACTCCATCCTGATCTGCGCGGTGGCGCCGAGCGAACTGTGCAGCAGACCGGTCATGCCGCGAACGAGGTTTGCCACATCGAGCGTCACCGGATTGAGTTCCTGCCGGCGGGCGAAGGCGAGCATCCGCTGCGTTAGCCCGGCGCCGCGCTGGGCGGCGTGCATGGCGTTATCCACCAGGCGCTTCGTCCTGGGATCGTCGGGAAGACGCTTGCGCAGCAATTCGAGGCTGCCCAGCACCGCCATCAGGAGATTGTTGAAATCATGCGCGACGCCGCCGGTGAGCTGACCGATTGCGTCCATTTTCTGCGACTGGAACAAGGCTTCGCGGGT